>NZ_JAJOHW010000095.1 GCF_021129195.1 Chromobacterium aquaticum | reverse complement strand
GCGCCACCTATACCGCGCTGGTGTTCGGCAACGGCCCCAACCGCAAGGCCAGCCGCGTGTCGGTGGACTCCGCCACCGCGATGGGCGACGACTACCAGCAAGAAACCGGCGTGCGCCTGTCCAGCGAAACCCATGGCGGCGGCGACGTGATGCTGATGTCCAGCGGCGCCGGCTCCAAGGGCTTCAAGGGCGTGATGGACAACACCAAGGTGTTTGGCCTGGTGAAAAGCGCGCTGGGCCTGTAAGAACCTGTTTACGATCTGCTGCGCGTCGTGAAGCGTTGCACGGTGAGTACCAGCTCAAAATGCTCATGTACCACGTGTACATTCCGCTTTTTCGCTCGTTTTCGCCTTGTCTCGCCTTGTCTCGCGAGATCGTAAACACGTTCTGAGAACCTGGTCAAAGTCTGCTGCGCTCGGTGCGGCGTACCACGGTGCGTACTGCTTCGAAATGTTCATGTGCCAGTCATGCATTCCGCTTGCTCCGCCGCAACGTCTTGTCTCGCTTAGCTCGCGAGAACGTAAACAGGTGAGGAGCGCGCCAGCGCCCGGGCTGACCGCGGCGCGGGTTCATGGTAAATTCCGCTTTCCGGCATGGTGCCGGTGGCTAACATCTTACCAGGGACATGAAAAGGTCCCGGTTTTCACAAAGGAATTGCCATGTCTGATTTGCAGACGCTGTTCACCCAGGCTCAGGCCGATGTCAAGACCCTGTCCGAGCGCCCGGACAACCAGACGCTGCTGCAGCTGTACGCCTTGTTCAAGCAGGCGACCGAAGGCGACGCCGCCGGCGAGCGTCCGGGCATGATGGATTTCATCAATCGCGCCAAGTTCGATGCCTGGGAAAAGCTGAAGGGCAAGGGCGGCGACGAAGCGATGCAGGAGTACGTGGATGTGGTGAAGCGCCTGCTGGAAGACTGATCCGGCGGTTCGGACCCCGGCCGCCCTGGCGGACTGCCCGTCGGGCGGCTCCGCCTGCGGCGCGGCAAACCGGCACCGGCAGCGCGTGCCGATTTTTTTTAGTTGTCCGTCGCGGTTCGCCGCGACGCAGCGCGTGGCGCTAGGGTTTTTCAATCAATGAAGCGTTTGCCAAGATGAAGAAAGTCTTTTGCTTGCTGGTTTTCGCGCTGCTGGCGCAAGCATGCCGGGCGGGCGACGACCCGGTGCTGCTGGTGGTGTCGGGCAAAATCAGCCATTACACCGATCCGGCGCGCGGGGTGTATGAATTCCGCGAAAGCGCACTGATGGCCTTGCCGCAGACCTCGCTGGTCACCGCCACCAGCTGGACGCCCAAGGCCACTTTCAGCGGGCCATTGGTGCGCGACATTCTCAACAAGGTGGGCGCTTACGGGCATCAGGCCCAGTTCGTCGCCCTCAATGACTACACCTATTCGATCCCTGTCAGCGAACTGGTCAAGTACCGCGCCATCCTGGCGCGCCGCTTCAATCAACAGCCGATGAACGTGGCCCGTTACGGCCCGCTGTGGTTGATGTATCCATTGGAGCAGATGCCGGATTCGGCCAAGGGGCCGGCGCTGGACGCCAAGTTGATCTGGCAGATCGATGGCCTGGTGGTGAACTGATGGACAAGCAAGATCGGGCGCAGGAAGGCGCCAAGTCGGCCTGGGTCGGACGTCTGCGGCAGCTGGCATCCGGCTGGGGCGGCTGGCCGGAAGGCCGGCGCATGCTGTGGGTGGGCCTGCTGGTGCTGATCACCGCCGCCGGCGGCATGTATTACAGCATCAGCCAGGTGGGCAAGGGCAATTCGGTGGCCAATAGCAGCGAAGACCTGTATTGGTCGGTGGCGCAATTCCAGTTGGAGATGGAGCGCGCCAAGTCTGCGCTGGTGGCTTTCCAGGCCGGCCGCATCAATAACGAGGAATTGACCCGACGGCTGGAGGTGGCCAGCAGCCGCTTCCACGTATTCTCTGAACCGGCGCCGGTGCGCGTGCAGATGCTGCTGCGCCAGGTGAAGGGTTTCGACACCCTGGTGGCGGATTATCAGCAACTGTTCACCGATCCGGGCTTCGGCCATCCGTCGCCGGCTGCGGTGCCGGCGCTGCTGGAGCGCATCGATCTGCTGCGGCCGCAACTGATGGCCTTCGCCGTGGAGGCGCGGGTGGCCGAGGTCAAGAGCCGCACCGAGCGCCTGGAGGATCTGGACCGCCAGCGCAGCAATGTGCTCTATCTGCAATCAGTGTTGTGGGGCGTGATCTGCGCGGTGATCCTGCTGTTGTCGCGCTACAGCTCGGTCAAGCGTCTGGCCAGCGCCAAGCAGGCCTTGCTGGAGAAGGAACAGTCCGCGCATCAGGCCACGGTGGCGATGGAGCTGGACCGCACCACCTTCCTGGCCACGCTGAGCCACGAGATCCGCTCGCCGCTGCAATCGATGCAGGTGTGCATCGAATTGCTGGAGCCGGTGGCGGATGGCGACAAGACGGCGCGCACCGCGGTGCAGCGCCTGAAGACCAGCGTGTCGCATCTGTCGGCCCAGGTGCACGACATCATGGACATCAGCGCCATCCGCAATATGAAGCTGCGGATGAATCCGCAGCCTATGCCGCTGGCCGAGGTGCTGCAAGCCACCATGGACGTGATGCGGCCGCTGGCCGACGCCAAGGGGCTGACCCTGAGCTATCAGGCCGGCCCCTTGCCGGAGAAGGTGCTGCTGGACGAGGTCAGGCTGCGTCAGGTGGTGGGCAATCTGGTGTCCAACGCCATCCGTTACACCGATCAGGGCGGGGTGACGGTCAATGTCAGCTGCCTGCGCGCCACCGGCCACCATGAGCTGATGCTGCAGGTGCGCGACACCGGCATCGGCATTCCGCCGGAGCAGCAGCAGCGCATCTTCCAGCCCTTCATCCAGGGCAAGCACCGCCGCGCAGGCAGCTGCGGCCTGGGCCTGTCCATCGTCAAGGAACTGGTCAATCTGTTTGGCGGCTGCATCGAGCTGGACAGCGCCGAGGGCCAGGGTTCATGTTTCACGGTGCGGTTGCCGGTGCAGACGCTGGACGCGCCCGGCCCGCAATCGGTCTTGATCGTCGACGACGACGCCGATATCCGCGACACCCTGGCGGAGCTGCTGCAGCGCGACGGCTATCAGGTGGCCACCGCGGAGACGGCGGCGCTGGCGGCGCAGGCGCTGCAGCACGCCGATTTCGACACCGTGCTGCTGGACATGCATCTGGGCGCGGACAGCGGCTATCAGGTGGCGGAGCAGGCCTGGAACGGCCAGCGCGGCGCGCACACCTCCATCGTCGGCATGAGCGCCTACCCGGAAGCCTTCCAGGACCCGCGCGCGCGGCGTTTCGCCGGCATCCTGGCCAAGCCCTTCGACGCCGGCCAGCTGCGGCGCATGCTGGAGGCGGTGACCAAGCGCGGCTGAACGCGGCGTAGCATGGCCGGAATGAAAAAAGCCCTGGGGAATCCAGGGCTTTTTCATGTCGCGCGGAGGCTGGAGCCGGTTTGCTCAGACTTCCAGATCGTGGGCCGCGGTCACTACATTGGTGATCTGCAGCGCCAGGATGGAACCCGGCGTCGGCTTGCCGATGTAGTAGACGCCCTGGATGCGCAAGGCTTGTTGCAAGGCGGATTCGTATTCTTCCGCGTGGCCGGTCAGCACGATGATGGGCACGGTGGCCGAGCGCTGGCGTATGGTTTCTATCACCTTCATGCAATCGTCGTCGCCCAGCACCCAGTCCAGCACGAAGGCGTCGAACTCTTCGTTCGGCAGCGCGGCCAGCAGTTCGGACGGCGATTCATAGGGCAGGGCGAACAGGCCCTGGCGCACCAGCACCGCGGCCAGGATGTCGGCGTCCATATCGTCCAGCACCGCCACCAGCAGGCGCTTGTTATTGGCGCGCTTGGGCGGCTGCACCGCCAGGTAAGTGACTTCGTGGCCGTTGATGCAGCGGTCGTGGCTGCCCGGATACACGTGCCAGCTGTCGCCCTGGCGGCGCGCCAGCAACAGCGGGGAGATCGAATCGTCCTGCACCACGTCGCCCAGCTGTATCCAGCAATGGGCTTCCTCGGTGTGGTCGGTCAGGTGCAGGATGGCCGGGATCAGATCGGCGTCCGGCACCCGCACCGGCCGGCGGTTGTCCTGCGACACCAGCAGTTCCGAAGTGGGGAGGCCCAGGTATTGCGCCAGCTTTTCCAACTGGCCCAGCTGCCATTGGCTGCTGCCGTTGAGCTTGCGGTAGGTTTGCGACGCGCTCAGGCCCAGCACTTCCTCGATCAAGCTGACCTGCTGCGATTCCGCCAGGCCGCGCTGTTCCAGATGGGTCCGGATATTGGCATTGATGATTTCAGTCGTTGGCTTATTCTGTGTCATTTGCATGTCTTCTAAGTAGGGCGACTATTCGGGGTCGTTTCTTATTCGCCATCAAGCAAACCCTTGATGCTGCGCTGACTTGCGGCGCGGGAGGTACTGTCCGCGTCAGCGCGCCTTGCCTCAGGTTCTCTGCCAGGTTTGCTTGGCGGCTCTTATCTGCGCGCGTCCCGGGCAATGGACGGGCGCTTTTTATGTCTTGTTCAATGATTATCGCTGCCGGCGCACGGGCGGCGGGTGGCCTTCCGGGCAGGGCCGGGGCTTGCCGGTTGCGGCATGCCATCCGGGTACGAAATCATTGCCAGGCTGTCAGCCGATTATTAGTCAAAATTTGCAAAATGTGCGAAAAATTTTCGCTTAAAACGCAAAAAAGGCTTCCATTCTAGATTCATGCATACAGCTTGAAACCTGTTCCTTGGTACAGAGTCTTTGCTGCGCGAGATAAATGGATGGATGCGTCTGAAGAGTGAATTGTACTTAATGCGATGATTGCTTTGAGGAAATCTCTATGTGTCGGTAAAGCGGGCGGGTGCCGGCGGCGAGGAGGCAAGAGGAGAAGGGCTTCGCATCCAATGCGAAACCAGTCCCGGCGCGGCCGCGCCGGGACGAAGCGGGCTAAGAACCTGTTCAAAGTCTCGCGAGCAAGAGCGAGACAAGGCGTTGCGGCTGAGAAAGCGGAATGTACCCGTGGTACATGAGCATTTTGAGCTCGTACTCACCGTGAACGCTTCGCGACGCGCAGCAGATCATGAACTGGTTCTTAGCCCAGGGTGCCGGTCAGGCTGACCTCGCGCGTCTCCGGCACCTCGTTGTAGGACAGCACGTGCAGGCCGGGCGCGAACAAGCGCGCGTAGCGCGCCAGCAGCGGGCGGATCTGCGGCATCACCAGCAGAATGGGCGCGTGGCCCAACTGTTTCATCTGGTCGCGCACCACCGGCATATTCGCCTGCAACTGCTGCAGCACATTGGGGTCGATGGGGAAGCTGTCCAGCTGAGGCTTGCCGGTTTGCTGCGCCTGGCTCAGCGCGCCCAGCAGCAGGTTTTCCAGATCGGCGGACAGATTGAAGGCCTTCATTTCGCCGCGCGGCCCCAGGATGGATTGCACGATCTGGCGTTTCAGCGCGCAGCGCACCTCGGCCGCCAGCATGATGGGGTCCTTGCTGCTCTCGCTGGCGTCCAGCAGGGCGTTGGCGATGGGGACGATGTCCTTCAGCGACACATTGTCGGTCAGCAGCTGGCGGTAGGCCTTGAGCTGCAGCGGCGCCGGCAGCGCCTGGTTCAGCGCGGAGGCGAGCTTGGGCGCCAGCGCCGACAGCCGTTCGCCCAGCGCAGTCACGTCGTCGTGGCGGAACAGCTCGGCCAGGTGCTCGCGCATCACCTTGTTCAGATGGGTGGCCACCACGCTGGCGCAGTCCACCACCTGGTAACCCAGGCCCAAGGCCTTGCTCTTGTCCTCGGGCTGGATCCAGGTCACCGGCATCGCATAGGCCGGGTCCACGCCGGGCATGCCGTCCACCTCGCCGTACAGCTCCGGCGACGGGATCGCCATCAAGCGGTCGGCGTAGACCTCGCCCTCGGCCACGGTGTTGCCGCTGAGCAGGATGGCGTATTGCGAGGGCTTTAGGCGCAAGTCGTCGCGCAGGCTTACCGTCGGCATCAGCACGCCCAGGCTTTCGCTCAGGCTCTGGCGCACGCCGCGCACGCGCTTGGCCAGCGGCGCGCCCTGACTCTTGTCCAGCAGCGACACCAGCTTGTAGCCCAGATTGATGCCCAGGGTGTCGACATAGGGCAGCGCGCCCCATTCCAGTTCGATGTCGGCGTCGCCGGCCAGCGCGCTTTTCGCCAGCGCCGGGTCCGGCTGGTTCGGCAGCGTCTGCTGGCGCTGGTGCAGCCGCCAGGCGACGAAGCCCAGCAGCAGCGCGAAGCCGAGGAAGGTGGGCCAGGGCATGCCGGGGATGGCGGCCAGCACCAGCATCATGCCGGCGGCGCTCATCAGCACGGTGGGGGAGGCCAGCATCTGCTTGCCCACTTGCTCCTGCATATCGCCGTCGTCGCTGATGCGGGTGACGATGATGGCGGCGGCGGCGGACAGCAGCAGGGCCGGAATCTGCGCGACCAGGCCGTCGCCTATGGTCATCAGCGCGTACTGGCGGAAGGCGTCGCCGGCGGACAGGCCGTGCATCAGCGCGCCGATGGCCACGCCGCCGAACAGATTGATGATCAGGATCAGGATGCCGGCGATGGCGTCGCCGCGCACGAATTTGGACGCGCCGTCCATCGCGCCGTAGAAATCGGCTTCGGTGGCGATGTCGCGGCGGCGCTGCTGCGCCTGCTCCTGGTTGATCAGGCCGGCGTTGAGGTCGGCGTCGATGGCCATCTGCTTGCCGGGCAGCGCGTCCAGGGTGAAGCGGGCGGACACTTCCGAGATCCGTTCCGCGCCCTTGGTCACCACCATGAAGTTGATGATCATCAGGATGACGAACACCACCATGCCGACGACGAAGTTGCCGCCTATCACCACCTGGCCGAAGGCCTCGATCACCCGGCCGGCGGCGTGGGTGCCCTCATGGCCGTGCAGCAGCACCACCCGGGTGGACGCCACGTTCAGCGACAGCCGCAGCAGGGTGGTGGCCAGGATGATGGTGGGGAAGGCGGAGAAGTCCAGCGGCCGCTTGGCGGAGACGCTGACCAGGATGACGATGATGGCCAGCACGATGTTGAAGGTGAACAGCATGTCCAGCGCCAGCGGCGGCAGCGGCAGCATCACCATGGCCAGTATGGCCAGCAAAAACAGCGGGGCGGCGATCTTGTGGCGGCCGATGTCGGCCAGCAGTCGAGTGAAAGCGTTCATGATGCGGTTCTGGGATCGGCCATGTCGCGCGGGATCGGCAAATCGTCCGGCAGCCGCGGCTGGCTGCGGCGCGATCCGTTGCGGAAGGCCTTGAGTTGCATGACATAGGTCAGGACTTGCGCCACCGCTCGGTACAGCGGCGCGGGAATCTGCTGGTTGACCTGGGTGGTGTGGTAGACGGCGCGCGCCAGCGGCGGCAGCGGCACGACGTCCACCTGGTGCTCCTGCGCCACCTGGCGGATGTAGAGCGCCATCTCGTCCAGGCCCTTGGCGATGATGAAGGGCGCTTCGGCGCGCTCCTCATCGTATTTCAACGCCACCGCGTAGTGCTCGGGGTTGACGATGACCACGTCGGCGGTGGGCACCGCCTTGCGCACGCCGCGCTGGGCCATCTGCATCTGGATCTGGCGGATGCGCTGCTTGATCTCCGGCCGGCCCTCGGTGCTCTTGTACTCTTCCTTGACCTCCTGCTTGCTCATCTTCTGCTGCTTCATGAACAGTAGGATCTGCAAGGGCAGGTCGATCAGCGCGAACAGCATGAACACCGCGGTCAGGCTCAGCAGCGCGTTGATCAGCAATTCGGCGCTGCCGGCGAGAGAGGTGGCGAAGGGCGCGCCCTGCAAGGCGAAGAAATCCTCCAGCGCGCTCTGGCTCAGCCGGTACAGCACCCAGCCCAGCAGCAAGGCCTTGGCGATGGATTTGCCGATCTCGCTGGCGTGGCGCGCCGAGGCGATGCGGCCGAAGTGGGCCAGCGGGTTGAAGCGCTCCAGCTTGGGCTGCAGATGGTTGAGGCTGAAGATCCAGCCGCCGGGATAGAGGGATACCACGATCACGCACAGCGGAATCACCGCCAGCGGCAGCACCATCTTGACCAGCAGCAGCAAGGTACCGCCAAACAGCTTGGACCAGCTATTGTCCAGCGCGCCGTTGCCGGCGAGCGGGGCGAAAGCCAGCGCGAACAGCTGGCGGAACTCGTCCAGCCACTGCGGCATCAGCCAGAACGCCAGCTTCAGCGCCAGCAGCAGGCCCAGCGCGGCGGCCAGATCGCGCGAGCGCGGCACCTGGCCCTGCTTGCGCGCTTGCCGCAGCTTGTGCGGCGTGGCCTTTTCGGTTTTATCGCCGCCGCGCCCCTCAGCCATGGCCGGCCCTCAGCATGCCGCCCAGCAGGCGCAGCATCTGTTCATTCAGGTTCAGGTATTGCTGCGGGATGAAGCGGGCGATCAGGCCCAGCGTGCCCAGGCCGAACAGGGTGATCAGCGGGAAGCCCAGCGAGAACAGGTTCAGCGACGGCGCCACCCGGTTGATCATGCCGATGCCGGCCTGCACCACGAAGGTGGCGAACACCGCCGGCAGCGCCAGCAGCATGGCGGCGGACAAGACCCAGGCCACGCCGCCGGCCAACATGGACAGCGAGGCGGCCGGCACGCCGCCGCCCACCGGCCAGGCCTGGAAACTGGCGTAAACCACCTGGATCAGCAGCAAATGGCCGTCCAGCGCGAAGAACACCATGGCGCCCAGCAGGTAGAGCAGGCTGGACACCACATCGGAAGAGTTGCCGTTGCCGGGGTCGTTCATCACCGCCATCGACAGCGCCATCTGCGAGGACACCAGGAAGCCGAGCACGGCCAGCACCGCCAGCACCAGCTGGAAGGCGAGGCCGAAGATCAGGCCTATCACCGCCTGCTCGATGCTGGCGGCGACGCCGGCCAGCGAGAACAGGTCCAGCTTGGGCAGCGGCAGGGTGGCCGGCAGCGTGGCGGCGGACAGCGCCAGCGCCAGGCCGATGCGCACCCGCACCGGCACCATGCCCTCGCCGATGAAGGGCGCGACGCTGAAGGCGGCCATCAGCCGGCAAAACGGCCACCAGAACGCCGGGATCAAGTCCAGCAGCTGGGCGTAGAGGCCGGTCACGGCTATCCGACCAGGCCGGCGGCGCGCTGGAACATCGCCACGCAGAAGTCCATCAGGAAGCCGGTGATCCAGTGGCCGGCGACGGCGATGGTCAGCAGGGTCACCAGCAGCCGCGGCAGGAAGGACAGCGTTTGCTCGTTGATCTGGGTGGCGGCCTGGATCAGGCTGACGATGACGCCGACGATCAGGCTGGGCAGGATCAGCAGCACCACCAGGGTGACGACGACGCGCAGGCTGTCGTTGACGATGTCGACGGCAATGTCGGGAGTGAGCATAAACGCCTGTTAGTTAGTCAAGATGATCAATGAGCCACGGAAGCGTAAAAAACTTTTTTAGCCACAGAAGCACACGGAAGACACGGACAAATTCAGAAAAACACAAAATTCTTTGTCATAGATGTCCGCCGTGGCATAGGGAATAGCGCTTTTCGAAGCGCCGAACATAAGGCGTACACAACACAGGCATGGAGTCATTGATTTTGAATTTTCCGTGTTTTCCGTGTGCTTCCGTGGCAAAAAAATTTGTGCTCAATTCAATACGCCTGTATCGAGGTGACCAGGGTGTTCACCGTCAGCGACCAGCCGTCCACCAGCACGAACAGCAGCAGCTTGAGCGGCAGCGAAATCACCAGCGGCGACAGCATCATCATGCCCATCGCCATCAGCACGCTGGACACCACCAGGTCTATCACCAGGAAGGGAATGAACAGCATGCAGCCGATCTGGAACGCGGTCTTCAATTCCGACAGCACGAAGGCCGCGAGCTTGACCGCGAAGGCGTGGTCCTGCGGATTGCTGATCTTTTCCTCGCCGGACAGCCTGGCGATCTGCGCCAGCGCGGTCTTGCTGGTCTGCGCCAGCATGAAGCGGCTGATCGGCTTCTGCGCGATCTCCAGCGCCTGCTGCATGGTGATCTTGTCTTGATCGAAGGGCTGCAGCGCCTGGTTCCACACCTCCAGGCCCACCGGCCGCATCACCAGCAGGGTCAGGATCAGCGCCACCCCGGTGACGATGCGGTTGGGCAGGCCCTGCTGCAGGCCCAGCGCCTGGCGCAGCAGGGACAGCACGATGACGAAGCGGGTGAAGCTGGTCATCATCAGCACCAGCACGGGCAAGAGCCCGAGCAGGGTCATCAGGATCAGGATCTGGGTCTTGATGGTGAAGTCCACCGGGGTGCCGCCGGCATTGGCCGACAGCAGCTTCAGCGGCTCGGCCTGACAGGCGGCGGCCAGCGCCCAAAGCCCAGCAGCGAGCAGGCTGGGTCGCAGCAGGGGGCGCAGCTTCTTCAAGAGTTCCATCAGGCCAGGCTGTCCAGTTCCAGGTCGTTCAGCTCCACCACCCGCAGGCCGTAGTTCTCGCCGGCCACCACCACCTCGCCGCGGCCGATCACGGTGCCGTTGACCTTGATGTCCAGCGGTTCGCCGGCCAGCTTGTCCAGTTCCACCACCGAGCCGTTCTCGATATTGACCAGATCGGCCAGCGAGATGTCGGCGCCGCCCACTTCCAGCGTCAGCCGCACCGGGATCTTGCGCAGGAACTGGGTCATGTCGCGCGGCTGCCGGCGCGGAGCGGCGGCGTCGTCCGCCGGTTTGCCGTCCAGCGCGTCCAGGCCGTCCAGCACGCCGCCCAGGTCGAAATCGTCGTTCAAGTCCATGCTAAATCCTTCTTGTTCTGTGTTTGTAGAGTCATTCGCTGGCGACAAAACCGGTCAGGCACAGCTTGCCGTGCTGCTCGGCCACATCGGCGTCGAACAGCCGCGAGGCGCCGACCAGCACTTCGCTCCTGGCCTGCAGCGTCACTGGCAGCACGCTGCCGGGGCGCAGGTCCATGATGTCGCCCAAGGCCATTTCGCGGTCCAGCAGCCGCGCTTGCAGCCGCACCCGCAGCCGCTCGCGGAAGGTTTCCGCCGGCGCCGCCTGGGCATCGGCGCTGTCGCGGCGGCCGGACAGGTTTTTCAGCAGCCGCTCGAAGCAAGTGGCGTCCAATTGCAGGCACAGCGCGCCGATGGCGTGCTCGCCGTCGCCGATGTCCAGGCGGATCTCCCAGACCCCGGTGCCGGGCGGCACGAAGGGCAGTTGCGCGCAGTCGGCTGGGCCGGGCGGCAGGCCGCCGGCCTGGCGGTCCAGCCGTAAAATGCATTGCAGCAGGCGCGGCAGCAGCCGTTCCGCCAGGCTGCGCGCCAGACGGCGCTCGGTTTCGGTTTCCGCTGGCACGGCGTCGGCGTCCGCCTGCGCCGCCGGCGCGCCGAAGCGGTAATCCAGCAAGCGCAGCAATAAGGGCCGTTCGATATGGCTGCCCAACTGGCAGCCGTCCAGCGCGTGCCACAGCCAGCGGCGCTCGTCGGCGGCCGGCTGTGCCTGCTGCAGCGCGCGGATGTGGAAATGCGCGTGGTAGCGGCGGTTCAGTTCCTGCTGCAGGAAATCCGCCAGCTCTTCTTGCAGGGCTTTGCCGAACACGGGCAGCAGGTGGAACGGCCGTCCCAGCGTGCGCAGGTCGAGAGCCGGCAGTTGGGCGCCGTCATGCTGCGAAATGATTCTGGCTCTTGGCATCTCGATACTCGGTGATGGGGTGGGCGTGGCGCCGCCGGCTTCAGCGCGCCCGGCCGGCGCGCGCGGGCGACGGCAGGGGCGCGGCGCTTAAACCGCGGCGGCCTGGTGTTCATCAAGGCCGGCCGGCCCTCTGCGGCGTCGAGTGCGAATTGTACTAAGCGGTACTAAATTCGCGGCTCGCGGACGGAGGCAAACGGCAGGCTAAACCTTATGGAGTGTGCATCTTACTGGCTGCCGCCGCTGGGTAAAGGGGGAAAATTCACGTCAGACTTTGTGAAAATTCACGGCGGTTGGTTTAAGCATAAAGTTTAAAATCGCCGCTCGTATCCTGGCGTCAGGATGATGGCATGGTCATGCCGCTCATCTCGGGGCTGCCGCTTCGATACGCTCGCCGCCTCCGGGCCGCGGGCCGCAGACGTGAAACCGGCCATGTTTGGCCACTCAATAATAACGGGCACCGCCCGACAAGGATTTCCGATGGCGACCAACCTGGGTTTGATGATTCATGCCGATCGCCGGCAGATGCTCGGCGAAATGGCCGGGATGGCGCGCAATGCGCCGATCGCGCCGCCGCAGCACAGCGAGGAGCCGGCTTCCGCCGCCAGCTTCTCCGACGCGATGGGCGCCGCCGTCCGCGACGTCGATGCGCAGAACCGCCTGGCTTCCGAAAAAATGGCCGATGTGGACAGCGGCAAGAGCGACGACCTGGTCGGCGCGATGCTGATGAGCCAGGAAGCCAGTCTGTCGTTCTCCATGCTGATGCAAGTGCGCAATAAGGTGGTGGGCGCGGTGGACGACCTGATCAAGATGCAGCTGTAAGCCGCGAGGACCATGCCCGTGTTGAATCGTTTACGCAGCGGCGTCGCGGCCGTGCAAACCCGTCTGGGCGGCCGCTGGCCGGTCTCCGGACAATCCCTGCGCCTGGCGCTGCCCATCGTCGCGCTGGCCATAGGCGTCACCGTGCTGATCAGCCTGTGGCTGTGGCGCGACGACGCCAGCTACAAGCCGGTGTTCGGCGCCCAGGAAAAAGTGGTGGCCGCCGACATGATGGCGGTGCTGGACGCCGAGAAAATTCCCTATCGCATCCATCCGCAAACCGGCCAGGTGCTGGTGCCGGACAGCCAGCTGGGCCGCGTGCGCATGCAGCTGGCGGCGAAGGGCGTGGTGGCGCAGCTGCCGTCCGGCCTGGAGCTGCTGGACAAGAACGACCCATTGGGCGTCAGCCAGTTCGTGCAGGACGTGCGCTTCCGCCGCGGCCTGGAAGGCGAGCTGGTGCAAAGCATCCTGGCCTTGGACCCGGTGTCCGCCGCGCGGGTGCATCTGTCGCTGCCGCGCGCCACGTCCTTTGTCGGCGCCGCCAACGACAAGGGTTCGGCCTCGGTGGTGGTCACCCTCAAGCCCGGCCAGCAGCTGAACAACGAGCAAGTGGCCGCGGTGATCAAGCTGGTGGCCGGCAGCGTGTCCACGCTGTCGCCGTCCCAGGTCACCCTGGTGGACCAGGCCGGCAATCTGCTGTCCTCGCGCGTCGACCTGAGCGACGACGGCATGCTGGGCGGCAATGAGAGCGACACCGCGCGCCGCTTCCGCGAGGAAGCGCTGCAAAACGTGCGCGATCTGCTGACCCCGGTGCTGGGCAAGGACAATTTCAAGGTCAGCGTCACCGCCGACGTCGACAACGACCGCGTAGAGGAAACCCGCGAGAAATACGGCGAGGCGCCCAAGGTCACCAACGAGGCCTCGCGCGAGGAAACCTCCACCGAGAAAATGGCGCTGGGCGTGCCCGGTTCCTTGAGCAACCGACCGATCAACACCGACGCTTCCGGCGCGGCCTCGGAAAAGGCCGGCAACAGCAAGAACGCCGTCACTCGCCAATACGCCTACGACCGCAGCGTCACCCAGATCAAGAAAGCGCGCGGCACGCTGCGCCGCCTGAGCGTGGCCGTGGTGCTGAACCAGTCCGCCGCGCCGAGCAAGGGCGGCTGGAAGCCGGCCGAGCTGGCCAATGTCGACAAGGTGCTGCGCAACGGCCTGGGCATCCACGCCGAACGCGGCGACACCCTGGCGGTGTCCACGCTCAACTTCTCCGCGCTGTCCGAGCCGGAGCCGATCTGGATGCAGCAAGACACCTGGTTCGAAGCCGCGCGCTGGACCGTCTACGCCTTCGGCCTGCTGCTGGCCTACCTGCTGCTGGCGCGTCCGCTGCTGAAGATGCTGCGCCAGCTCACCGACCGCCAGCTGCGCGAATACCAGCAGCCGGAAGCGCTGGAACTCAAGCCCGATCCGCTGATGGACGGCGCCGATCTGCGCGCCGCGCGCCAGGCGCAGCTGTCCGC
>NZ_JAJOHW010000094.1 GCF_021129195.1 Chromobacterium aquaticum | reverse complement strand
GGGCAGGGGATGGCGGGGGGCTGCTCGGCGGGCGCGGCGGCGTCCTCGGCCGGGGGCGTGTCGTTGTCGGCTGTGGCCGGGGCATCGTCCAGCGGCGTGAAGACGCCGACGAACTGGCAGCCGCGGCGTGGAATGGTCTTGACGATCTTGGGGTCCAGCCCGCTTTTTTCCAACTGCGCGCGCAGGTCGAACACCAGCTTGTGATAGCTGGAGTCGGTGACGACGGTCTTGCCCCACACCTTGTCTATCAGCTCGTTCTTCTCGAACAGACCGGACAACAGCAGTTTCAGCAACTGCGCCTCATTGTATTTCAGGATGATTTTTTCCTGATCGCCGGGCTGCAGGCTGCCCGCGTCGGGATCGAATATCACCTTGTCCTCGATATGAAATCTCATTCTTATAATCTTTCTTATTTACGCCAGGCTTAAACCTTCAAAGCCGGCGCGCCGCTGTCCCGGCGGCCGCGCCGATGGCGCTTGATTTGGCGATATTTTAAATGGCTCGCTAGATAATTTGCTCTAGATGGATTATAGGCGGCAACATTCCGCTGCCAAGCAGCGCCTTGCAAAGTGGAGTTGCGTGAATCCGGGAAGATGAGCGGAAAATGACAAGAGCGCTGGGCGCGCTCTTGATTTGATGCGGTTCATTCTCCAACAGAATGTGGCCAGGTTCAAGAGGATGGCGCTGCCGCGCGCCGACTGCGGTGGCGGACAAAATACGGGCTTGGCGCTGGAGTTCAGGCCTGACTTGGGCTGCAGCGCTGAATGAGGTACCGGGGGGGCCTGGAAAACCGCCGTTGTCTGAGCGCAACGAGGAGGGGAAATCTGGGCTTAAGCTGGCCGGATCGGAGCTTATTTCAACGCCGTCGGAATTGTAGCAAGCCGATTACAGTGTCGGAACGAGGGCGATGAATGCCATCGGGGCAGGATTGAATCCGGCGAACGGCCGGCGGCAAAACCCATGGGGAATGGATGGGCGCCGGCCGTATTGGCTTGCCGGGGAAGAAAACCGTGCGGCGCTTTAATGCGTGGAGCGCAAATTCTGAATTTCCCGCCTGGCGGTTTCCAATTCCTGTTCTATGGCATTGATTTGCTTGTCCCTGCTTTTCAACTCGCTCAATAACTGCTCGCTCAATAACTGTGCCTGGTCCAGGCACATCAGCAAGGCGGATAGTTTTGCGGTATTGGCGATGGAGTCGAGCATGGATGCGCCGGCCTGGTTTTGGTCTTTGTTTTTATATTGCATGCGTATGATGATGTGGTGTTGTTGTTCAATACACGGATTGGAAGCGGTCTGTCGCCGTTCCAGTGCTACCGAGGCGAAATCATAGCATGCCGCTTGGATGGCAGGGGCTGTCAGCCCGGTAAATTAAGCTTTTGGACAGGGGCGATAAGGAATGGTAATGATTGCCGCGCGCCGCGACGCATGGCGGTGTATGGCTTTCCTGGCCGTTGCGGATGCTTGGATGCGGGGCAAACGATAATCATTTCTAATAAAACGCAAAGAATTGTTCTTGTTTGGATAAAGACTTTCAGTATCAATGCCGGATAGGATGGCCTTCAATTATTTTTGGAGCAAAAAGTCATGCCGGCAGCGAGCGGTTCGAGAATTTTGGAAAGCCTGGCGCGAGGGAGCGCGGTGGTTTGGTCGCGCGATTTGGAAAGTCTGGCTATTTATATTGAAAACCTGATTCGCAAAACCAGCGCAATGGGCGCGGTGGTGCCCAGCTTATATAGAGCCTTGAGAATATGCAGCGTGGCGTTGAAAAGCAGTAGCGCCGGCGGCAAGGTGTATTTGACGCGCAAAGAGCGGCTGGATATTTATTGGGCGGTGAAGTCGGAGTCATTTTCGGTGTAGTTTGGCGTAGTGGTCGATTCTTATTGCTGAATGGAAGTCGATAAATAATGTCTTTGGTCAGTTTTGTTTGTTATCGGGTATTGAGCATTGCTCTGTTCTGGTGCGTGATGAAAACGCTGGGTATCGGTGTTTTGCTGCTGCTATTGCATTTAGGCAAGGAAGGCGCGCAGCAAGCGCTGTCGCAGCGTAGTTGATCGCAGGCGCGCGGCTTGTGGCAGCACGCCGCGCGCGGCCGACGGAGAATAAAGAGTCAGCGATTTTGGAATGGGAAATGCAAACAGGGCCGCGTTGCGATAACGCGGCCCTTTGCATGGATGATGCTCAGAGCCTGTTCAACGCCGTATCGCCGAAGCGTAGCAGACTTTGAACAGGTTCTCAGAATACGCGCCGGCCGGCGTTCCACACTTGGCGCACCAAAGGGATGCCGTCCTGCTCGCGCGCCTGGACCAGATCGGCGCGCTGGCCGACGGCGATGGCGCCGCGATCCGCCAGCCCCACCGCCCGCGCCGGATTGACGCTGACGGTGGCGATGGCGCGGCTCAGGCCCCAGTCCGGCTGGCGGCCCAGCAAGTAGGCCGCGTGCAAGAGGCTGGCCGGCACATAGTCCGAGGACAGGATGTCCAGCAGGCCGTGGCCGGCCAGCTCCAAGGCGGCGACATTGCCGGAGTGGGAGCCGCCGCGCACGATGTTGGGCGCGCCCATCACCGTCATCAGGCCCTGTTCGCGCGCGGCGCGCGCGGCGGTCAGCGTGGTGGGGAATTCCGACACGGCCACGCCGTCGCGCACCGCTTCGTCGATATGACCGAGTTCGGTGTCGTCATGGCTGGCCAGCGCGATGCCGCGCGCGCGCGCCAGTTCCACCACCGCCTGGCGATGGCGTCCGGCGTACTGCCGCTGCTTGAGCTTGCGCTGCTCCACCGCGGCGAGGAAGGTATCGTCGTTCCAGCTGACGTTCTTCTTGGCGTAATACTTGCGGTATTGCGCCAGGTCGCGGTACTGGCGCTGGCCGGGAGTGTGGTCCATCAAGGACACCAGGCGCACCGCCGGGTGGTCGAGCAGGGGCGACAGCGCGTCTAGCAGCGTCGGATAGGCCAGTTCGCAGCGCAGGTGGAACAGGTGTTCGGCGCGGAACACGCGCTGGCGCATGCCGGCATCTATCGCGTCGAAGGCGCTTTGCAAGGTGTCCAGCCGCACGCTGTCGCCTTCCAGATCGCCCACCGACAGCGCGTCCAGCACCGTGGTGATGCCGGCGGCCACGCATTGCGCGTCATGGGTGACCACGGCCGGCAGTGTCGGCCACAGCACGCCGTTGCGCGGCATCAGGTGTTTTTCCAGATTATCGGTATGCACTTCCACCAGGCCGGGCAGCAGATCGTCGCCGTCCAGGTCTTCGCTGTGCGGCGGCGGCGCGCTCAGCGCCTGGGCATGGATGGCGGCGATCACGCCGTTGTCGATTTCCAGCGCGCCGCGCTCGACGACGCCATCGGCCAGGATCAGCCGGGCATTGTTCAGGATTCGTTTCATGCTTGGTGTTCCGGTTTGTTTGCCAGCGGTACTTCGAACACGCGGTCGGCGACGGCGTCGCGGGTGGGCTCGTCGTGGAAAATGCCCACCAGCGCCGCGCCGCGCGCCAGCGCTTCGCGCATCAATTCAATCACTACCGCGCGGTTGGCGGCGTCCAGCGAGGCGGTGGGCTCGTCCAGCAGCAGGATGGGCCGCGGCGCTATCATGCCGCGCGCGATATTGACCCGCTGCTGCTCGCCGCCGGAAAAAGTGGCCGGCGGCAGCCGCCACAGCCGTTCCGGGATGTTCAGCCGCGCGAGCCAGGCGCCGGCCTCGCGTCGCGCCGCATCGGGGTCCATGCCCCATTCGCACAGCGGCTCGGCGACGATGTCCAGCGCCGCCACCCGCGGGATGGCGCGCAGGAATTGGCTGACATAGCCCAGGGTGTGGCGGCGGACGTCGGCGATCTCGTGCGGCAGCGCGGCGGCCATGTTCAGCCAGGCGTCGCGGTGGCGGATGCGGATGCTGCCGCCTTGCACCAGGTAGTTGGCGTACAGCGCCTTGAGCAGGGTGCTCTTGCCAGCGCCGGAAGGGCCGGCCAGCGCCACGCATTCGCCGGCGGCCACTTGCAGCGAAACATCGTCGAGCACCGGCAGCGCCAGGCTGTCCTGCTGGTGCAGGGTGAAGGTTTTGCTCAAACGGCTAGCGTCTATCAACAAGTTCATCGCGTTCAGGCCTGCAGAATGGAGGATACCAGCAGCTGGGTATAAGGGTGCTGCGGATCATCCAGGATTTGATCGGTGAGGCCGGCTTCCACCATCCGGCCGCGCTGCATCACCAGCGTGCGCTGCGCCAGCAGCCGGGCCACGCCCAGGTCGTGGGTGACCATGATGACGGCGATGCCGCTGTCGCGCACCAGTCTTCGGGTCAGGTCCAGGAAACGGGCCTGCACCGAGACATCGAGGCCGCCGGTGGGTTCATCCATGAACACCAGCCGCGGATGGGTGGCCAGGCTGCGGGCGATCTGCAGCCGCTGCTGCATGCCGCCAGAAAAGGCGCTCGGCGCGTCGTCCAGCCGCGCGCGGCCGATTTCCACCCGCTCCAGCCAGTCGCCGGCGGTCTGGCGCAGCCGTCCGTAGTGACGCTGGCCCAGCGCCATCAGCCGCTCGCTGATATTGGCGCCGGCGGAGACGTCCATGCGCAGGCCGTCGCGGGCGTGCTGGGACACGAAGCCCCATTCGCTGCGCGCCAGCCGGCGGCGCTCGGATTCGGCGATGGCGGTGAGCTCGTGCTCGCGGCCGTCGCGGTCGCGGAAGCGCGCGC
>NZ_JAJOHW010000093.1 GCF_021129195.1 Chromobacterium aquaticum | reverse complement strand
GCTGGCGGAACTGGCGCTGGACCGTCCGCTGCACCTGGCCGACGGCGACCGGCTGATTCTGCGCGACGCCGGCGCGCAGCACACGTTGGCCGGGGCCGTGGTGCTGGAGCGGCAGCCGCCGACGCGCGGCAAGCGCCACGCTGAGCGGCTGGCCTATCTGCGCGCACTGGACGCCGCCGGCGGCGATGATGCCGGCCAATTGCGCCTCCGCCTGCAACGACAAGCGCTGTCCTTGCCGGAACTGGCCTGGGACCGCCAGCTGAGCGAAACCGGACTGACGCGGCTATTGGACGCCGCGCCCTTGCAAATCGCCGGCCAGCACGCCTATGCGCCGGAACACTGGGCACGCTTGCAATTGCAGTTGCTGGAACGACTGCAAGCGCTGCATCTCCAGCAACCGGATCAATTGGGCGCCAGCCGCGGCCGCATGCGCCGGCTGGCGCTGCCACTGGAAAGCGAGGCCGCGGTCAATCTGATGATCGATCAGCTGCTGGCATCGGGAAAGTTGCTCAATACCCGCGGCTGGCTGCACCTGCCCGAACATGTGCTGGCCTTCACTCCTCAAGAGGCGGTGCTATGGCAGCGGCTGGAGCCCGCCTTCAGCACCGACGGGCAGGCTTGCTGGGTGCGGGACTTGGCCGCTCTGGGCGGCGTGGAGGAAGAGGAAGCGCGCGCCTTGCTGCGCAAGGCCGCGCGGCTGGGTCATGTGCACGCGGTGGTGCCGGACCGCTATTTTTCCGGCGCCGCGATCCGGCATATGGCCGCCGTGGTACGCGACTTGAACCAGCAGGCCGGCTACGCCGACGCCGCCAATTTCCGCGATCAGTTGGCTTGCGGCCGCAAATTGGCGATCCAGGTATTGGAATATTTCGACCGCAGCGGTTTCACCCGCCGCCTGGGGGACAAGCATCTGCTGCGCGAGGCGCAGCTATTCGATTGAAGCGCCGGCGCGCTATTCCAGCGCCCGGCCCAGCACCGCGCGCAGCCGGCTGATATCGAAGGGTTTCTCCAGCTTGGCGGTGAACCAGTCGGCGCGGGGGTCGGCGTACTCCTCCGGATAGGCCGTCATCGCGATGATCTTCACCCCGCGATGACGCACGCTGCGCTTCAGGGCCTCCGCCACCGAGTAACCGCTCTCATTGCCCAGCTGCATGTCCAGCAGCACCACATTGAAGCGGGACTGCTGGATCTTCTGGCAGGCCTCGGCCACCGAGCTCGCCGTCGACACCGCGTAGCCGTTCATCTGCAGGCAATCGGAAAACGGCTCGCGGATATTCTTGTCGTCGTCCACCACCAGCACCGAGCGCTCCGGCGCCGGCTCTTGGTCCGGCACCACGATGGGCAAGCGGACGATGAACTCCGAGCCCACGCCCACCACGCTCTTCAGCTCCAGTTCGCCGCCCAGCAGCGACACCAGCTCCTTGACCACCGCCAGGCCCAGGCCGCTGCTGCCCACCCGGCGCGCATGGCCTTGGAAGAAGGGCTGGAAGATCCGCGATTGAAACTCTTCCGGCACGCCGATGCCGGTGTCTATCACCCGGATATCTAATATGTTGCGGCCATCGGCGCCGTCCACGCCGGCCTCCACCGTCACCGTTCCGCTGTCGGTGTAGCGGATGGCGTTGGTCAGCAAATTGCCGACGATCTGCCGCAGGCGGCCGCTGTCCAGCTTCACCGCCGGTGGCAATTCACCCAGCCGCACCAGCAAGCCCAGGCCCTTGCCGTCCAGTTGCGCGCGATGCAGGTCTATCACCTCGTTCAGCGTCGCCGCCACGTCCACATCGCTGATATGCAGCCGGAACTGCATGTTCTTGATCGCGGAAATGTCCATGATGTCGCGCACCTGGGTCATCAGGTGGGCCATGCAGGTTTTCAGCCGCCCCACCGCCTTGCCGGCCTTGCCCGCGGGGTCGATATCCGGCTCGATCAGCTCCACACACACCTGCATGGTCTGCAGCGGCGAGCGGATCTCGTGGCTCAGCGTGGCCAGGAAGGTGGTGCGGTCCAGCTCTGCGTTCACCGTGGCCTTGTGCGCGGCCCGCTCCTGCTCCAGCAATTGCTGGCGCGAGGCGGCCTCGCGGCGCGCGCCCTGGTAGCGGTACAGCAGCACGAAAATCACCATGCAGATGCCGCCCAGCGCGAACCACAGCGAGGCGATCAATTGCTGGTTGTAGCGCAGGTCCTTGTTGCGCGCGTCGCGCGAGGATACTTCGGTCACTCGAGCCTGCACCGCGAACTCGGCGAGGGACGGCCGTATGCTGTCGATGCGGTCGATATTCTGCTGCGCGGAAGCGATGCTGGGATGCAGGATGTTCTGGTCTTCGAAGAAGTCCTGCAGCAGGCTGGCGGTGCCCTTGAAGCCGTCGACGCGGCTGAGCATCTGCTGCATCTTGGACGGGGTGGTGAAATCGAGGAAGCGGCTATTGGCCACCTCCAGCCGCAGCTGCGCCTGCGCTTCGGAAATCTCCCCCGCCTTCAGCCGCAGCAGATCGGCGCGCGCCTTTTCCAGCTCCAGCTGCATCTGCGCCACCGACCAATACAAGTCCTCGCTGCGGCCTTCAAAGCCGCGCGCCGGCACATAGCGTTCTATCGCCATGTAGACGCCCACCGCCAGCAGCAGAAAGCCCAGCAGCGCGATCGCCGGAAGCCCCTTCCAGGCGGACAGCATCGATTTACTCATCTCGCGCTCCCGTCCATCCCGCGCCGGCCGGCATCAAAACACCACCAGGCGGTTGATCTGCCAGACCAGCTTGGCGTCCATCGCCGGTCCTTTCTTGTCCTCCGGCATCTGGTCCAGCGGGTACATCAGCCACAGTGGGCCGCGATTGCCTACATCCAGCGGCTTGTGATTGACCGAACGCGCCAGCACCACGTCGAAGTCGTAGAACTCGCGGCTGTCTATCCAGTACACATAGTCGTTCAGCGCGCGCAGCTTGACCTTCTGGCCGCTGGCGCCCACCTTGGCCAGGATGTCGCGCATCAGTGGGCCGCTGAACACCGATTGCGGCGTCCAGGTGGTACGGGTCACCACCGAGTGCTGCTTCAGGCTCCGCAAATCCTGTTCACGGAACTCGTATACATTCTTTTCCTTGTCGGTGAACTGGCTGATCTTGCCCGACACCGTCAAAATCACCGGCCCCGGTTCGGCATGAAGCACCGCGACACAACACGCCAGCGCCAAGCCGCTCAATCCCGTCTTCCAACTCTTCCCCATGCCACGCTCCCAGCCACACCCGTCCCGCGGTCATTGCAGCTGGGCGTTCCCCGCGCCGGCAATGACATCAACGTATCAATTTGCAGAAACTTGAATGAATAAATCTAACTAGAACAAAAATGCCATTAAAATATCTGTTCAATATATCAAGCCCCTAGTCAAAACACCATGCGCCCCCCTGTCTACCAGTCCGATGGGACAGTTAGCCGCTGTGATACCTCCGCGCCGGAACGGCGCAAATAAAAAAGCGGCCCAAGGCCGCCCTGTGTATTCCGGCGCCGGATTCAGCCGGCTCGGGTCCTACTTGCCGCGGCGCAATCCAGGCCGGCCGGCGACATGACAAAGTTGGATAAACTGGGACAGAAAGTGCTTCATGCTGATTTCCTTTATTCTCGGTAGACAGAACGGCGCCGCGCATTCTTGGTGACGCAGTCGGCGACTCCACCAGTCTAATGGCATGATGCACTGCGGTAAAACGCATTTTATTGATGGGGCATAAAATTGGCTTATCGCGATTCCGCGATATAATGCGGCTTGGCGTCATCCCGACGCCTGCGCCTATCGCCGCTTGACGGCGATTCCTCAGAGGAAGAGACGCGTCCCCGGTGGGGCGGCTGGTCTTCAAAACCAGATGGGGCCGCCAGCGGTCCCGGGCAGGTTCGACTCCTGTTCTCTTCCGCCACTCTTACTCTGTCGGTTTGACACCCAGGCACAGCCGGCAATTGCACTGAATCGCGTGGCGGCTTACTAGCGCGCGCAAGCGCTGCAGACGTTGCGCTTCCACCAGCATCACCGACACCTCGGCCGGCGCTTCCTTCACCCTGGGCTCGCTGGCGATCATCGGCCCGCAACCCGCCGTTGCCGCCGCGCCAACACCCAGCATCACTCCGCTCGCCCCAGCCATCTGCAGCCATTTCACTGACATCGCGTTTCCTTTCGCAACAGGCTTTCCATTGCCGGACACATCCAGCCTGCAGCGCCGCAAGCGATAAAAAAACGGCCCTGAAACAGGACCGTTCTTGGCTTGCCGCAATCAGCGGATGATTTCCACCTTGTAGCGCGGTGGCAGCAGCAATGCCGGAACTTCGCGCTTGGTCTTGCGGCTGCGGCGGCTATTCAAGGGCTTCTTCACGCCCTCGGCGCCCGCCAGCGCCGAAGCCTCGGGCTTCGCGACGGCGCTCGCTTGCGGCGCGGGACGCTCTTGCGGACGCGGCGCCAGCCAAGACGGACGGAAACCGTCGACGATCTGCGGCGTCAGCGTCAGCTTAGTCAGCTTCTCGATAGACTCATGCTGGCGGGTTTCTTCCGGCGACATCAGCGAAATCGCCACGCCCTTGGCACCCGCGCGGCCGGTGCGGCCAATACGGTGCACATAATCTTCCGGCGCGTTTGGCAGCTCGAAATTGACCACATAGGGCAGCTCCGTCACATCCAGGCCGCGCGCGGCGACATCGGTGGCCACCAGCACGCGCAGCTTGCCTTCCTTGAACGCGGCAAGGGTTTCCAGCCGCGCGCCTTGGGCCTTGTCGCCATGAATGGCTTCGGCCTGCAGGCCATCGCGCTGCAATTCGCGCGCCAAGCGGTCGGCGCTGAGCTTGGTCTTGCAGAACACGATGACCTGGCTCATATCGCGCGACTTGATCAGATGGCTCAGCAAGTTGCGCTTCTTGAACGCGTCCACCGAGTAGACGATCTGCTCGACCTGGTCGTTGGTCGCGTTCTGGCGCGCCACTTCCACGGTTTGCGGCGACTTCATGAAGTCGGAAGCCAAACGCTTGATCTCCGGCGCGAAGGTCGCGGAGAACAGCAGGGTCTGGCGTTCCTTGGGCAGCATGCCCATGATCTTGCGGATATCCTGGATGAAACCCATGTCCAGCATGCGGTCGCCTTCATCCAGCACCAGCACTTCCACCTTGTTCAACTGAATCGTCTTCTGCTGAATGTGGTCGAGCAGGCGGCCCGGCGTGGCGATCAAAATCTCGACGCCGCGGCGCAGTTCCTGCGTCTGCGGGTCCATATTGACGCCGCCGAACACGGTGGTGGCTCGCAGCGGCAAATACTTGGTATAGGTTTTGACGTTGACGCCGATCTGATCAGCCAGTTCACGGGTGGGCGATAGCACCAGCGCGCGCAACGGGTGCATGGCCGGCGATACGCTGGTATTGGCGTATTTCTTCAAACGCTCGAGGATGGGCAGCATGAAGGCCGCGGTCTTGCCGGTACCGGTTTGGGCGGCGGCAAGCAAATCGCGGTTGGACAATACCAGGGGAATCGCCTTTTCCTGAATAGGGGTGGGCTGGGAATAGCCCTGCTCTTCGATGGCGCGCAGAATCTCGGGCGACAGCCCGAGTTCGGAAAACAGCATGGACAACACTCCTGCAAAACTCGCGGGGCCTGTTGCGCGCATGCGCCAACACGCCCTCGTATTCAAATGACACGAACCGACAAGGCAACGCCGCCCTAACGGCGGCGTTGGGTCGTCAGCCCATGAGGCTTGCGACGCTGAGCAGCAGAATTACGGCCAGCCATAGCAGGGCGGAGCGCCAAACCAGACCAACCGCGCTTTTCAGGTAGTTGGGGTCGGCCTCATCGCCCAAGCCCAGTTCGGGCCGGAAGCGTAGCGAGTAATCCTGTCTGAGCGGATCGCCCAATTTCACGCCTATCGCGCCCGCGGCCGAAGCCAGCAGAATGCCATTGGCGTAGTTGCCCCAGGTCTTGGCCTGGGAGCGCCAGCAATACACCGCGTCCTCGAAGTCGCCCATGATGGCGAAGCTGGCGGCGGTCAAACGCACCGGAATCCAGTCCAGCCAAGCGGCGGCGCTGGCCGAGAAACGGCCGAACGGGTCTTCATTGACGTCGCGGTTGCCCCATTTCTGATTCAGCATAGAACAAAGGCGATACAACAGGGCCCCAGCCGGTCCCGGCAGCAGCACGAACCAGAACATGGTGCCGAACACATGGCGGTAGCTGTCCACCACCCCTTGCTCGATCGCCAGCCGCGAGATTTCCTCGACCGACAATTCCGCCGTGCCCTGCCCGGTCCAGTTCGCCAGCGCCACGCGGGCATCCAGGTCTCGACCCTCGGCCAAGGCCAGGGATATCTCGGAGAACGCGCTGGAAAAGTGGCGGAAACCCATGGTCAGGTACAGGACCAGGACATTCCACAACATCGCCAGAATGGGACTCAAAGCATGCAGCGCATAGTAGATCAGCAAACTGAGCAGCACCGCCGGCACGATGGCCAAGGACCACGCCAACACGCCGTGTCGATTGGAGCCGGCATTCAGATTGCGTTCCAAATGATTGGCGTAGCGGGTGAACAGCAGCCAGACGCGGTTGCGGTTGCCCAGCGGCCGCAGTTGCTCCAGTGCCAGAGCGATAATCAAGGAAATCAGGGTCATTGGTTCTGGATAGTGGTTTCTCAGGCCCGGAGTGGAAGATACCATAAAGACCCTGCCATTCCCACTTCTCCTTGAGAATAGACTCTAAAAACCGCGAGTGGCCGGCAAGCCAGCCACGCAGAAACGACAAGAGCGCCACTCGGGCGCTCTGTGATGACGGTGCTGACGGCGAGCTTTGACAAGCGCTAGGCGGAGCCCAGAAAGCGCCGCCCAGTGGCTAGCTCCGGCAACTGACCGGCCTTGTCGTAACCGACGGTGGAAGCCGCCGCCTCGCGCAGGGTGCTCAGCGCGCCCTCCACCAGCGACAGACGCTGGTCGATGAAATTGCCGTTGAGCTGGTTGATGCTTTGCGCGCGCTGGATCGCCTCTTCCAGCCCGGTCCAGGCCAGACTCGCCTCCGGCTTGTCCGCCAGCCAGATATAAACGGTCTCGCTATCCTGCACGCCTATCTGCCGCATCAGCTCGCCGCGCTGCGCGGCGCTGGCCGCCAGCAGGTCCAGCACGCCGCTCTTGCTTTCTGCCAAGGCATCCAGTTGAACATCGAAGCCCTTGATCAGGATTTTCTGTTCCTGCTCCAGCAATGCGACCAGCCGGGCGACGAGATCGCTCTCGGCCCGGCACAGTTGGGTGAATTCTTCAACAACGTTCATGCCTGACTTTCACTACCTAGCCGCTAACGCGCCAGCAATTCCTTGGTGGAGGCGATCAAGCCGTCGGCGATCTTTTCCGGATTGACGCTGAAAGTGCCAGCGGCGATGGCGGATTTGATCGCGTCCACTTTGCCGGCGTCGAAGCCGGAATCGCTGCCCACCTTGCTCTCAACGGCGCTGAGGCGGCTGGCAAGGGGATTGATCGTCACGCTGTCGGACCCCGCGCTGGCAGGGTTGGCGCTAGCCGCCGCGTCCCGCTGCACAGTCTTGTTCTGGGCGCTATAGCTGGCCGGCAGCTTGCCCGAGTTATCTACTTTCATGGCGTAGCCTTCCCAAAGGGAACCTGAGTTACCTTTATTATCGGACGGAAAAACAATATCTTGAAGACTTTATCGGAATTATCCGGTCAAGCGCCTCGCCAAGCAACGACAAAACGCCGCTCGGCTTCAAAATATGACCATGACGCTGCCGTCGGCCAGCACTTGGCCGCGAATCACCCGGCCGGAAGTCATGCGCACCGACACCTGCTCGCCCTCGGCGGCATTGCCAATCGCCAAACCATCCGCCGCCGCGGCGAAGCCCTCGCCCGAGGCCACCACTTTCACGCGCTGATTGCTGCGCACAAGGTAGGGCGCGCGCACCATGAAGCTGCGCAGCCAGGCGCCGGCCGGCGCGCCAGTACGCATGGTCTTGCCTATCGCCTGCTGCAAATCGTCCAGCACATTACGCGCCAGGCTGGGGTTGGCCACATCGATCAGCCGTACGTCCTCGGCGCTCAGCACCTCGCCGGCGGCCACCGCGCGGCTTAGCGCCACGCCCATTTTCTTTTCGTTGATCCGCACCGGAATTCTCAAGGCCCAGCCCTGTTCCGGGCAGGAAACCGAGATGAAGGTGGCGCCGGTGGTCACGCCCGGATTCGCCCAGTCGGCCTTGGGCTGGACGCAGGCCGGCACGGCCAGCTTGCGGTCCAGCTGCCCCAGCGTCCAGGTAGCGGGGCGCATCGACAGCTCGTGCTTGAGGAAATCACCCGCCAGCGCTTCCAGCCGCCCCAGGTCCTGCGTGCCCGCCGCGCATGCCAAAACAGCCCAGGCGCAGCAGATCATCCAGAGAAATAAACGTTGCATTCCCCCATTCTAGCGCAAGCCGCGCCCAGGCCACAGCCGCCTCCGTCATTGACATCCGCGCGCCAGATTCAAATAATCGTTCGAATAGAGCTTAGACTCTTAAACCTAAATCAATAATTCAGCACATAAAACCGGAAGGGGACATTCCAATGAAAAAACGCCTGAACACGCTGGCGCTGGCCACTCTGCTGGCGATGCCGGCCGCCGCCAACGCCTATAGCAATTTCTATTTCTTCGGCGACAGCCTGACCGACACCGGCGCCTTCGGCGGCCTGGGCGGCCTGCCGGCCAACGCCCGCTGGACCCTGGCATACGGCACCGGCTGGGCCGAGGCGCTGGGCCAGCGCTATGGTCTGAGCGTGACGCCCAATAACGCTCTCAACAGCCATATCGCCAATACCGCCGGCAACAACTTCGCCCAGGGCGACGCGCGTGCGCAGCCGGCGAGCCCGCCCAACACCAATCCCGACACCCCCAGCCAAACGCCGGCACCCGACGCGATCCAGGTCACCGACTTGCCGGGCCAAATCAGCGCCTATCTTGGCCAGAAAGGCCAAAAGGCAGATCCCAACGCCGTTTACGCGGTATGGATAGGCGGCAACGACGTCATCGCCGCCGCCGGCCAGAGCAACCCGACGGCGTATCTGGGCTCCTCCGCAAGCTATACCGCGCAAGCGGTGGCCAGTCTAAAGGCTGCGGGCGCCAACACCATCATCCTGCCGAATCTGCCGGATATCTCGGCGGCGCCGCTGGCGGTGCTCGGCGCCATCCAGAACGCCTTGCCCGGAGCGGCTAATGCCGGCAAAGTGGCCACCGCCTGGGGGGCCGCATGGTATGTGCTAAGCACCGGCCAGACCAGCAATTCCCCGACCTTGATCAATCAGGCGCTGAGCCAGGCGGAAACCGCCGCCGGCTTGAGCGCCGGCACCTTGACCTCCGCCTATGCCGCGGTACAGCCCAATCTGCAAAAAGGCGCCAGCGGCTACAATCAGTTGGTGGATATGGCGCTCAGCGCCGGCAATCTGCAACATGGCGTGGTCAGGGCCGATATCGCCGGCCTGTTCTCGGAGATTCTGGCCAATCCGCGCGCTTACGGCTTCAGCAACACCTCCGGCTCGGCCTGCCCGCAATCCGCGCTGTACTGCCTGGCCGCAAACGTGCCGGGGCAGAACTATATGTTCACCGACGCGCTGCACCCCACGCCCGCCGCCTACCGGCTGATCAGCGATTATCTCTACGGCTTGCTGCAAGCGCCCTATTTCGCCGGCGCGCTGCCGGAATCCGCCTTGAACAACGCCCGCCAACTGGGTGGAACGCTGGACAGCCGTTACCAGGCCATCCGCGCGCAGAAACGCGAGATCGGCACCGTCAGCGCCTTTGTCAGCGGCGCCTTCAATGACGACAAGGTCGGCTACGATGCGCTGTCCGCCAAGCCGCAAGGCCGACTATACACGGTGGGCATGGACTTTCAGGCCAGCCAGGCGCTGAGCCTGGGCCTGGCGATGTCGCGCCAGAACGGCAAGACCGACATCAACGGCATCGCCACGCCGGGCAGCGTCGACGACCGCAGCACGCTGATGAGCGCGCTGTTCAGCTACAAGCAGGAACGGTTCTGGGTGGACGGCGACGCCCATATCGGCGCCGGCGACATCGACACCAGCCGCAATGTGACGCTGGGGAGCGTGCAAGTCGCGCTGAAAGGCAGCGCGCGCCAAAGCCAATACGGCCTGCGCATCAACGGCGGCTACAGCTTCCCGCTGGGCGCTTACCGCACCGGCCCTATCGCCGGCCTGGATTACGCCCACGTCAAGGTCAACGGTTTCACCGAGCAAGGCGGCAATAGCAGCAGCATGGCCTTCAACGCGCAAAACAACACCTCGCTGGTGGCTCGCGTGGGCTGGCAGCTGGAGGCCGACATCGGCCGTTTCAGCCCCTACGCCAAGGTTAGCTACGCGCACGAGTTCAAGCGCGACGACCGCGTGGTCACCGCCGGCGTGGCCAATACCCTGGGCGACTACAGCGTGAACCTGGGCAAGCCCAAGGCGGATTGGCTGGAATGGACCGCCGGCCTCAGCGCTCAGTTGAACAAGAGCGTGTCGATGTTTGGCCAGCTCAGCGCCATCAGCGGACGCAGCGGCAGCGGCCAGACCGCCGGCAATATCGGCGTGGCGCTGTCGTTTTAAGCGCTCACGGCATAAAAAAACGGCCCCTTGCGGGGCCGTTTTCCCTGACGCCAAGCCGCGTCAAGATGCCAGCGTCTGCTCGATATAGGCCTTGACCTTGACCGCATCCGCCGGGAACACCACCACTTTTTGCGGCAGATCTTCCAGGCCTTCGAAGCCTTCCGGTCGCGGCGGATCGCGGTCCAGCGCTTCGCGGATGGTGTCGGCGAACTTGGCCGGCAAGGCGGTTTCCAGGCAGACCACGGTTTCGCCCGGCCGGCGCAGCTCGCGCGCCACCTTGATGCCATCGGCGGTATGGGTGTCCACCACCACGCCGTCTTCGGCCGCTACCTGACGTATCGTCGCCAGACGGTCGGCATGGCAGCTCTTGCCGGAGACAAAGCCGAACGCCTCGGCGGCGGCGATCTGCTGCGCGGCTGGCAATTCAAAGCCCTGACCAGCATCCACTTGCCGCCACAAGCCCTTCAGCGTCTCGGCGTCGCGCCCCAGCAGATCGAACACGAAACGCTCGAAGTTGGACGCCTTGGAGATGTCCATCGACGGGCTGGAGGTAACATAGGTGTTGGCGGTGCCGCGCGGACGATAAGCGCCGGTACGGAAGAACTCGTCCAGCACGTCGTTCTCGTTGGTGGCCACCAGCAGGCGTTCTATCGGCAAACCCATCTGGCGCGCGATATGGCCGGCGCAGATATTGCCGAAATTACCCGACGGCACGCAGAAGCTGACCTTCTCCTCATTGCTCGCCGTGGCGTTGAAATAGCCCTTGAAGTAGTACACCACCTGGGCCACCACACGCGCCCAGTTGATGGAGTTGACCGTGCCTATCTTGTGGCGCGCCTTGAAAGCGTGGTCGTTCTGCACCGCCTTCACGATGTCCTGGCAGTCATCGAACATGCCCTGGATCGCGATATTGTGGATGTTGGCGTCCTGCAGGCTGTACATCTGCGCGCGCTGGAACGGGCTCATCAGCCCATCCGGGCTCAACATGAATACCTGGATGCCGGCCTTGCCGCGCATCGCGTACTCGGCGGCGCTGCCGGTGTCGCCCGAGGTTGCGCCCAGGATGTTCAGGCGCTCGCCCTTCCTGGCCAGCACATACTCGAACAAATTGCCCAACAGCTGCATCGCCATGTCCTTGAAAGCCAGCGTCGGGCCGTTGGACAGTTCCAGAATGGCAAGGCCATCATGCAGCCGCTTCAGCGGGGTGATTTCCTCGCTGCCGAACACCGCGCGGGTATAGCTGCGCTCAATGATGGACTTGAGATCATCTGCCGGAATGTCGGTGGCGAACAGGCGAATGATTTCAAAAGCCAGTTCGGCGTAGGACAGGCCGCGCCAGGCATCCAGCTGCTCGCGGCCGATCTGCGGATAGCTTTCCGGCAGCACCAGGCCGCCATCGGGCGCCAGGCCCATCAGCAGAATGTCGCTGAACGATTGCGGGGCCATGCCGCCGCGGGTGCTGATATAACGCATCAGGGGGTTTCCAGATATTGGGCGCAGGCGGCGGACGCGTCCTTCATCCGCTGTTTGCCGCGCGGGTCGTCTTTCTTGATCTGGCCGGTCAGCACGCCCATCACCTCTTCCGAGGAGAAGCGGCCGGCCAGATGCTGGCTCGCACATTGGCAGTATTTCTGCACTTGTTCCGACGAATGCTGACCGACGCCGTCCGAGGCCGGCGTGCGCTTGACGCAGCCGCGCATCAGAAAGCCCTGCAGCAGGCTGTGCTGGCCGGAGGACAAGGGCGTCGCCCCGGCGCTGGCCAGGATCAGACCGGCGCCGAGGCCGGTCAGCCAGCGTTTAATCATTCAGTTCTTCCATGCGCAAGCGCACCACCTTGCCGGTAATGCTTTCCAGCGCCTCAATGCCGGAGATGGCGCGGTCTATCGCCTGCTCCTGCACGCGATGGGTCAGGATCACCACCTCGGCGGTGCCATCGGACACCGAGCCTTTCTGGATCACCGCCTCGATCGAGATGCCATTCTCCGCCAGCAAGCGGGTGATATTGGCCAGCACGCCGGCGCGGTCGGCGGCGCCGATGCGCAGGTAGTAGGAACTGACCACGTCGGAAATCGGCAGGATGGGCAGATTCTGCAATTGGTCCGGCTGGAAGGCCAGGTGTGGCACGCGATGCTCCGGATCCGCCGTCAGCAAGCGGGTCACATCGACGATGTCGGCCACCACCGCGGAGGCGGTGGGCAGCGCGCCGGCGCCAGCGCCGTAGTACAAGGTCGGCCCCACCGCGTCGCCCTTGGCCAGCACCGCGTTCATCACGCCATTGACGTTGGCGATCAGTTGGCGCGCCGGGATCAGCGTCGGATGCACGCGCAATTCGATGCCGGCGGCGGTGCGCCGGGTCAGACCCAGCAGCTTGACGCGGTAGCCCAACTCTTCGGCGTACTTGATATCGCGTCCTTCCAGCTTGCTGATACCTTCCAGGTAACAGCGGTCGAACTGCATCGGGATGCCGAAGGCCAGCGCCGCCATGATGGTGAGCTTATGGCCGGCATCATGGCCTTCGATGTCGAAAGTGGGATCGGCTTCGGCGTAACCCAGCTGCTGCGCCTCGGCCAGCACTTCGGCGAAGCTCGCACCCTTCTCGCGCATCTCGGTCAGGATGAAGTTGGAGGTGCCATTGATGATGCCGGCAATCCATTCGATACGGTTGGCGGACAAGCCTTCGCGCAGCGCCTTGATGATGGGGATGCCACCGGCCACCGCGGCCTCGAACGCCACCATCACGCCCTGCTCCTGCGCGCGGGCGAAGATCTCGGTGCCATGCAGCGCCAGCAGCTTCTTGTTGGCGGTGACCACGTGCTTGCCGTTGGCGATGGCCTGGAGCACCAGCTCCTTGGCCACGGTGTCGCCGCCTATCAGTTCCACCACGATGTCGACATCGGGGTTGTTCACCACCTGCATCGCGTCGGCCACCACGTCCACGTCCGGACCCAGCAGCGATTGCGCGCGCGCCTGATTGCGGTTGGCCGCCTGCAATAGGCGGATCTGGCGGCCGGCGCGGCGGCTGATTTCCTCGGCGTTGCGTTTGAGAACGGTGGCGGTGCCGCCACCCACAGTCCCCACGCCCAATAGGCCGATATTGATCGGTTTCATTCGCTGCTCCCTGTCTCTAGTATTCTGTCCCCGCCCGCGGCGGCCATGCGCAAGGATGGTGCGCGCGGCTCGCGTCGGCGGCCGGCCCTGATCAAAAGCCGCTCCGCCTGGCCGCTGCTGGCGCAGCGGGCGTGTGTCCCAAGTCTTCTTTGCCAACGGACCGCATCCGCTGGCAAAGAAGGCCTGATGGCAAGACGGGGGCCGCCGCCCCCGCTTGCCGCTTCAATCGGGCGCCGCTTCAGGATTCGGCGCCGTGACGCTTGCGGTAGCTTTCCAGGAAGCGCGCGATGCGGCCAATCGCTTCCACCAAGTCGTCGGAGTTGGGAAGGAATACCACGCGGAAGTGATCCGGCGCAATCCAGTTAAACCCTGTGCCCTGCACCAGCAGCACTTTCTCTTCCTGCAGCAACTCCAGAATGAATTGCTGATCGTCGCCTATCGGATAGACCTTGGGGTCCAGCCGCGGGAACAGATAGAGCGCACCCTGCGGCTTGACGCAGCTGACGCCGGGAATGTCAGTCAGCAGCTTGTGCGCCAGGTCGCGCTGACGCGCGAGGCGGCCGCCCGACGCCACCAGGTCGTCTATGCTCTGGTAGCCGCCCAGGGCGGTCTGGATCGCGAACTGCGCCGGCACATTGGCGCACAAACGCATCGAGGCCAGCATGTTCAGGCCTTCGATATAGTCCTTGGCGTGCTTTTTCTCGCCGGACAGAATCATCCAGCCGGCGCGGTAGCCGCAAGCGCGGTAGTTCTTGGACAGGCCGTTGAAGGTGACCACGAACAGATCCGCCGCCAGGGAGGCGATGGAGGTGTGCTTGACCTCGTCGTACAGCACTTTGTCGTAGATTTCGTCGGCGTAGATGATCAGCTGATGCTGGCGCGCCACTTCCACGATCTGCTTGAGCAGCGCCGGCGGATAGACCGCGCCGGTGGGATTGTTGGGGTTGATCACCACGATGGCGCGGGTGGCCGGCGTGATCTTGGCGCGGATGTCGTCGATGCTGGGGAACCAGCCCTGCTCTTCATCGCACAGATAATGCACCGCCTTGCCGCCGGCCAGGCTGACGCCGGCCGTCCACAGCGGGTAGTCCGGCGCCGGCACCAGCACTTCGTCGCCATTGTCCAGCAGCGCCTGCATCGCCATCACGATCAATTCCGACACGCCGTTGCCGATGATGATGTCGTCCATGCCGACATTGGGCAATTGTTTCTGCTGCGCATAGTGCATGATCGCCTTGCGCGCGGCGAACAAGCCCTTGGAATCGGAGTAGCCGGAAGCCGACGGCAGGTTGACGATCACGTCCTCGATGATTTCGTCCGGTGCGAAGAAGCCGAACGGCGCCGGGTTGCCGATGTTCAGCTTGATGATGCGGTGACCGTCGTCTTCCATCTTCTTGGCGTGCTCTAGCACCGGACCGCGGATGTCGTAACAGACGTTGGCGAGTTTTTGCGATTTATGGACTGGCTGCATGGCGACAATGGTTTCCGTGGCTGGCCGGCCGCCGGAGGCGGCGGTCTTGCCCTGGCGACGCGGTTTGTGTTCTTTCATGTGATCTCTTTGGATGCCCCGCTCGGGCGGCTGGCCGCGGCCAGTTTGCAGCGGCGTTCAGCGGCGGGGTGGAGTTATAATCCTATCCCAATCTCTGATGCACTGCACTAAATAGGACCAAGCGCCCAGGGCACCGGCCGCGCCGGGCCGCGACGGCTGCGCCAAGTCCGCGAAACCGGGAAGCACTCATATGAAAATGCAGCAATCGCTGGGACAGGGAAAAAACCTGTTCACCGGCTACGGCGAAGGCCATGTTCTGATCAACGCCCAACGCCATGACGGCAATCTGATCGTGACGCCGGACAGCGTAGAGCCCTGGCCGGTGGCCGCTTTCGAAGAGCTACAGGAGAGCCACTTCAGCGCCTTGCTGGCCCTGCAACCGGAAGTGGTGCTGTTCGGCAGTGGCAAGCATCTGCGCTTCTGCCACCCGCGGCTGTCCGCCGCGCTGACCGCCGCCGGTATCGGCGTGGAAACCATGGACACCCAGGCCGCCTGCCGTACCTTCAATATTCTGCTGGCGGAAGACCGCCGCGTGGTGGCCGCGCTGCTGGCGCTCTAAGAACCTGCTTACGATCTCGCGAGCAAGAGCGAGACAAGGCGAAAACGAGCGAAAAAGCGGAATGTACTCGTGGTACATGAGCATTTTGAGCTTGTACTCACCGTGTAACAGTCCACGACGCGCAGCAGATCGTAAACAGGATCTAAACCCAACGCCATAAAAAAAGCCCGCCATCCAGGCGGGCTTTTTTGTCATGGGCTGACCGCCTCAGTGCAGCTTCAAGGACGGCCGCGCCGCCCGGCGCAATTTGTCGCCGATATAGAGCAGGCCGGCCAGCACCCAGCCATGCACCGCCGCCTGATGCATACGGTACAGCGAGCTATAGATCAGCTTGGCGCCAAGACCCTCCACATAGTAATCGCGCTTGGGTCCCACCACCGCCGCCAAGCTGCCCACCGCGCTGTGCTTGCCCAGCGACACCAGCATGCCTTGCGGCTTGAACGCGAACGGCTTGCCCTGACGACCGGCCACGCGTCGGCTCAACTCGTCCGCCAGCCAGCGCGCCTGCTGGTGCGCCACCTGGGCGGTGGCCGATAGATTGCGGCCGCTGTCGCCGTCCGGCGCCTCGGCGCAATCGCCCAAGGCATACACGCAGGCCGCGCCTTGGCAGCGCAGCCACGGGTCCACTTGCAGCTGGTTGATTCGGTTGGTCTGCAAGCCTCCCAAACCGGCCAGCCAGGCGGGGGCCTTGACGCCGGCGGCCCAGACGGTGATGTCGGCGCTCACCTTGGCGCCATCCTGCAACTCCACGCCGTCGGCGCACACCGCCGCGACCCGGCTGCCGGTCAGCACCTTGATATTGCGCGCGGCCAACTGCTCTTGGGCATAAGCGGACAGCGACGGCGGCGCAGCGGCCAGGATGCGGTCGGCCCCCTCGATCACGCTGATTTCCACGCGCTCCGGCTGCAGACGCGCGCCGTAATGATGCAGTTCGCACAAGGTATGATTCAGCTCCGCCGCCAATTCAACACCGGTGGCGCCGCCGCCGACGATGGCGATGCCCAGCTTGGCCAGCGGCTGCTGGCCGCTGCTGCAGCGGAAGGCCAGTTCCAGCACTCGGTGACGCAGCTTCTCGGCGTCGTCCGGCGTGTTCAGGAACATCGCGTGTTCACCGACGCCGGGCGTGCCGAAGTCGTTCGCTTCGGCCCCCACCGCCATCACCAACCAGTCATAGGGCACTTCGCGCGGCGGGCTCAGTTGCTCGCCGCTGGCGTCCTTCACTTCGGCCAGCAGAATGCAACGCCGCTCGGTATCCAGCGACTGCATATAACCGAACTCGAACTCATAGCCATTGCGGTAACCGTGAGCGAAGTAATTCACCTCGTCCTCGCCAGTATTGAGCGCGCCGGTGGCCACCTCGTGCAACAAGGGTTTCCAGATATGAGTGGGAGAACCGTCGACCAGCACGATGCGGGCCTTGTGCTGCGTGCCCAAGGTGCGTCCCAGCCGGGTAGCGAGCTCCAGGCCGCCGGCGCCTCCACCGACGACGACAATGCTGGGCAATGCGGAGTTGCGACTTAGCATGACAGATCCTTACAAGGTAGAAATCTCTAAACAAGGACGCTGGCGACAACGCGCTTGTTTAGGGAGTTCTTGCTTCAGATCAAAACGGAAGTATGCACAGACTGGCAAGGCTAGCCAATCTTTTATGGCCCCAAACGCCGCTGGCATCGCGATGACGCGATGGCCGAACGCGGCTCAGCCGACACTTTGGGCGATATTGGAGGGGAATGGACGTGGCGCGGCCAACGGGGAATAGGCGCGCAAATCAAGCGGCGGCGCGGCATGGCCGCGCGCTGGTTTACAACTCAGAATGGCGCTTTGGCGTCGAAGCTCATCTCTTCGCGAGTGATGGGGTGACGCAGAGTCAGCCGCTCCGCATGCAGCAGCAGACGATCGGCCTTGGCCAGCACCGCCTCCGGCGCATAGATGTCATCGCCCAGAATGGGGTGACCAAGGTGCAGCATATGCATGCGCAACTGATGGGCGCGGCCAGTCTCCGGCTCCAGCTCCACGCGGCTGCATTGGCGCTGACTGTCGCGCAGCACCACCCGGTAGTGGGTGATCGCCTGCTTGCCGTGCTCAAAGTCCACTTTCTGACGCGGGCGGTTGGGCCAGTCTATGATCAGCGGCAGGTCTATGGTGCCACTGTTCTGCTCGACGATGCCGTCCACCACCGCCAGATAACGCTTGTCCACCTTGCGCTCCATGAAGGCGATGGACAAAGCGCGCTGCATATTGGCGCCGCGTCCCATCACCACCAGGCCGGAAGTGGCCATGTCCAGTCTATGCACGGTCAGCGCGTCGGGATAGACCCGCTGCGCGCGGCTGATCAGGCAATCCGCCTTGTCCTCGCCGCGGCCAGGCACGGACAACAGCCCCGAGGGCTTGTTCAGCACCAGCATGGCTTCATCGACGTAGATCACGTCGAGTCCGGTGTCGGGCGGCGGAGTGTAATGTTCCAAATTATGGCGGAGGGTCATGACGGCAACAGACTGAAACGCTGAAAAGGCGGCGATTATCAGCGCTAAACGCCGCAGCGACAAGCTGTAGCCGTGATTTTTCGCCAGCGCTGTCTCTTGAAATCCACAACCGCCGGCAGCATTCTCAAATGATGACGGCCGCGTTTCTCCCTGGCCGCGGTCCCTCCCCGGAATCTCCTCGAAAGGATGCTTCACCATGGCAGAGCGTTTTTACATCGATCCCTACCAGACTCGGCTGGAAACCCGCGTGGCACGACATGACGACGCCGGCCTGGTGCTGGAAGACACGCTGTGCTATCCGCTGGGCGGTGGCCAGCCCGGCGACACCGCCACGCTGAGCTGGGACGGCGGCGGCTGTGCGATAAACGACACCCGCCGCGACCGCGAAACGCGCGCCATCGTCCATCTGCTGCCCGCCGATACACCACGGCTCGCCGCCGGCACGCCGGTCACGCTGGAGCTGGATTGGGCGCGCCGCCATCGCCACATGCGCATTCACACCTGTCTGCACTTGTTGTCGGTGGTGATCAAGGCCGGCGTCACCGGCGGCAATCTGAGCGCGGAATCCGGCCGCCTGGATTTCGATCTGCCGGAAGGCATGGAACTGGATCGCGAGCACATCGAGAGCGAACTGAATCGCCTGGTGGCGGAAGACCGCGCGGTGCGCATCGAAATGAGCAGCGGCGAGGCGCTGCAACGACAGCCGGAGCTGATCAAGACCATGTCGGTAACGCCGCCGCTGCACTTGCCGGAAATCCGCCTGATCAATATCGACGGCATTGATCTGCAGCCCTGTGGCGGCACCCATGTACGCAGCACCGGCGAGATCGGCCCGGTGCTGGTGAAGAAGATAGAAAGCAAGGGCGCGCGCAATAAGCGGGTGGTGGTGGCGCTGCGCGACTAAGCCCCCACCGGCGGCATCAGCCGGCCGACGCCTCCAGGCGCCGGCCGATATGGGCCAGCTCCGTTTTCAGACAATCGACAAAGCGCGCCAGCAGCGGCGAGGCGGGACGGTGCAATGGCCGCACCAGATTGACCGCGAACGGAATCGACACGCTGAAGCGCCTGGTCGCCAAGCCATGCCCGGCGTACTCCAACGCCGTCAAGGGATTGACGACGGCTACGCCTATCCCCTGACGCACCATCGCGCAAACCGATGCCGCGCTATGGGTTTCCACCACCATGCGCCGCTCGATGCCGCGCTCGGCGAACACTTGGTCCAGTTGCTGGCGGTAGCTGTCGGTGACCGCCAGGCTGATGAACGCCTCCCCGGCAAAGTCTTCCGGGCTTAATACCGGCCGCTCAAGCAAGGCATGGCCTTCAGGCAGCACGCAGACTTCGTCCGCCAATAGCAAGGACTCCAACTCGGTGCCGGCCGGCGCATGGCCGCTTTCGCTCAGGCCCAGGTCGTGGCGCTGCGCCGCCAGCCATTCCTCCAGCAAAGGCGACTCCTGCGGCGCGATGCTCAGACTGACGCCCGGCGTCCGCTCCAGGAAAGCGCGGGCGACCGCCGGCAGCAAGGCCTGGGCGAACACCGGCAGGCAGGCGATGGACAGCTGTCCGCGCTCGAACTGCCGGATGGCGGCGGCGCTGCTGACGATGCGCTCCAAGCCCAAATAGCTGCGCTGCACTTCTTCGAACAGCTGTAAACCCTGCGCGCTAGGTCGCAGCCGGCCGCGGCTGCGTTCGAACAGGCTCATGCCCAGCAATTGCTCGCAACGCGCCAGCTCACGGCTGACCGTGGGCTGCGAGGTGCGCAGCAGCACGGCGGCCTCGGTCACGCTGCCGGTGGTCATCACTGCTCGGAACACTTCGATATGGCGTAGGCTGATCCGCATGCGCCCCTCCGCTGAAACACCCTCAACCCATATCATAAATGAAATAACTTGCGATAATTTGATATTTTATTTTTGCCATAGCAGGCGCGATGATGTGGCCATCCCCCACTTTCGATCCGCCTAACATGAAATGCTTCACGCCTAAGCAGCTTGCCGCCCTCGCCCGCCAGTACGGCGGACCGCTGTGGGTCTATCACGCCGACACCATCCGCCAGCGCATCGCCGAACTGAAATGCTTCGACGTGATCCGCTACGCGCAGAAAGCCAACTCCAACACCCACATCCTGCGGCTGATGCGGGAACAGGGGGTCAAAGTGGACGCGGTATCGCTGGGTGAAATCGATCGCGCGCTGGCCGCCGGTTACCAGGCCGACTCCGCCGAGCCCTCCGATATCGTGTTCACCGCCGACGTACTGGACCACGCGACGCTGCAGCGGGTGGTGGCCACGGGCATCACCGTCAACGCTGGCTCCATCGACATGCTGCGCCAACTGGGCGCGGCAGCGCCCGGCCACAAGGTCTGGCTGCGCATCAATCCCGGCTTCGGCCACGGCCATAGCCAGAAAACCAATACCGGCGGCGAGAACAGCAAGCACGGCATCTGGCACCAACAGCTCGCCGAAGCCTTGGCGGTGATACGTCAATACCGGCTACATCTGGTTGGCCTGCACATGCATATCGGTTCCGGCGTCGACTACGACCACCTGCAGCAGGTCTGTGGCGCCATGGTCCAACTGGTTGCCGACCTGGGACACGATATCGAGGCTATTTCCGCCGGTGGCGGCCTGTCCATTCCCTACCGCGACGGCGATGCCCGCATCGACACCGCGCATTACTTTGGGCTCTGGGATGCTGCGCGACAGCAGATCGCAAGCCGGCTAGGCCATCCGGTACGGCTGGAAATCGAGCCCGGCCGCTTCCTGGTGGCCGAGGCCGGGGCGCTGATCAGCGAAGTGCGTGCAGTCAAGATGATGGGCAGCCGCCATTTCGTACTCGTGGATGCCGGCTTCAATGACCTGATGCGGCCCGCGCTGTATGGCAGCCATCACGAGATTTCAGTGCTGACGGCTGAGGGCGAGCAGAAGAGCGGGAACATTCCCAGCGTGGTGGCCGGTCCCTTGTGCGAATCGGGCGATGTATTCACCCAGCAAGAAGGCGGCCTGGTGGAAAGCCGCATGCTGCCCGATGCCCAGGTTGGCGATTTGCTGGTGTTCCACGACGCCGGCGCTTACGGCGCCGCGATGTCCTCCAACTACAACAGCCGCCCGCTGTTGGCAGAAGTCCTAGTGGATGGCGACACCAGCCGCCTGATCCGCCGCCGCCAGACGATGGCGGAACTGCTGGCCTTGGAACAGGTGTAGCGCGAACCACGCGGCCGGCTCAAAGCCGGCCGCGCGCTCAGCACAATTTCAAATCCGCCAGCGTTTCCTGAAACGCCTGAAAAATATCCTGGTAGCTGGCGTAACCATCGAAGACCCCCACTACTTGCGGTGCCTGTAGGCCACGCGCCAGCAATTGCTGGCCGCGGCGCGAGCGTGGACTCAGCGCGCGCAGCCGCTGGCTGCGCTCGTCCCAGTAGACCAGCTTGGCCTCTTCCGAGCCCTCCAGTCTGGAAATCAGTTTGTCCACTTGCTCCGCCGGCTGTTGCTGCATGCGGTGAGAGAAGGTCCTGCCAAGTAGGGGTGCGTATGCCATGAGTCTGTGCCCGGTGCTTTGCAGTTGGACGGCATCCGCGCCAAACCGCTAATTTAAAAACCATGATCCGGCCACAGCCCCATTCCGGCGCCCATATGCCGCCAGCAAAAGCGGCCCCCGCCTCAAACAGGGGATTCAAGGCTGTCGGCCGACAGCACCTGACATTTTTCTGAATATGAGACGCCGCCACAATCGGATTAATCTTAAATTCAGCGCATAGATCCAACGCTAGCACGGCGGATATTCGTCTCGTGTTCCCGCCTGATCACCACATGGCGGTGGAAATGACGACAGGGCGCCAAAGCGCCCTGTCGCGTTGTGCTGGCCCGCCCAGCCGGCAGGAAGACCCGCTAGCTCAGTTCTTCGGCACCATATTGTTGATGACGAATTTGACGCCCGGCACTTTCTCGGCGATCTGACCGGCCTTGAACATCTGCTGATCGTCGGTCATGCCGCCTTCTATCGTCACTTCGCTCTTCTTGCTGCTCACTTTCAGCCCCAGCGTCTGCAGTTCGGCATCGCTGTTCAGCGCCTGCTGCACGCTGGCGGCCAGTTCTTCATCGGTCGGCGGGGTCTGTTCGGCATGGGCCAGGGCGGCAACGGACAACAGGGAACTCAACAGCAGCGCGCGAATGCAAAAACGTTTCATCAGTCTCTCCAGTGATATGGCCTGCAAGCGCTCAAGCCTCGGGCTCCAGCGCAAAAGTTTTACCGCATACTAGCGAGGAAACTTTTCAATTTTGTTGCCGGTCCATGACAACGTAGCGCAATGGCCGCGTCATTGGCGGCGACGCAACAATTGCTGACGCACGCAATCCCCCGTCATGCTTGGCGCAGCGTAGAATCAAGCCGGTTCGCAATCACCCCGTTGTCCAGTCCCGTTTCAGAGAATCGTCCGCATGTTAAGAAAATGGTTGTTGTTGCTGCTCGTCATCGGCCTCGCCGCCTGTTCCACCTCCAGCCCTCCCGGCAAGCCCGGCGGTGGGCCGCGGGACACCGGAACACCAAACGCGCTGCCGGCCTGGGGCCAGCAGGAGCTGGGCGATACGCTGGCCGCCTTGAAACAGAGCTGCAAGGCCATCGCCAAAAAACCCGGCTGGGCGGATGTCTGTCGCCAGGCGGATGGCATTTCCAATGAGAACGCCCCGGCCGTGCGCCAGTTTTTCGAAAACCGCTTTGCCGCCTGGAAAGTCAATGACGGCAGCCGCGATAGCGGGCTGATCACCGGTTATTACGAGCCGCTGCTCAGCGGCAGCCGCATGCGCAGCGCGCGCACGCCCTGGCCGGTCTACGGCATTCCGGCGGACTTTTACAGCGTGGACGTGCCGCAGGCGGCGCGCGGCAAGTCCAGCCTGATGGCTCGTCGCAGCGGCCCCAACCGGCTGACGCTGAGCCCGACCGGCGATATTGAAGTCCGCCCCGCCGACTTTCCCGCCGACGCGCGCGGCACGCGCTTGAAAGGCCGGCTGGACGGCAAGCGTCTGCTGCCATACTACACTCGCGCCGAAATCAATCAGGGCAAGGGTGTGGCCAATGCGCCCATTCTCGCCTGGGTTGAAGACCCGGTGGAGTTGTTCTTCCTGCAAGTGCAAGGTTCCGGCCGCATCCAGCTGGATGACGGCAGCTTCGTCCACATCGGCTACGCCGAACAGAACGGCTATGGCTATCAATCGATAGGCAAGTGGCTGGTGGACAAGGGCGAACTGACCATGAGCAATGCATCGATGCAGGGCATCAAGGACTGGCTGGCGCGCAACCCGCAGCGCCAGCAGGAACTGTTCGCGGTCAACCCCAGCTATGTGTTCTTCAAGACCTTGCCCGGAGACAACGGCGGTCCGGTGGGCGCCTTGGGCGTGCCGCTGACCGGCGGCTACAGCATCGCGGTCGATCCGCGCTACATCCCTCTGGGCGCGCCGGTCTATCTCGTCACCACCTGGCCGCACTCGAGCCAGCCGCTGGCGCGGCTGGTTCACGCCCAGGATACCGGCAGCGCGATCAAGGGCGCCGTGCGCGCTGATTTCTTCTGGGGCTACGGCACCGAGGCCGGCATGTACGCGGGCAGGATGAAGCAGCAAGGCAATCTGTGGATGCTGCTGCCCAAAGGCATGAACCCTTCCCAGGCGCTGTAAAACCTGTTTCGAGTCCACCGCGCATCATGACTCGGAACACGTTTTTCAGCCGCAACGCCTTGTTTCGCTCTTGCCCGAGACTTTGAGCAAGCGCTAAAAAGCCAGCCCTCTTCCGCGGCGCAGTCTCTTCGGCGCCGCGCTTGCTTTGTCTTCCCTGCCGGTCTCCCGACGCGTTCTCTCTTCCCCGTCTCACTGCGCATCGCGCGAAGTCCAGTCAAACCCCCTCCATCGCCGGATCCGCGAGCATAAGGCTCCAACTTAGGGAAACCCTTGCCAGACAAGGTTTTCCCCTGTCTTTTCAAATATTCCATGCGAATTATCTTTTATTGCATTTTCCTAATGTTGACTTTCATCAAATGGACACAAAGGCGAAATTACTAAGATTTTCGAAATTTTTAGTTTGAACGTTTTTATTGTTTTATTCGATGGAGATCAAAAATGACGACCGTAGATAAGACGCCTCCCAAGATCAGCGTCTTCGCCTTCGTCATGATCACCGCCGCCGTAGTCGTCAGCGTCCGCACGCTGCCGATGACCGCGCAGCCGGGGATGATGACGATTTTTCTAACACTGGCAGCCGCCTTGCTGTTCCTGGTTCCCACCGCGCTGGTGTCGGCCGAGCTCGCCACCGCCTGGCCGCAGGACGGCGGCCTGTTCATCTGGGTGCGCGAGGCCTTCGGCGAGCGCATGGGCTTTGTCGCGGTGTGGATGCAGTGGATACAGATGGTGTTCGGCATGACCTCCATCATCATGATCATCGCCGCCACTTTCGCCTATGTGTTCAACCCGGCCCTGGCCAGCAACAAGCTCTACATGCTGGCGATGATCCTGGGCATCTGGTGGGCTTGCACCCTGGTGAACATGCGCGGCGTGAAAACCCTGGGCTGGGTGTCCACCATCTGCGTGAGCCTGGGCGTATTCATGCCCGGCGTGGTGCTGATCGGCTGCGGCATCGCCTATCTGGCCGGCGGCCACCCGATCATGACCGATGTGTCCTGGAGCTGGAACAACCTGGTGCCTAGCTTTAGCGACAGCGGCACCCTGGGCTTGTTCATCGGCTTCATCTTCGTGGTGATGGGCATGGAAGTGTCCGCGTCCAACGTCTCCTCCATCAAGGATGCCCGCCGCAATTACCCGATCGCCATCATCCTGGTGTCGGTGATCATGGTGCTGCTGTCGGTGATCGGTTCCGCCGCCATCTTCGTCGCCATTCCCAAAGAAAAGATCTCGATGACCGCCGGCCTGATGCAGGCGTTCGAGCTCTATTTCAATCAATGGGGCATGGGCTGGCTCGCTCCGGTCATGGGCTTGTGCATCGGCCTGGGCCTGGTTGGCCAAGTGAACTCCTGGGTGCTGGGCCCGGTGCGCGGCCTGCAAGCCACCGCCGACTCCGGCGCGCTGCCGGAATTCCTGCAAAAGACCAATCGTCACGGCGTGCCGGTGACCCTGGTGCTGATCCAGGCGGTGGCCATCACCATCGTCGGCGTGCTGATCACCGTGATGCCCAATGTGGATAACTTCTACTTCATGTTGATGGGCCTGACCGGGCTCGTCTACCTGGTGGCTTACCTGTTCATGTTCTCCGCCGCCATCTATCTGCGCTACAAGCGCCCGGACGTGGAACGCAGCTTCCGCGTTCCCGGCGGCAAGCTCGGCATGTGGATCTGCTCCGGGCTCGGCCTCGCCATCTCGCTGCTGGCCGGCTACCTGGGCTTCATCCCGCCCGGCAGCTTCCATGGCTCCGCCCATGAATACCTGCAGTTCCAGCTCATCGGCCTCGCCGTCATGGTGGTGATCCCCTTCCTGGTTTACGCCTATGGCCAAAAGGCCAAGCACGCCCGCTCCGCCGGCGTCGCGCCGCGTACCTCGCCCGCCAGCAAGGCGCGTCCCGCCGAAGGCAAATGAACCCGCTGCTTCAGCCTCACTATCAAATTACAAGGTAAATCCGACATGACCAGCCAGAATTCTTCCTCGCTCAACGTCGATGCTCTGTTCATCGGCCCCAAATCCGAAAACCGCGTGTTCTTCAAGGAAATGATGGAATACGCCGTCTCCGAGCACCTGCACTGGCGCGCCGACTTCCACCCGGAAGACCCGGCGCTGGTGACACCGGTGGAGCAGCACGCCACCGACTTTCGCCAAACCCTGTACCGCACCGAAGGCATCCTGCGCCAGCTGTCTTCCAAGCTGAAGAACACCTCGGTGCCCTGGTTCTCCCCGCGCTATCTGGGCCACATGAATGCCGACACGCTGATGGTGTCGAACCTGGCCTACGTGATGACCATGATGTACAACCCGAACAACTGCGCGCACGAAGCCTCGCCCACCACCACCGAGCTGGAAGTGGAAGCCGGCCTCGATCTGTGCCGGATGTTCGGCTACGACCCCAAGCGCGGCTGGGGCCACATCACCTCCGGCGGCACCGTGGCCAACTATGAAGGCATGTGGGTGGCGCGCAATCTGAAGACCATTCCGCTGGCCATCGCCCAGCATGAAAAAGCGCGCGACCTGGTGGCCGGCAAGAGCGAACGCGAACTGCTGAACCTATCCCCCAGCGCGGTACTGGACCTGACCGACGAATTGAAAAAGCGTGGTCTGTTCGAAGAAGTGCGCGCGCTGTCCTGCCGCGGCGTCGGCATCAAGCAAGGCTCGCTGGGCAAGATCCTGGTGCCGCAGTCCAAGCATTACTCGTGGATGAAGGCGATGGACGTGCTGGGCATCGGCCAGGAACACATCGTGCCGCTGCCGGTGGACGAGAACTACCGCACCGACGTGGCCAAGATGCGCGAAATCACCTTCCGCCTGATCGAGGAAGGCCACCCCATCCTGGCCATGGTGTCCGTGGTGGGTACCACCGAGGAAGGCTCCATCGATCATGTCGATGAGGTGATCAAGCTGCGCGCCGAGTGCGAGCAGAAATACGGCGCCTCCTTCTACGTGCATGTGGACGCGGCCTACGGCGGCTATGTCCGCGCGATGTTCCTCGACGAAAACAATCAGTTCATGGACTACGACGCGCTGGTGGCGCGCTACCGCGCCGAGGACATCATCCCGGCCGGCGTGACCTGGCCCAAGCGCGAAGTCTATGAAGGCTTCAAGGCGATGGCCGAGGCCGACTCCATCACCGTGGACCCGCACAAGGTGGGCTACATCCAGTACGCGGCCGGCGCCGTGTGCATGAAGGACAAGCGCATCGTCGACCTGATCTCCTACCACGCCGCCTATGTGTTCGAAGAAGTGGACGAGGACGCCGGCGCCGACACCAAGGTGGTGCTGGGCTCCTCCATCATGGAAGGCTCCAAGGCCGGCGCCACCGCCGCCGCGGTATGGGCCGCCCATCGCCTGGTGCCGCTGAACATCGGCGGCTACGGCAAGGTGATCGCCCGCGGCATCGTGACCGCCGACTGGTTCGCCCAGCGCCTGGCCACGGCCAAGCCGCTGACCGTGGGCCGCCGCCAGTTTGAAGTGCGCCCCATCATGCATCCGGACTTCCACATGGTGAACTTCACCTTCAAGGAAATCGGCAACGACAGTCTGGAAGACCACAACCGCTTGAACAAGAAGATGTACGAGATCTGCTCCTACGCTTCCGGCCGCACCTACACCAACGACTTCCTGACCTCCTCGACTTCGCTGTCGGTGGAAGAGTATGGCGACACCCCGTGGCACTACGTGGCCAGCCGCGGCTTCAGCCGCGCCGAATGGGACAAGGTGGAAAGCGTCTACATCCTGCGCGCCGCGGTGATGACCCACTTCCTGCGCAAGGCCGAAGACTTCGACGCCTACTGGGAACAGTTGCAAAGCGTCTTCGCCGCCAAGCTGGCCCAGATCGTCGATCTCGACGACAAGGCCGATGCGCGCATCGCCGCCTGATACAAGCGCTCCCGGCCTGGCCGGGAGCTTTTTTTCATTACCAGACCCAACGCTGACTATGAGTTTGTCCGGCTTTTACGAACGCATCCTTCTCTTCATCAAGGATGGTTGAGGATTCCCCATGCAAGTCAATTTCAAGGCCATAGGCGCCACCTTGCTGATTTCCGGCACCATGCTGGGCGCCGGCATGCTGGCGCTGCCGCTGGTTTCCGCCGGCATGGGTTTCGGCTATGCCTGCCTGACCCTGTTTCTGATCTGGATGTTGATGACCTATACCGGGCTGATGCTGCTCGAGGTCTGTCTGTCCTTCCCCGAAGGCTACGGTTTCGACGCCATCGCCAAGGCGCTGTTCGACACCAAGGGCAGCTATCTGATCAACGCCAGCCTGCTGCTGCTGCTCTACGCGCTCTCCTCCGCCTACATTTCCGGCGGCGGCTCCACCTATAAATCCAATCTGCACCAGTACCTGGGCCTGTCGCTGTCCCCGGCCCTGGTATCGCTGGCCTTCACCCTGCTGATAGGCGGCATCGTCTTCGTCAGCACCAATGCGGTGGACAAGGTCAACCGGCTGCTGTTCAGCCTCAATGTCCTGATCTTCCTCACGCTCAGCACCGTGATCCAGCCCTATGTCGATACCGGCAATCTGTCGGAAAACTCGGACTCGGCCAAATACATGCTGGCCGCCATCCCGATGTTTCTGACCGCCTTCGGCTTCCACGGCAGCGTGCCCAGCATGGTCAAATACCTGGGCCGCGACCAGCCGCGCACGCTGCGCAATGTGTTCATCGCCGGCAGCCTGATCCCGATGGGCATCTATCTGCTGTGGGTGTTCAACACCCTGGGCGCGCTGCCGCGCTACGGCAGCCACAGCTTCCAGGCCATTTCCTCGCATAACGGCTCGGTGGGCATGTTCCTGGACGAGTTCCACGCGCTGGTGCCCACGCCGCAGGTCCCCTCACTGCTGTCCGCCTTCTCGTCCATCGCGCTGTTCACGTCCTATCTTTGCGTATCGCTCGGCCTGTTCGACGCCATGGCCAGCACGCTGAAACGCAGCGACGACACCCGCCAGCGCCTGCAGACCGCGCTGATCACCTATCTGCCGCCACTGGGATTCGCGCTGTTCTTCCCCAGCGGCTTCGTCGCCGCGCTGGGCGCCGCGGCCATCTTCCTGGTGATCCTGGCCATCCTGTTCCCGGCGCTGGCGCTGATCAAGCTGCGCCGCCAGGAAGATTACCAGCCCAGCTATCAAGTCAGCGGCGGCGGCACCCTGCACTGGGCGATAGGCGGCGCCGGCATCGCCATCATTCTGTTCCAGCTCTTGGTGATGCAGGGGCTGCTGCCCGTGTTCTGACGGCGCGTCCGCGCCGTCGTCCGGATGCGCGGCCGTAAACGCCGCGCATCGCAATCATGGAGGTACAACGATATGAAGCAATCGACCCTGATCCGGGATCTGCAGCAACGCGGCCTGATCTCGCAAGTCACCGACGCGGCGGCGCTCGACGCGCTGCTGTCCCGGGAAAAGGTCACCCTGTACTGCGGTTTCGATCCCACGGCCGACAGCCTGCACCTTGGGCATCTGGTGCCGCTGTTGCTGCTCAAGCGCTTCCAGATGGCCGGCCACCGTCCGATCGCCCTGGTCGGCGGCGCCACCGGCATGATAGGCGACCCAAGCTTCAAGGCCAGCGAGCGCAAGCTCAACACCGCCGATGTCGTGGCCGGCTGGGTGGAAAAAATCCGCCGCCAGGTTGAGCCTTTCCTCAGCTTCGAAGGCGACAACGCCGCATGCATGGCGAATAACCACGACTGGTTCGCCGCCATGAACGTGCTGGATTTCCTGCGTGACGTCGGCAAGCACTTCTCGGTCAACGCCATGATCAAGAAAGAATCGGTGCAACAGCGAATCAACCGCGACGACATGGGCATCTCTTTCACCGAGTTCGCCTACAGCTTGCTGCAAGGGCATGACTTCGTGGAATTGAACCGTCGTTTCGGCTGCAAGCTGCAGATCGGCGGCTCCGATCAATGGGGCAATATCACCGCCGGCATCGACCTGGTCAGACGGGTGAGCCAGCAGCAGGCATTCGGCCTGACCATGCCGTTGATCACCAATAGCGACGGCACCAAGTTTGGCAAGAGCGAAGGCAACGCGGTCTGGCTGGACCCGAGCAAATGTTCGCCCTACGCCTTCTACCAGTTCTGGCTGGGCGCGGCCGACGCCGACGTCTACCGCTTCCTGCGTTACTTCACCTTCCTGTCCAACGAGGAAATCGAAGTGATCGAGGCCGAAGACCGCGCCTCCGGAGGCAAGCCGCGAGCACAACGCATCCTGGCCGAGCAAGTGACCGAGCTGGTGCATGGCCAGGCCGCGCTGGCCGCCGCCCAGAGAATCACGCTCAGCCTGTTCGACAACGATGTCGAACAGCTCCGCGCCGAGGACTTCGCCCAGTTGGCCCAGGACGGCGTGCCGCGGCTGGTCTTGCCGCTGCAGCCCACCTCGCTGATCGACGCGCTGGCGGCCAGCGGCCTGGCCGCGTCCAAAAGCGAAGCCCGCACCCTGCTGCAAAGCGGCGCGGTCAGCGTCAACGGCGCCAAGGTGGATGCGCTGGAAGCCAGCCTTGGACAAGCCGAACGTCGCCATCAGCGCTATACGCTGTTGCGACGCGGTAAAAAGCAGTATTGCCTGTTGATTTGGGAGTAAGCGAGCCAGCCTGAAATCCGCTGCCGCGGGCTCCAGGCTGGAATGGCATCCGGCCGCCGCGCGGCGGCCGGATCGCGGCTAGCGTTTAAATAGATAGGGAGACGCGGCATCAGCCGGAAGGGAAAGTCTCCGCGCTCAGCCCTTCCACCACGCGCATCACATGGGAATAATGCTGATCCAGCAATTGCAGCGTCAAATCGGCATCCCTGGCCAGCACCGCCTGCATGATGGCGGTGTGCTCGCCTTCGTCGCTGTAGCGCTTGGAAGCCGGCAGCGCCGGATCGAACCAGATATGGCGGTAGCGCTCCAGGCGGTTGTACAAAGACTCCATCAAATCCAGGATCACCGATGAATGGCTGCCGCTGATGATGGCGAGGTGAAACGCCATGTGGCGGTCGGCCCAGGCCTGCAGATCCACTTCCGGGTCGTCCAGATCAATGCGGCTCAAACGGTGGTAGCTGGCCAGCACCTCCAGTTCCCAGGCCTCGTCGCCCTGCTCCAGCGAGCGCCTCACCGCCTCTTCGGCCAGCGCCCGCCGCACCAGCAGAATGTCGTGCAGCTCATGCCGGGAAATGGGCGCCACCCAGAAACCGCGCTGCGGCTCCATCACCACGTATTTGGACCAGCTCAAACGCAGCAGCGCCTCCCTGATCGGCGAGCCGCCGGCGTCGTAACGCGTCTTGAGTTCATGCAGCAATAGCTTCTGCGACGGGCGATACACGCCCAGCAGAATATCGCGCCGCAACTCCAGAAACACTTTTTCGGCCAATGTGGCGTTGCTGCTTGCCACCTTTTTTTCCTTCCGGGGCATTCGGTCTCTTCCACATGCTAATGCGCGACGATGCGCAAAACGCTAGATGATAACTTAAAAATTACATGTATATTGATTTTCGCCATCGGTATGGCGTGGGAATAGCTAAAAGCTACGTCCATTTGGCATGGAGATCAATAGGCGAAGATCAATTCAGTGAGATGGGCTGTTCGATGGCGAAGCAAACGCGGAGTCGCGGCTGCGGCACGGTTCCGAAAAACAAAAAGCCGACGAATCGTCGGCTTTTTGTTTTACATGCGGCATGCGCCGCCGCACGATTTGCGGGAATCCTGGTGGGCCCCCGGGGAGTCGAACCCCGCACCAACGGATTATGAGTCCGCTGCTCTAACCAAGCATGAGCTAGAGGCCCAGAGCAGCGCATTATAACAGCCCAAAAGCAAAACCCCAAGCGCCGAATACCGACAGCTTGGGGTTTTCATACCGTTCAGACCATTAGCCTAGACCGGTGTCGCAATCAGATCACTGGCCGCCCGGCTCATTGTCCAGGAAGCTGCGCAAGCGCTCCGAACGGGTGGGATGACGCAGCTTGCGCAATGCCTTGGCTTCGATCTGACGAATACGCTCACGCGTCACATCGAACTGCTTGCCCACCTCTTCCAGCGTATGGTCGGTGTTCATGTCGATGCCGAAACGCATGCGCAGCACCTTGGCTTCGCGCGGCGTCAACGTGTCCAGCACTTCCTTGGTGGCGTCCTTCAGGCTGGAATACATCGCAGCATCGGACGGCGCCAGGTTGTTCTGGTCTTCGATGAAGTCGCCCAGATGGGAATCGTCGTCATCGCCGATCGGCGTTTCCATGGAGATGGGCTCCTTGGAAATCTTCATGATCTTGCGAATCTTCTCTTCCGGCATTTCCATCTTTTCCGCCAGCTCGGCCGGATCCGGCTCGTGGCCGGTTTCCTGCAGAATCTGACGGCTGATGCGGTTCATCTTGTTGATGGTCTCGATCATGTGCACCGGAATGCGGATGGTGCGCGCCTGGTCCGCGATGGAGCGGGTGATCGCCTGGCGAATCCACCAAGTGGCATAGGTCGAGAACTTGTAGCCGCGACGATATTCGAACTTGTCCACCGCCTTCATCAGGCCGATATTGCCTTCCTGGATCAGATCGAGGAATTGCAGGCCGCGGTTGGTGTACTTCTTGGCAATCGAGATCACCAGGCGCAGGTTGGCCTCGATCATCTCTTTCTTGGCGCGGCGCGCCTTGGATTCGCCCGCCGACATCTGGCGGTTGATTTCCTTCAGCGCCTTGATCGGCAGCATCGCGCGGTCCTGCAGTTCGGACAGCTTGGTCTGCTTTTCAATGATCGCGTACTTGAAGCGAGTCAACGCCTCGGCCCAGGCCTTGCCCGAATTGATTTCGGTTTCGACCCAATCCGTATTGGTCTCGTTGCCCGGGAACACCTTGATGAAGTGGGCACGCTCCATGCGCACGCGGCTGACGCAGATGTCCTGAATGTCGCGTTCGTAGGTGCGGATTTCATTGACGCGGCTGCGCAGCGAGTCGCACAGGCTTTCCACCTGACGGGTGGAGAAGCGCACCAGCATGAACTCGGTGGTGATCGCGTCCTGCAGCTCCAGGTATTCCTTGCTCTGGGCACCCTTGCTGGACAGCACCTTGACCATCTTGTCGAACAGCATGCGCACGCCGGTGAAGTGTTCCAGCGCTTGCTGCTTCAGTTCTTCCAGGTTGACGCCGGAAGCATCGCCGGCTTCGCCGTCTTCCTCTTCGCCTTCCTCTTCTTCCTCTTCCTCGGCGTCGAGCAGCTCATCCTCGTCCACCGGCTCGGCATAGGCCGCGTCCGCTTCGGTAGGCGCGTTCAGGTCGATGAAGCCGTCGACGACCTCGTCGACGCGCACCTCGTCGCGGCTGACGCGTTCCACCAGCTCCAGCACTTCGGCGATGGTGCCCGGACAAGCCGAGATCGCCTGAATCATGTATTTCAGGCCATCTTCGATGCGCTTGGCGATTTCGATCTCGCCTTCGCGGGTCAGCAGTTCCACCGAACCCATCTCGCGCATATACATGCGCACCGGGTCCGTGGTGCGACCGAACTCGGAATCCACCGAGGACAACGCCGCTTCGGCTTCTTCCACGGCGTCTTCGTCGGCCACCGGCGGGGTGGAGTCGGACATCAGCAGCGTGTCGGCATCCGGCGCTTCGTCGTAAACCTGGATGCCCAGACCGGCAATCATCGTGACGATGTTTTCGATCTGCTCTGCGTCGGACACATCTTCCGGCAGGTGGTCGTTGATTTCCGCGTAGGTCAGATACCCACGCTCCTTGCCCAAGGCGATCAGCTGGCGCAGGCGTTTACGCTGCTCTTCCAGGCTCATCACTTCGGTTTCGTTTTCCTGCACATCTTTTTGATTTTCGGGAGAGGCCGCCATTTCGCTTCCTGCTTGAAATAAGCCGAAAAAAACAGTTGATAATAACACAAGCAAGCAATGCTGTTTGTGTAGCCCTGCGGGGCGCTTTCAAAAAGCCGCTGCATCGCTTGTCGGCGCGCCGGGCATGCCCGGCCGCCAAGCGGTCTGCCGCGGTAAGGCGACGTCGTCAAACATTCGGCGCCAGCAAATCCCGCAGCAATTCCCCTAACAATCTGACTTCTTCCGGAGTCAGGCCTTCGTTCCGGTCTTTTTGTTTTAGCCGCTCCACCTGAGTTTGACGCATCATTTTCAGGAGCTTGGCCGCGCCGTCCTGAAACTGCTGTCTGTCTTCCTCGCTGGGATCGGCAAACTCGTCCGGATCCTGCATGGCCTGCTGCAGAACACTATCCACCAGCCCTTCATATGGAGTGCCACGCAGGCTTTCCATCAATTGCGCCGTATTCGGCGGCTGGTCGTGCCCTTGCACGCATTCGGCCAACATGGCAAAACAAGCAAGCTCATCGGACAGTGCCATGCTGTCCGGCAAACGCACATCGCCGGCCCAAGCCGGGTTCAGCAGCAGCCATTTGATCAGCCGCGTCACAATGGACGCCTGAGGTGGGCGATGCGATGCCTCCGGCAAACGGTATTCCCGCTTGCCCTTGCGCTCCGGTTTCTTCTGGCCTGTCGTCAACATGTCGAATTCGTCGACATCCACACCGGCGAGTTCCGCCAGTCTTTTCTTGATGATGAAGCCGAGAGCCGGAGCGGCAATCTGTGCCAGCAGGGGGGCGGCCTGGCGAATCAGGTCGGCCTTGCCCTCCGGCGTGGTCAGGTTCACCTCGCGGCACAGCTCGCGGGTGAAGTAAACGGACAGAGGCAGACTCTGTTCTTCCAATACTTTTTCGAACGCTTCCGCGCCAAACTCGCGGATATAGCTGTCCGGATCGTGTTCCTGCGGCAGGAACAGGAAATTCAAGGCCTTGCCATCCTGCAATTGTGGCAGGCTGTTTTCCAGCGCCCGCCACGCCGCCTTCTGTCCGGCCTTGTCGCCGTCGAAGCAGAAATAGACTTGGTCCGCATGGCGCATCAGCTTGCGCGCGTGCTCGCCGGTGGTGGCGGTGCCCAGCGTGGCGACCGCGTAAGCGACGCCGAATTGCGCCAGCGCCACCACGTCCATATAGCCTTCGACCACCAATACGCGGTTTTTATCCCGTATCGCCTGGCGTGCCTCGTACAAGCCATACAGCTCGCGGCCCTTCTCGAACAGCGGCGTCTCCGGCGAGTTCAGGTATTTCGGTTCGCCCTTGCCCATCACTCGGCCGCCAAAGCCGATGATGGCGCCGCGCTGGTTGCGAATCGGGAACATCACCCGATCGCGGAAGCGGTCGTAACGCTGGCCCTTTTCCTCATTGACGATGACCAGGCCGGTATCGATCAGCTTGTCGTCCTGATAGTCGGGGAATACCGCTTCCAGGCTCTGCCAGCCATCCGGCGCGTAGCCCAGCCCGAAACGGGCGGCCACTTCTCCGCTCAAACCCCGCCCTTTCAGATAGGAAATGGCGTTGGGAGCGGATTTCAACTGCTGCTTGTAGTAGCCTGCGGCCATCTGCATCATCTGCTCAAGCGACAGCTTGCGCTCGCGCGCCGCGCGGCTGGCTTCCGGGTTGGCGTGGGCGCGGCTGTCCGGCACTTGCATGCCGACGCCTTCGGCCAGCAGCTTGACGGCATCGACAAAACCCAGCCCCTGGTATTCCATCACGAAGCCGATGGCCGAGCCATGCGCGCCGCAGCCAAAGCAGTGATAGAACTGTTTGGACTGGCTCACCGTGAACGATGGCGACTTTTCCTTGTGGAAGGGGCAGCAGGCCAGATAGTTCTGGCCGCCCTTCTTCAAGGGGACGTAACGATCCACCACGTCGATGATATCGACGCGGGACAACAACTGATCAACGAAATCCTGAGGAATCAAAAAGCGTCACCAAGGCGGGCCGCCTGCGCGGCCCGAATCCGGCTCAGGCGGCCAGCTTGGCCTTGATGCGGGCGGATACCAGCGCCATGTCGGCGCGGCCGGCCAGTTGCGGCCGCAACAGGCCCATCACCTTGCCCATGTCCTGCATACCGGCGGCGCCGCTGTCGGCGATGGCCTTGGCCACCAGCGCGTCGATCTCATCGGCGGACAATTGCTGCGGCATATAGGCCATCAGCACGTCCATCTCGAATTTTTCCTTGTCCGCCAGATCCTGGCGCTGAGCCGCTTCGTATTGGCTGACCGAATCCCGGCGCTGCTTGAGCATCTTGTCGATGACGGCGACGATGCCGACATCATCCAGCTCCACGCGCTCGTCCACTTCCTTCTGCTTGATGGCAGCCAGCAACAGGCGGATGGCCGCCAATTTGTCGCTTTCCCGCGCTTTCATCGCAGATTTCATGTCGTCGCTGATTCGCTGTTTGAGGCTCATTGCTAGCTTTCCGGAGAAGACCGCCACCCGTCGCGGGCGGCAAGTGCGCACAGATAGAGATTCAAACCCTGATGACATTGATTTTGGGCTGATCCAAAACCCATGCCGTCAGAGTCTGCAAACGGGAAACTACAAATGGCAAAACCGCAGGCTAGGCCTGCGGTCCTGCTTACTGACCGGAGGAACTCTTAGTAGAGTTTCGGCGGCAGCATCTGGCTGCGGATGCGCTTGTAGTGGCGCTTAACCGCGGCAGCGTGCTTGCGCTTGCGCTCGGCAGTCGGTTTTTCGTAGAACTCGCGGGCGCGCAGTTCGGTCAGCAGACCGGTTTTTTCCACTGCGCGCTTGAAGCGGCGCATTGCAACTTCAAACGGCTCGTTCTCTTTAACACGAATGTTCGGCATTGAATCAAGTATCCTTAGTTCCTAGCGTCCAGACGTGACTGGAGCTATAAAAAACAGCATTTTAACAACGTTACGCGGTTTGGAAAAGTCTGAAGCGTTCCGACCAAGTAATCTGTGGCGCTTTACGCATCACGGCTTGGCGGAAGAAATCACCCCCTCACTAGGAGAACTAGGTACTGCACTATAAAAACGTTTCGGCATCCGGCCGGCAAGATATGCCGAGCGGCCTGCTTCTACAGCCTGTTTCATGGCATGCGCCATCAACACCGGTTGTTGCGCGGCGGCAATCGCGGTGTTCATCAGCACGCCATCGCAGCCCAACTCCATGGCGATCGCCGCGTCGGACGCGGTGCCAACGCCAGCGTCAACCAGCACGGGAACCCTGGACTGCTCGATAATCAACTTCAAATTCCACGGATTCAAAATACCCATGCCAGAGCCGATCAGACTGGCCAGCGGCATGATGGCGCAGCAGCCCATTTGCTCCAGCTCGCGGGCGATGATGGGATCATCCGAGGTATACACCATCACGTCGAAACCTTCGGCGACCAGCACTTCGGCGGCCTTCAGCGTTTCCCTGACGTTGGGGAACAAGGTATTCGGGTCGCCAAGCACTTCCAGCTTGACCAAACGATGGTCATCCAGAAGCTCCCTGGCCAGACGCAAAGTACGAATGGCGTCATCGGCGGAATAGCATCCCGCCGTATTGGGGAGAAGGTTATACCGGTTTTTCGGCAAAAAGTCCAGCAAATTGGGCTCACCGGCATTCTGCCCCAGGTTGACCCGGCGAATCGCGACGGTGACGATTTCGGTGCCGGACGCATCCAGCGCTTGCGCGGTTTCCTCGAAATCCCGGTATTTGCCGGTACCCACCAGCAAACGCGAATTATAGGCCTTGCCTGCGATGATCAGTTGATCCGCCACTTCTGCACCTCTGTCAGCTTGCCGCTCAGCCTCCGCCGACGGCCACTACGATTTCGAGCTCGTCGCCGTCCGCCAGCCCCACCTTCGGGTATTGGCTGCGCGGCACGATCTCGCCATTCTTTTCCAGCGCCACGCGCTTGCCGCTCAGGCCCAGCGCCACCACGAGGTCGGCCACGCAGGCCACCGCGTCCAACTGCCGGCTCTCGCCGTTGATCCTAAGTGTCAGCATGTCTTATCTCCGTTGCACGCGCTGCACCACCGGCAGCAGCCTGATCGCGCCCAGCACCCGCTCCAGATGTTCGACGCCTTCCACTTGCAAGCGGAAGTGGATATTGAACAAGCCGTCGCCATCGCGGCTGCTGTCCTGGGTGTCGGCGCTTTCGATATTGGCCGAGGCCTGGGAGATCGCGGTGGCGATATCGGCCAGCGCGCCGCGCTCGTTGCGGGACAACACGCCGACGGTGACGCCGAACATGCGGTCGCGCTGCGCTTCCCAGTTGACGTCCAGCAGCTTGTCGTGATCGGCGCGCCGTGCGTTCGGGCAGCCCTTGCGGTGGATGACCAGACCCTGGCCCTTGGTGATCACCCCGAGGATGTCGTCGCCCGGCAGCGGATTGCAACACGGCGACAGCTGCACCATGCCGCCCTCGTTGCCGCGTATGGTCACCGGCCCCACTTTCACTTCCTCGCCCAAGCGTTCGCCGGCCAGTTCCAGCAAGCGTCGCGCCACCACGATGGGCATCAGCTTGCCGGCGCCGATGTCGGCCAGCACTTCCTTGTGCGAAGCCAGCTTCTCGCCGAAGGCGGCCAGATACTCCACCCACAACTCATCGCTCAAGGCCAGCGGCGTCACCGCCAGCGCGCCTATCGCCTGCTTCAGCAGTTTCTCGCCCAGACCCACCGCCTCTTCCTGCTGCAGGCTCTTCAGATAATTGCGGATGCCGGAGCGGGCGCGACCGCTTTGCACGAAGGTCAGCCAGGACGGATTGGGCTTGGCCTGGGTGGAGGTGATGATTTCCACGGTGTCGCCATTGCGCAGCACGGTGCGCAGCGGCACCAGCGCGTGGTTGACGCGGGCGGCGATGCAGCGGTGGCCGACATCGGTATGCACCGCGTAGGCGAAGTCCACCGGAGTGGCGCCTTGCGGCATCACCATGATCTTGCCCTTGGGCGTGAACACATAGACCTCGTCCGGGAATAGATCGATCTTGATGTGCTCGAGGAACTCGACCGGATCGTCGCTCTCCTCCTGCATGTCGAGGATTTTCTGCAGCCACTGATGGGTGCGCTGCTGCGCGGTATTGACACCGTCGCCGCTCTTGTACATCCAGTGCGAGGCGACGCCGGCCTCGGCGACGCTGTTCATCTCGCGGGTACGGATCTGCATTTCCACCGGCGTGCCATAGGGGCCAAACAAGGTGGTGTGCAAACTCTGGTAGCCATTGCCCTTGGGAATGGCGATGTAATCCTTGAATTTGCCGGGAATCGGCTTGTACAGGCTGTGCAACGCGCCCAGCGCCAGATAGCAGCCGGGAATGTCGTTGACGACGACGCGGAAGCCATAGATGTCCAGCACCTCGGAAAACGACAGGTGTTTCTCCTGCATTTTCTTGTAGATGCTGTAGAGGTTCTTTTCCCGCCCCTTGATGGTGGCTTCGATATTGCTCTGCACCAGCTTCTGGCTGACCGATTGCAAAATCTTGGTCACCACTTCGCGGCGATTGCCGCGCGCGGCGCGCACCGCCTTGGACAATACGCCATAGCGATGCGGATGCAAGTGCTTGAACGCCAGGTCCTGCAGCTCGCGGTAAACCTTGTTCAGGCCGATGCGGTTGGCGATCGGCGCGTAGATTTCCAGGGTTTCCAGCGCGATGCGGCGGCGCTTGTCCTCGCGCATGGAGTCCAGCGTGCGCATATTGTGCAACCGGTCAGCCAGCTTGACGATGATGACGCGGATGTCGCGCGCCATCGCCAGCACCATCTTGCGGAAGCTTTCCGCTTGCGCGGTTTCCTTGGTCTGGTACTCCAGCCGCTCCAGCTTGGACAGGCCATCGACGAGATCGGCGATGATCTTGCCGAACTTCTCGATCAGCGTCGGCTTGGTGACGCCGGTGTCTTCCAGCACATCATGCAGCAAGGCGGCGGCGAGACCCTGCACGTCCAGCCGCCACTCGGCCAGCATGCCGGCCACCGCCAGCGGATGGGTGATGTAGGGCTCGCCGCTCTTGCGGGTCTGCCCTTCATGGGCCGCGCGGCTGACCTCGAAAGCCTGCCGCAACAGCTGGACGTCTTCCGGCTTGAGATAACGCGCGACCGACTCGAAGAACGCTTGCGCTTCGCTGTCGATCAGGGCGTCGTAGTCGATTTCATCCTCAATGCCGGTTGCCATAACCCACCACCCACTTGCTATCAGGCTTTGCCGCGGCTCAGAACTTCCTTGCCGACGTGGCCGGCGGCGATTTCACGCAGCGCGACGACGGTGGGCTTGTGGCGGCCGGCTTCAACGAAGGGGCTGGCGCCGGAAGCAACCTGGCGCGCGCGGTAGGCGGCGGCCAGGGTCAGGTCGAAACGGTTCTGGATGCGGTCCAGGCAATCGTCAACAGTAATACGGGCCATGTGTTTTCTTTCCAATCAAGTTGCCAAGGGCGTTGTCGGTCGCCATGCTCGCGGCCGCAGCAACGCCCAGAGGGATCACTATATCTAAATTTTAGCCGACTCACCAACAGCGGCACAGGTCGGAGGCGAACTGGCGTTCAGCCGCCCTGCCCCATGCGCGCCAGCATGGTCGCCAGCTTGCGACACTGAATGGCGCTGCGCAGGCGGTTGGCGCGCACGATGCTGATCAAGTCGAGCCGGGCACGTTCGAAATCGTCATTGACCACGATGTAGTCGTACTCGGCGATCTTGTCGATCTCGGCGCGGGCGGAAGCCAGCCGGCGACGGATCACTTCCTCGCTGTCGGTGGCGCGGCCGCGCAGACGGCGCTCCAACTCTTCGATCGACGGCGGCGCGATGAAGATGCCGATCGCGTCCGGGAAGGTCTTGCGCACCTGCTCGGCGCCCTGCCAGTCTATCTCCAGCAGAATGTCCTGCCCCACGTCCAGGCGGCTGCGTATCCACGGCGCGCTGGTGCCATAGTAGTTGCCGTAGACTTCGGCGTGCTCGAGGAAATCGCCACGGTCTATCATGGACTTGAAGACCGCCTGATCGACGAAGTGATAATGCTTGCCGTCCACCTCTCCCGTGCGCGGCGGGCGCGTGCTATAGGAAATGGACAGTTCCACCGTAGGCTCGGCGGCTAGCAGCGCCGCCACCAGCGAGGTTTTCCCCGCGCCGGACGGAGCGACCACGATAAAGATATTACCGGTTGGCTGGCTCATGAGAAGGTGTTTTCCTGCCAAATGAGTAATTCTCCAGAATACCACAAGCCGCCATCCGCTGTTAATCGCCAAGTTATTTTCACGTCAAGATTTAGGTAAATCTCTTCAGGCTGAATAAAATGGCACGTTTTTTCTATCCCTATCGCCCCTGGAGCGCGTTTCGCCATGCAATTCCTTGACAGCTTCTTCAAGCTGAAAGAAAACGGCACCACGGTGAAGACGGAAGTCATCGCCGGCTTTACCACCTTCCTGACCATGGCCTACATCATCCTGGTCAATCCCTTGATCCTGTCCAGCACCGGCATGGACCTGAACGCGGTCTTCGTCGCCACCTGTCTGGCGGCCGCGCTGGGCACCGCCATCATGGGCCTGGTGGCCAATTACCCGATCGCGCTGGCGCCGGGCATGGGCCTGAACGCCTACTTCACCTTCAGCGTGGTCAAGGGCATGGGGCTGTCGTGGGAAACCGCGCTGGGCGCGGTCTTCATCTCCGGCATCGTGTTCCTGGCGGTCAGCCTGTTCCGCGTGCGCGAGGCCATCGTCAACGCGATCCCGCAGTCGCTGAAATTCGCCATCTCAGCCGGCGTCGGCATGTTCCTAGCCATCATCGCGCTGAAGAACGCCGGCGTGATCGCGCCGCATCCGGAAACCTATCTGACCCTGGGCGACATCCACAAGCCCACCACCCTGCTGGCCATCCTGGGTTTCTTCCTGATCGTGGCGCTGGAATACCGCAAGGTGCCGGGCTCCATCATCATCGGCATCCTGGTGGTGACGGTGCTGTCCATCGCCATGGGCCTGTCTCCGTTCAAGGGCGTGGTGGCGCCGGTGCCCAGCATGGCGCCGACCTTCATGCAGATGGACATCGCCGGCGCGCTGCAAGCCGGCCTGATCGGTGTGATCTTTGTCTTCTTCTTCGTTGACCTGTTCGACACCACCGGCACCCTGGTCGGCGTATCGCATCGCGCCGGCCTACTGGACAAGGACGGCAAGCTGCCGCGCCTGAAGCGCGCGCTGCTGGCCGACTCGGTGGCGATCACCGCCGGCGCGGTGATGGGCACTTCGTCCACCACCGCCTATGTGGAGTCCGCCGCCGGCACCGCCGTCGGCGGCCGTACCGGCCTGACCGCCATGGTGGTGGCCTTGCTGTTCCTGGCTTCGCTGTGGCTGTCGCCGCTGGCAGCCACCGTGCCCGCCTACGCCACCGCTCCGGCGCTGTGCTATGTGGCGGTGCTGATGGCGCGCGGCCTGGCCGAGATCGACTGGAGCGACCTGACCGAGTCCGCGCCGGCGGTGATGACCGCGCTGGCGATGCCGTTCACTTTCTCCATCGCCGACGGCATCGCCTTCGGCTTCATCAGCTACGCGGTGATCAAGATCCTGGCCGGCCGCTTCGCCGACCTCAAGCCGCCGGTGCTGATCATTGCCGCGCTGTGGGTATTCAAGCTGGCTTTCTTCCACTGAAACATCAATAATTGATGCGGACCCCAAGCCTGCCGCGCCGCGCGGCGGGCTTTTTCTTGCGGGCCGCGCCGCGACTCTCTTCATTTCGAAGTACAATTAGGCCATGGAAAACCTTAGTAATCTCGACTACTCCAGCTATCTGAAGGGCTGGATTCGCACTGTGCCCAACTGGCCGCAACAAGGCGTGATGTTCCGCGACATCACCCCGCTGCTGCAGAACCCCAAAACCTTCCGCATGCTGATCGACATCTATGTGCACCGCTACATGATGGAGAAGGTGGACCTGGTGGCGGGCCTGGACGCGCGCGGCTTCATCATCGGCTCGGTGCTGGCCTATGAGCTGAACGTCGGTTTCGTGCCGATCCGCAAGCGCGGCAAGCTGCCCTTCACCACGGTGGAAGAGGAATACGAGCTGGAATACGGCAATGCCGCGGTGGAAATGCACACCGACGCCTGCAAGCCCGGCGACCGCGTGATCCTGATCGACGATCTGGTCGCCACCGGCGGCACCATGATGGCCGGCTACAAGCTGCTCAAGCGCATGGGCGCCGATGTGTTGGAAGCGGCCGCCATCATTGAGTTGCCGGAGCTAGGCGGCGGCAAGCTGGTGCGCGATGGCGGCCTGGAGCTGTTCACCGTCTGCGCTTACTAAGCATCCGCTAGCGCCATGTGAAAACGGAGCCTCAGGGCTCCGTTTCGCTTTGATCCCAGCCTGCCTCAGTCGGCCACCACCTCTACCTTCAAGGCCTGGCCGCGCGCGTTCAGTTTGAGCGGCGCGCCCGCGGTGCTGGGCAGCTTGCTGTCCACCGCCGACGCGGTGCCGCGCACCTCGTATTGCAGGCTGGCGGATTTCGGCAACGACAGCTTCAAGGAGCCCGAGGTCGCGTCCAGCGCCAAGGTGCCGCTGGGCTTGGGATCGGTCAGTTTCAACTCCGCCTTCACCGCCTGGCCGTCCAGGCTGAGTTCGCGGCTGCGGCCTTCAAAGCCCAGTTTCAACGCCTGCCCCTTCAACACCAGCTTGTCGTAAGCGCCCTTGGCCTGTGCCTTGATCGCGCTGCCGGCCAAAGTCAGATTACCGGCCTTGCCGGCCAGCTCCAACTCCAGCGCCTGGCTGTCCACGCTGACCGCCTTGTATTCGCCGTTGATCGAACCCTTGACCGCGTTAAGGCTGACTTCCAGCAGCTTGCCCGGCTTTAGATTACCGGCGATTTCCAAGCGGCAACTCTTACCCAGCAGCTTGTCATTGAGCTTGACCGTGATGGTGACCACGCCGCCCTCCTGCCGTGCCTGGGCGCTGCACTTGCCCTCGTCCCAGCCGCTCTTGTTCAGGTCCAGCCGGTAGGGCTTCTGCGCATCCGTGCTCAGCTTCAGCACCGCCGCGTCACCCTTGATCACCAGCTTGTCTATCGTCCCCTCGGCGGCCAGCGCCGCTCCGGTCCACAACAGGCCCGCCAGCGCCAGCATCGTTTCCCTCTTCATCACGCATCTCCTTCTTTTTAGTGTCGAAGCCGCCGCAGAACCGGCGGCGCTCGTCCATCATTGCAGAAACAGCCAATACATCGCCACCACGCCGCAGGCGGCGGCCATCCCACCCAGCGCGTGGCGAGCCAGGCGCGCGCACTGGGCGCGCAGCAGACGCCGCCGGGCAAAGGCCGCAACCGCCAACTGCCGGGAATCCGCCAATGCGGCGATCAGCCGGCCCTCATTGCGTGGGTCCGCCACCGCATCGCGGATGTAGTCGCGGTATTCATCCAGGATCTTGCGCAGCTCCGCTTCCGGCAAGCGCACCATGGTCAGTTGCAACTGTTGAATGCATGCATCGTGTTTCATGTTTCTCTCCCAAATTCCGTTCAGATCCAGCGAGTCAAACCACGTTACCGCCCACCCCTTTACCTGCCACCAAGTCCATTTGATAGCGCACATAATTCACCAGGCCACGCCAGGTCAGCCGCGTCAGCCACAGGCAGAACATCAGCCCCAGCGCGCCTATCACCAACAGGATGAAGCCGCTTACCGCCGCTGAACTCCGCAGGGACAAGCCCGGGATGCCGTCGATCTCGAAATGCCCGTCGCCATCGTTCAACGACAGCCGGTTGTCGCGGATCACCAGCGAGCTGTCGCCATCGCGCAGCACCAGATTGGTCGGCTTGCTGGCCTCCCCCATGCTGGTGGCAGCCTCCGCCGAAATCATCCGCCAACGCAGCGACTCCCCGTCACCGCCCTGCACCAACTCCATGCGATCACCGTCACCCGACACCAGCACCAGCGATTTCAGTTCCGCGCGCTCCACGCTGACCGCGTGCTCGCCCTCCTGCTGGATCAAGCGCCGCGCCGCCGGAGCGCTGGCATCCACTCTCAGTTCGCCGTCGTCGTAGCTGACGGCAACCGGATCGCCGGCGCGGGTGCGCAGGCTGGCGCTCTCATCCGGGTCCAGGTTCAGCACCACCCGGCCCTGTCTCAAGGTGACGCCATGCACCAGTTCGCCGGCCGGACGCACTTGCAACTCAAAGTCGCCACCCTTGGGCGACAAGCTGGGCTCCAGCTCCGGCCAGCCAAACAAGGTGTTGCCGCCCCAGGCCGCCACCACCACCACGCCAGCGATCAGCAAGCTGCCGGACACCATGTAGCCGATGGACAGGCATAGCAGATAGAGCATGAAGGGCAGCGCCAGGAAGAAGTTCAACACCCCCAAGCCTGCCACCGCCGCGACCACCCGCATCAGGTTGCCGATGGAGCGATGGTTCTCCCATTGACGGTAACGCGCCTGCGCCTTCAACTCCTTGGCCAGTTTCTGCGGGCTGCCCAGCGCGGCCACCACTTCGTCCTCCGCGCGACCAGCCTCCAGCGCGTCATGGAAATACTCTTGGTAGTCGGCGAGGATTTCGCCGATTTCCTCGGCCGGCATGCCCGCCAGCGCCTGTTCCAGCTGGCTCAAGAATGTCTTGCGGTTCATGATTATTGTTCTCCCGACTGGTCTGCCACCGGCAGACGACTCAATACGCTGTTCACTTCATTGACGAATTCCCGCCACTCGCCCCGCATCACTTCAAGTTCCCGTCTGCCCGTCTCGCTCAGCGTGTAGTACTTGCGCGATGGTCCGGATGCCGACTCGACCAGATAGGTGCTGACCCAGGATTCATTCTGCAGCCGGCGCATCAGCGGATAGATCGTGCCTTCGCTGATTTCCATCGTTTGCGACAATTTGCTGACCAGTTCGTAGGCATAGCTGTCGGACTGGGCCAAAACCGCCAATACGCACATGTCCAGAGTCCCCTTCTTCAACTGGGTTTTCATTTCGTCCTTCCTTGAAACCGCCCGGTCCGGCTACCCGTCACTATCTTGCATTACACGATAGCTAATCGGACCAAGGCATCAATCTGCTAGTGATTGCACTATACGAACCACTACCTTGCAGCGCAAGGTATCTTTCATTGCTCAATGACAAACAGTTGAGTAGTGCATCTTTCTTGCAACAATAGTTTCCATCACATCCCATGCCATATTGCATTGCGGAATGCCGGCCAGCATCCATAATTCAAGCATGGCAATGACATGAAACTGCGTCGCGAACGCATCGTCAACGCATGGCGCAGCAGCGGCGACTCACCACGGGGATCTTCATGGCAATAGCAAACAAGCCCAGCATCGCGCTGGTATTGGGCGGTGGCGCCCCAAATGCAACCCTGATGGCCGGCGCGCTGGTGGCGCTGACCGAGGCCGGCGTCGAGTTCGACATCATCTCCGCCTCCGGCGCCGGCGCCATCGTCGGCCTCTTGTACGCGGCGCCGCGCAAGGGCACGCCGCTGGACAATTTGCGTCGCTTGTCCGATCTGGGCGTGTCCGACCCCATCTACCAACTGCTGCCGGTCAACTACAAGGTGTTCAACAAGCCGGGCCCCGCCGCCGAGTTGTGGCGCAGCTGGCAGAGCCAGAATCCGCTGCTGCAGAGCATTCAGCAACAGGCCGACCAGGGACCATGGCAACGGCTGCTGGCCGACTGGACTTCGCTGCTGCTGGCCACGCTGTGCCCCAGCGATCTGACGCCGTCCAGCCAAGGGCTGTGCGCGCACGTGCCCTTCATCGAACAAGTGGTGGATTTTGAACGCCTGCGCCAGATTGCGCCGCAGTTCTATCTGAACGCCTTCAATATCAGCCACGGCGAGATGCGCTGCTGGGACAAGAGCGAGATCAGCCACGAACACTTCCTGGCCGCGCTGTCCTTCCCCTTCATCTACCCGCCATACCGCCTGGACGACGGCGATTACATCGAGGGCGCCGCCATCGACACGCTGAACTTCAAGCAGCTGTTCCGCGATCATCACCACATCGACTACACCCTGGTGTTCGACGTGCTGGGCAGCGATCGCTTGCTGCACCCGCCGCGCAATCTCTACGATGCCTGGGTACAGTCCATCATCACCCCGCTGACCGAAATCGCGCGCGACGACCTGAAGTTGTTCGAAGCGCTGCACAACAAGGACGAGCACGGCCGGCCGCGCACCGAGGTATTGAAGATCCAGTTCGACGCGCTGATCGATCCCGAGCGCCAGCAGCAGGAACTGGACTGGTCCTACTCCAATCTGTCCCAGCTATACCAAATCGGCTACCAGGCCGGGCAGGACTTCATCCGTCTGCATCGCGCCAAGCTGCTGGGCTGAGATAAAAAAAAAGGCTGCCTGACGGCAGCCCTTGACGCTTGGCTAAGCACTCGCGATTCAGTACCAGCTGATGCCGGCCTTCTCGGTGGAGATCACCGTGCCGGCCTCGCCCTTGACGATCTTCTCGATGTCTTCCAGCGCGCCGATCACCGCTTTCTTGCCGGTCAGGCGGGCGAACTCGCAAGCGGCCTCCACTTTCGGGCCCATCGAGCCGGCGGCGAAACCCAGCTTGTCCATTTCGTCCGGATGCGCCTGCTTGATGGCCTTGGCTTCCGGCGTGCCCCAGCCGACGAACACGCTTTTCACGTCAGTGGCGATCACAAAATAATCAGCGTCGATTTCACGCGCCAGCAAGGCCGAGGCCAGATCCTTGTCGATCACCGCTTCCACGCCCACCAGCTTGTCGCCCTCGTACATGGTGGGAATGCCGCCGCCGCCGGCCGCGATCACGACCACGCCTTTTTCGATCAGCCATTTGATCGGGCGCATTTCGAAGATGCGCTTCGGTTTCGGGCTGGGCACCACGCGACGGAAGTATTCGCCATCGGCCTTCACGGTCCAGCCTTTTTCCGCGGCCAGCTTGTCGGCTTCTTCCTTGCTGTAGACCGGGCCGACGAATTTGGTCGGGTTCTTGAAGGCCGGATCGTTGGCATCCACTTCGGTCTGGGTCAGGATGGTGGCGATCGGCACTTCGAACGGCAGCACATTGCCGAGCTCCTGCTCGACCATGTAGCCGATCATGCCTTCGGTCTGCGCGCCCAGCACGTCCAGCGGATAGGGCGTCACTTTTTCGTCCACGTGGCGGGCGTAGGCATCGTTCTGCAGGCCCAGCAGGCCCACTTGCGGCCCGTTGCCGTGGCACATCACCAGGTTGTGGCCCAAGCGGGTCACGCCGGCCAGTTGTTCGGCGGCCACTTTGACGTTGGCGCGCTGGTTGTCGGCGGTCATGGCCTCGCCGCGACGTTGCAGGGCATTGCCGCCCAGAGCTACGACGACTCGCATATTCTGTTCCTTTTTTACTGCCGCGCCCGCCATTTGCAACGGCGAGCCGCGTTCTTGATGTGAAACCGGCCAAGGTTCCCGGTCAGGGAAGCCTTGGCCGGCAAAAGTGCAGCTAGGGATGCCTAGGGCCGGATCAATCGCCCAGCGTGGCCACCAGGATGGCCTTGATGGTGTGCATGCGGTTCTCCGCCTGCTCGAAGGCGATGCAAGCTTCGGACTCGAATACATCCTCGGTCACTTCGATGCCGTTGGCCAGGTCCGGGTATTGCGCGGCGATTTCCTTGCCCACCTTGGTTTCGCTGTTGTGGTAGGCCGGCAGGCAGTGCATGAACTTCACTTGCAGGTTTTCGGCGGCGGCCATCAGCGCGGCGTTCACTTGGTAAGGCTTCAGCAGCTTGATGCGTTCGGCCCAGACTTCGGCCGGCTCGCCCATGGACACCCATACGTCGGTGTGGATGAAGTCGGTGCCCTTGACCGCGGCCTTGGCATCTTCGGTCAAGGTGATGCGCGCGCCGGTCTTGGCGGCGATTTCACGGCACTGAGCAACCAGTTCGTCGGTCGGCCACAGGTGCTTGGGCGCGCCGATGCGCACGTCCATGCCCAGCTTGGCGCCGATCACCAGCAGGGAGTTGCCCATATTGTTGCGGGCGTCGCCCAGGTAGGTGTAGCTGATCTGGGAGATGGGCTTGTCGCTGTTTTCCCACATGGTCAGCACGTCGGCCAGCATCTGGGTCGGGTGCCATTCATCGGTCAGGCCGTTGTATACCGGCACGCCGGCGAACTTGGCCAGCTCGGTTTCCACCATGTGCTGGTCGAAGCCGCGGTATTCGATCGCGTCGTACATGCGGCCCAACACGCGGGCGGTATCCTTCATCGATTCCTTGATGCCGATTTGCGAACCGGACGGCCCAAGGTAAGTCACGTTGGCGCCCTGGTCGTAGCAGGCCACTTCAAACGCGCAACGGGTGCGGGTAGAGGTTTTTTCAAAGATCAGGGCGATGTTCTTGCCCTTCAGGTGCTGCTGTTCGGTGCCGGTGTACTTGGCGCGCTTCAGGTCGCGGGCCAGGTCGAGCATGTAGCGGATTTCGCGCGGGGTGAAGTCCAGCATGCGGAGGAAGTTACGGTTGCGCAGATTGAAAGCCATGATATTGCTCCTGATTAGAGTCTGGGCAAGCCGGCCGTCGTTTCCGGGGAAACCGGCGGTCAACCTGTCTTTTTGCACATGAATCTTGGGTTTTCCTCCCGGCCGCGCCCGCGGCCGGGACACTACAGCTGAATTACAGTTTCACTTCGTCGCGAGTGATCGGGCAGGTCATGCAGTGACCGCCGCCGCGGCCGCGGCCCAGCTCGGAAGCCGGAATCTCGATCACTTCCACGCCATGCTCGCGCATCAGGCGGTTGGTGTAGGTGTTGCGGTCATAAGCCACCACCACGCGGCGATCCAGCGCCACCACGTTGTTGCCGTCGTCCCACTGCTCGCGTTCGCGCTGGTAGGCGTCGCCGCCGGTCTGGATCACGCGGATTTCCTTGAGACCCAGCGCCTGGCGCACCACTTCCACCAGGTGCACGCCTTCGTGGCGTTCGAAACGGATTTCACCTTCACGATCACCGGCGTACATACTGGTGCAAGTGATGTCGTCCACCACGTCCGGGAACAGCGACAGCAGGTCGATGTCGAGGAAGCTGAACACGGTGTCCAGGTGCATCGCCGCGCGGGACTTAGGCATCTGGCAAGCGATCACGCGAGTGGCGCCGCCTTCCTTGCCCAGCACGCGCTTGGCCACTTGCACCACGGCCTGCGGGCTGGTGCGTTCGCCCATGCCGATCAGCACCACGCCGTTGCCGATAGGCATCACGTCGCCGCCTTCCAGCGTGGCCGGGCCATGTTCCTGGTCGCAGTCACCCCACCATACTTTCACCTTGCCGGCGAACATCGGATGGAATTTGTAGATGGATTGCAGGATCAGGGTTTCCTGACGGCGAGCCGGCCAGTACATCGGGTTCAGCGTCACGCCCTCATAGATCCAGCAAGACGGGTCGCGCTGGAACAGGCTGTTCGGCACCGGCGGCAGCACGAACTCGGACTGGTCCAGATAGCCGCCGAACAGGCCTTTCGGGTCGAATGGCAGTTCGAACTTGGCGATACCGCCCACCATGTGCTCGGCCAGTTGTGAAGACGGCATTTCATCCAGCCAGCTGCGCAGATCGTGCAGCATGCCGATACCTACGTTGTCGGCCTTGACCTTGCGATCCAGGATCCAGGCGCGGGAAGCCTTGTCATCCAATACCTTGGCCAGCGCCTCATGCACTTCCACCACTTCGATGCCGCGGGAGCGCATTTGCTCGACCATGTAAGCATGGTCTTTTTGTGCGCGTTCCACCCAGATCACGTCATCGAACAACAGGCCGTGGCAGTTGTCCGGGGTCAGGCGCTTATGCGCCAGGCCAGGACGGCACACCATCACAGTTCGCAACTTGCCGCACTCGGAATGAACACCAAACTTGGTCATGACAAACTCCTTAATGATATTGGGGGAGCTGGTGGAGGCCCGTGGATCTCGCGCGCCTCCGGTAATCTGCTACAGGGTTCCGGCTTAGAGCGTCAGCGCTCCGGTAGCCAGTTCATAGGCGGCGAACAAGCCCGCCACTACTATCAGTGCCGCCAGTACCGCTTCGGCGCCGGTGAATGCTTTCTCGCCGCGTTCCTTGCGAGCCCACAGGTAGAACAGCAGGCCCGGGGCGTACAGCACCATGGACAGGAACAGATACTTCAGGCCGGCGGCGTAGATCAGCCAGATGCCGTAGACCGAGGCGATGGCAGCGATGCTGAACTCTTTGCCGCTGGACTCGCCCTGGGCGTAGCCTTCACCGCGCTTGGCCACCAGCAAGGCATAGCCGGCACACAACAGGTAGGGAATCAGAATCATCGAGGTGGCCAGCGACAGCAGCGCCAGGTAGCCCGCGGAGCTGAACAGCGTGATGATCAAGAACAGTTGGATCAGGCCGTTGGTCAGCCACAGCGAGGCGGCCGGGGAGCCATTGGCATTGGTGGTGCCGAACACTTTGGGCATCACGCCGTCCTTGCCCGCCAGGTAGGGCGCTTCGGAAGCCAGCAGCGTCCAGGCTAGCAGCGCGCCGCCCACCGAAATCACCAGACCCGCGTTCATCAGGTTGGCGCCCCAGGGACCGATGGCTTTTTCCAGCACATAAGCGGTGGACGGGTTCTTCAGCGCGGCCAATTCAGTCTGGGACATCACGCCCAGCGACAGCACCGATACCGCAACCAGCAGGGCGATGGTCAGCAGGAAGCCGATCACGGTGGCCTTGCCCACTTCTTTCATGTTTTCCGCACGGCTGGAGAACATCGACGCGCCTTCGATGCCGATGAACACCCACACCGTCACCAGCATGGTGCTCTTGACCTGATCAACGACCGAGCCGAGCTTGGCCGAACCCCAGAAGTCCAGATTAAAGGTCTCCACCTTGAAGGCGAAAATGACCAGCAGGATGAACAGCGCCAGCGGCACCAGCTTGGCCACGGTGGTAATGGTGTTGATGAAGGCCGCGCCATGCACGCCGCGCAGCACCAGGAAGTGCAAGGCCCACAACAGGATGGACGCGCAGACGATGGCGGTGGTGGTATTGCCCTCGCCGAACACCGGGAACCAGAAGGCCAGCGCCGAGAACATCACCACAAAGTAGGACACATTGCCGATCCAGGCCGAAATCCAGTAACCCCAGGCCGAGTTGAAGCCCATGTAGTTGCCGAAGCCCGCCTTGGCGTAGCCATACACGCCGCCTTCCACTTCCGGCTTGCGATTGGCCAACATCTGGAAGGCGAATGCCAGGGTCAGCATCCCGAAGAAGGTGATGACCCAACCGATCAGGATGGCGCCGGCTCCGGCGCCCGCGGCCATGTTCTGCGGCAATGAGAAGATACCGCCGCCGATCATGGAGCCCACCACCAGAGCGGTCAGCGCGCCAAGCTTGAGCTTGGGAGCGCCGCCGCCTTGGGTTTCAGTTTCCGTAGACATTTTCGTTCTCCGTGAGAGTACATTAACCTGCAAATCTGTTGTTATATAATTAAATTCTTATCATCTGAGACAATGGTATACCCCGGATTTAGTCATCGCCAGAACAGTCGAACATCCGTTTGACCTGCGTCAAATAGCGCTGTTACATCGCATCCGCCCCATACGGACAATAGAACAAAAGCTTTATAAAAGCCCTGCTCCCAAATAGCAGGGCAATCCATGTTGCTGCGCACAAAATAGTTAATTAACTATGAATTTAATTTTTCTTATAAATAAAACGCAATATCAGCCGGCAATGGAATCATCAAAACGGAAAAAGCACGCTTGGTGTCGGAGGGGGAATCAGCCAGCAGCCAGCCGATATTTGGAACAAGGCAAGAAAAGCGGCAAGTGCAGGCAAAGCATGAATGCTGAGCGACGGAGCAAAAAAAAAGTGGATGCGGCCCACCACCGCATCCACCAACACACACATCAAGAGGATTGATTAAAGACTGTCCAGGTGGACGCCCTATTCCGGCTTTTTCACATTCTTGAAAATCGCCACCAAAGCGCCCAACACCACCAGCGTGGTCACCACAATGGTCACCAGGCTCAAAATACCGACGTCGTCGGAGAGAAGCAGAGTCAGAAGTTCCATCGCTACTCCTTAATCCGGGGCCATGCCCCATGTAGGTTTCTTGACCCTCATCTTAGCCAGTCCTGCCTGGAATCCATTGACCCAAATCAAACGGCATTATTCGTAAATTTGATGCAAGACAAATAACAAAGCCCTTGGCTATCGCCAAGGGCTCTTTTCTGAAAAATCAGTAATTTAGATCATTACAGTTTTAAATTCAGCAATACAGTTCGCGACGTCGGCACATAAAAAAACGTCCGCTGTCATTCCCTTACTTGCTGCCGCTCATGTCCTTGGACAGGAAGAAGGCGTCGGAGAAGAACTCATCTTCCGGCAAGCCGCACTCGCGGGTGAAGCTGCCATGCGCCGCCTCCACCATGACCGGCGCGCCGCAGGCATAGACCTGGTAACCGGACAGATCGGCGAAGTCTTCCAGCACCGCCTGGTGAACAAAGCCGACGCGGCCCGCCCACTCGTCGCCAGGCAGCGCGTCGGACAGCACCGGGATGAAGGTGATGTTGGGGTTCTGTGCCTGCCAACCACCGGCCAGTTCGGCCATATAAAGGTCGGCCTTGGTGCGCGCGCCCCAGTAGAACACCATCTCGCGTTGGATGCCGCTGTGGATCGCGTGTTCGATAATGCCCTTGACCGGCGCGAAACCGGTGCCGCTGGCAACGAAGATGATGGGCTTGTCGGAATCCTCGCGCAGGAAGAAGGAACCCAGCGGTCCCTTGAAGCGCATGATCTCGCGCTCCTTCATCTGGCTGAACACATAATCGGAGAAGGAACCACCGGGCTGGTGACGGATATGCAGTTCCAGAAACGCGTCGTCGTGCGGCGCATTGGCGATGGAGAAGCTACGCTTCTTGCCATCCTTCATCAGGATGTCGATGTATTGACCCGCCTTGAACTGCAGGCGCTCCGACACCGGCAGCTTGAGCTTGAGCACCGCCACGTCGTGGATCTTCTCTATCTTCTCGACGCGGCACGGCAGGGTCTTGATCTGGATATCGCCGGCGCCGGCCACTTCGCGCGCCTCGATGGTGATGTCGCCCTGCGGCCGGGAACAACAGAACAGCGCCATGCCCTGGGCGCGCTCTGCCTCGGTCAAGGCTTTTTCCTGGTAACCGTCCTGGCTCACTTCGCCTTCCAGCACTTTACCCTTGCAAGCGCCGCAGGCGCCGTCACGGCAGCCGTAGGGCAGGCCCACGCCCTGGCGCAGCGCCGCCTCCAAAACAGTTTCATGCGGCTCGACGCCAAATGTGTGCCCACTGGGGAGCACTTTCACCTGCGCTGTCATCTATTTCCTCTACTCGATATCTGGCTACAATGCGCACTATGCGAACCTTGCTGATCATCAGCGCCGGCGATGTCGCGCGCCGCGCCCTGCCTGAACTGGTCCGCCACTGGCGGGTACTGGCGCTATGCCGCTCCAGCGCCGCGGCGGCGGAACTGCGCCGTCAGGGCGTCACGCCCATCCGCGGCGACCTGGACCATCCCGCCTCTTTGCGCCGGCTGGCCGGCCTGGCCGACGATCTATTGCTGACCGCTCCCCCCCAGGAAACCGGCCGCAAGGACTTGCGCATGCGCAAGTTGTTGTCTGCGTTGGCAAAAGGTTGCAGGATACCACAGCGCTTGGTCTACATCAGCACCAGCGGCGTGTACGGCGACGCCGGTGGCGCCTGGCTGAACGAAAGCGCCCGCCCCCGTCCGCGCAACGACCGCGCCTGGCGTCGGCTGGACGCCGAGACCCAGCTGCGCCGCTTCGCCGCCGCCCACGGCAGCCAGCTCGTGGTGTTGCGCGCGCCGGGCATTTACGCTGACGAGCGCCTGCCGCTGAGCCGCTTCGCCACCCAGGCCCCGCTGATCGTTCCCGAGGAAGACAGTTGGAGCAACCACATCCACGCCGACGACCTCGCCGCCGCCTGCGTGGCGGCGCTGCAACAATGCCGCGGCGGAAGCCGCGTCTACAATGCCTGCGACGATCAACCGCTGCAAGTCAGCGCCTGGTATCGCCAACTATCCGCCACTCTGACGCTGCCACTGCCGCCGCTGCTGCCCCGCGACGCCGTCCGTAGCCAGCTCTCCGCGGGTCTATGGTCTTATCTGGCGGAATCGCGGCGGCTGGACAACCGACGCCTGCGCAGCGAATTGCTACCCCGGCTGCGCTGGCCAAGCACCGCCGACTATCTGGCCGCGCTGGCCCAAGCGCCGGAACGCATCACCGCCGTGCTCGCCTCGACGGCCAAGATTCGGTAACATCGCGGTTTTTTTGAGTTTTCAGCAGGCTTCACTCTATGGAAAATCCGGCATTTCAACGCGCCATCCGCAGCTTTGTACTACGTCAAGGCCACCTGTCTCCCGGCCAACAGCGCGCGATGGATGAAGGCATGCCGCGCTGGGGCATCGAATACCGCCCCGAGCGCGTCGACCTGGAACAGGCCTTCGGTCGCGCGGCGCCCAAGATTCTGGAGATCGGCTTCGGCATGGGCGGCGCCACCGCCGAAATCGCCGCGGCCAATCCGGACAAGGACTATCTTGGCGTGGAAGTGCACTCGCCCGGCGTCGGCAATCTGTGCAAGCTGATCGCGGAAAAGGAATTGAGCAATCTGCGCATCATCCGCCACGACGCGGTGGAGGTGCTGGACCATATGCTGGCCGACGGCAGCCTGGACGGCGTGCACATATTCTTCCCCGACCCGTGGCACAAGAAACGCCATAACAAGCGCCGCCTGATCCAGGCGCCGCTGGTGGAAAAGCTGATCACCAAGCTCAAACCCGGTGGCTACCTGCACGCCGCCACCGACTGGGAAGACTACGCGCTGCAGATCATGGAAGTCTTCAGCGCCCAGCCGCTGCTGGCCAACAGCGCCGACGGCTACGCGCCGCGCCCGGACTACCGCCCGCTGACCAAGTTTGAAGCCCGCGGCATCAAGCTGGGCCACGGCGTGTGGGACGTGATTTTCCGCCGGCGCTGATGCCCGCCCGGACCCGCCGCCAGCGGCGGGTCTCAGTCCTCTCTAGGCAGCAAGGCCTTGATATCCTCCAGCAGTTCATGCGGCTCCACCGCCGGCTCGTAACGCTTGAGCACCCTGCCCTTGCCATCGATCAGGAATTTGGTGAAGTTCCATTTCACAGGATGCGGATGGGTGGAATCGGCCTGAGTCAGCCAGCGCCATAGCGGGTGCGCTCGCGGCCCGTTGACGTCCAGCTTGGCGAACAAGGGAAAACTCACCTCGAAGCGTGTCCGGCAAAAACGCTCGATCTCGGCTTCGCCTCCCGGCTCCTGACCGCCGAACTGATTGCAGGGGAAACCCAGCACCACCAGCCCGCGGTCGCCCAGGCTTTGCTGCAAGTCCTGCAAGCCAGCGTATTGCCGGGTATAACCGCACTCGCTGGCGGTATTCACCACCAGGACGACTTGGCCGGTGTACGCCGACAGCGGCTGCTCGCTGCCGTCTATGCGCGCGGCGGAGAAATCGTAAAGCGTGGTCATGGCCACCTCCGTCTCGTATAATAAGGGCTCCCGAGAATCCACTCAGGCACTATCCGAATGTTGTTCAATCCCAGCCGGCAAGACGCCCGGCGCTTCTTTTTCGACACCTGGCAGAAATCCAAATCCGGCGCGGACTTGTCCGATCTGGAAAAGATGGTGCTTCCCATTCTTATAGACCACCCGGAGTATCACGCCATTCTGGATCGTCCGGAACAGTATATGGAACAGGAGTGGACGCCGGAAATGGGCCAGAGCAACCCCTTCCTGCATCTGGGCCTGCATGTGGCGATAGAGGAACAACGCTCCATCGACCAACCCTTCGGCATCCGTTCCTTGTATGCGCAGCTAGCCTTGCGCCACGGCAGCGAGCACCAGGCACAACACTCAATGATGGACTGTCTGGGCGAAATGATCTGGCATGCGCAGCGCCACGGCGGCGGTCCGGACGTGAACCGTTATATCGGCTGCATCCGCGGCAAGCTGGGCATGGGCGCGGAGGAGCAAGCGCGCGTCAATCCCAATGAAATCCCGGACTGAAGCGAAGCCGGCCCCCAGCCTCACCCACACGCCCGGCCCTGCCGGGCGTGTGGCATTGGCGCGAGCTTCAGGCAAAAAAAGAGCCGTGGGGGGAAACCCTCCACGGCGATCAAGCGGGGCAGCTCATACTGGCAGAGCCAGAAGAGCAACATCATCCTATTCTCATATTAAACATATTGCAAATTGTTTTTAAATAGTTAACAACAAATAAATTATAAAATCATTTATATAAACTATACGTTTAAAATATCGCCCATAAAAAAGCCGGCATGACGCCGACTCTTTCACCCCGCTCCACCTCAAACCAGGCGGTTGCGCGATTCCCCAGCCACGAAGGCGCCGATATTCTCCACCAATTGCGCGGCCAGCCGCTCCATCGCCTGCCGGCTGGCCCAGCTGATATGCGGTGTCACAATCAGATTGGGCAGGCGGGTCTTCAGCAAGGGATTACCGTTCACCGGCGGCTCCTCACTGAGCACGTCAACACCCGCGCCACCCAGTTGCCCGTATTTCAGCGCGGCCACCAGATCCGCCTCGTTGACCAGCCCCCCGCGAGCGGTATTGATCAATAGAGCACCGGGTTTCATCGCAATCAACTCCGGCTGCGCGATCAAATCGCGCGTTTCCTCGCTCAGCGGGCAATGCAGCGAAATCACGTCGGCCTGCGCCAGCACCGCGGCGAAAGCCGCATAGCCGGGTCTGACTTCGCTGGCGCCCTTGCGCTCGGCGAACAAGACCCGCATGCCCAGCGCGGCGGCCAGTTCACCCAAGCGCCGTCCGATGCCGCCCGCGCCGATGATGCCCAGCGTCGCGCCGCGCAAATCGCGGATCGGCGCGCCAAAATGGCAGAACTGCCGCGACTGCTGCCAGATGCCGGCGGCAACGTCGCGCTGATAAGCCGGCAGATTCTTGGCCAGCGCCAGCATCAGCGTCAACGCGTGCTCGGCCACGGTGTCATCGCCATAGTTGCGGATATTGCATACCGCGATGCCCAGTTCGCGACAGGCGTCCAGATCGACATGGTTGTAACCGGTGGCGGCGATGGCCACCAGTTTCAGGCCCGGCAACTGTTCCAGCGTGTCGCGGCGCAGTGGTACCTTATTGCTGATGACGATGTCGGCGCCCGAGCAATTCATCGCCGCGTCTTCGACGCTGGTGGACGGGAATTCATGGTACTCGGCCGGGAACGGCAGAAGCGGAACCGGGACAGGCAAGCTGTCCCGGTCAAGAAATACGACGGAGTGGGTCATCAGCTATTCAGTCATCTCTCGAAGGTGATCAAATCGCGGTAAGCATGCCAGCTGGCCAGCGCCAACACCGGCATGATGATGATCAGACCGAGAAAATAGGTCACGAAGCCCACCGCGCTCAGCGCCACAATGATAGCCGCCCATATCCCCATCGTCAGCACATTCTTCAGCACCGCCTGCACGCTGGCGATCATCGCGGTGACGGTATCGACTTCCTTGTCCAGCATCAGCGGGATGGACACCACGCTGACCGAAAACACCACTTGGGCAAACAGAAAGCCGACCGCGAAATAGGCGACCAGGAAGACGATATTATCCGGGTTGAACGCATTGACGACGATATCGTTCAAGGATGGCAGCGCAGCGGTGTCGTAGAACAGCGCGAACATCAGCAAGGACACGCGGAACCAGCCGAACACCAGCACCGCCAGCAAGGCCGCGTACAAGGTGAAGGCCGGCAGGTTCACTCGCCAGGCGGACATGCTGTGCGCCAGCTTGACCCGGCCGTGGCCGTCGAAGGCCTCCATCTGCTTGGCGATATCGTACAAGCCTATCGCCAGGAAGGGGCCGGCCAGCAGGAAGATGGTGGCGAAGGTGATGATCAATTCCGGCGAATGCTCGGAATACAAGGTCAGCAGATAGCCCATCAGCACGAACACCGCGCCGTAGAACAGGCAGTCGGCCGGCGCTTTCTGGAAATCGCGGAAGCCTTTTTTCAGCCACTGCAGCGGCCGCAGGGTTTCCACTTTGCGCGCAACCGGGCGGTCGCGCGGGATATCGTGAGTCACGTCCATGGCAAGTCCCCCTCAGGTATGGTGCGAGCAGCCCCGCATCCATTCCGTTATACCCCACGCGATGCAAAACACAAGCTGGCCATCCGGCTGCTATAATCCGCCGATTAGCACGGGGCCGCGCCCGGCCGCCTTGGCCCGGCCCCATCCCGCGCATCCGCGAAAGGAATTCCAATGAGCGAACTGATTATTGAAGAACTGGCAATCGGCGACGGCGCGGAAGCCGTCAGCGGCCAGGAAGTCACCGTGCATTACACCGGCTGGCTGACCGACGGCACCAAGTTCGACTCCAGCAAGGACCGCTTCCAGCCGTTCAGCTTCCCGCTGGGCGCCGGCTATGTGATCAAGGGCTGGGACCAGGGCGTGCTCGGCATGAAGGTGGGCGGCAAACGCAAGCTGACCATCCCGGCCGAACTGGGCTATGGCGCGCGTGGCGCCGGCGGCGTGATTCCGCCCAATGCCACTCTGGTATTCGAAGTGGAACTGCTGCAAGTGGGTTGAACCCCAACCACGCAAGGACGTAAAAAAAGCTTCCCCTGGGAAGCTTTTTTCATTGGTGGCGCTGGCTTATTTCTTCACGCACTGATGCTGGCGCCGGCGGCGCATCCAGACAAAGGCCACGCCCAGCAGCAAGGCCGCCACCACCGCCAGGATGCCGGCCTGGCCGCGATGCACCATGGTCATCAGCCACTCGCGATTGGCGGCGCCGTAATAGCCTAGATACACCCAGACCGGCACCGAGATCAACGCGGCGAAACCGTCCATCACCAGGAAACGCCAGTAGGACACCCGCCGTGTCATGCCGGCGGTGATGAAGATGGGGGAACGCAGGCCCGGCAGGAAGCGGGCGACGAACAGCACCCAATTGCCGTATTTTTCGAACTTCTCCTGCACCGCCTCGAAGCGCTCCTGGGTCAGGATGCGCGCGATGGGCCGGAATTTCAGCACTCGGTTGCCGAACACCCGCCCGGCGGTGAACATGATGCCGTCGCCGGCCAGCACGCCGGCCATGCCGACCACGAACATCCAATGCACATTGGTATAGCCTAGGCCGGAGATGATGCCTCCGGCCACCAGGGTGATGTCTTCCGGAATCGGCACGCCGAAACCGCATACCAGCAACACAGTGAACACGGCGAAATAGCCGTAGCCAGTGAAAAAATCGAGAAGTATTTGCAGAGTGTCCATTTTATTCCGCTTGCCGCCATGTCTCCGTTCAGGACGATCCTGGCGCGGCTGCGTTATCGGGGTACATCACCAGGGGCTTATAATAGCACACCTCCAACGCAGACTTTCTTGACATGACTCGCCCTATCCAGGTGGAAATCCACCGCTCCGCCATCCGCCACAACTACCTGCTGTCCCGTGCCCAGGCGCCGCAATCCAAGGCTTACGCCGTGCTCAAGGCCAACGCCTACGGCCATGGCCTGCTCGACGCGGTCCAGGCCTTGGCCGATGTCGCCGACGGCTTCGCCCTGCTCAATATCGAGGATGCCATCCGCCTGCGCCAAGCCGGCGTCCAGCAGGACATCGTGCTGCTGGAAGGCGCTTTCGACGCCGAGGAAGCCGCGGCGATGGCGCATTACCGGCTGGGCGGCGCGGTACATTCCCAACAACAGATAAGCTGGCTGGCCAAAGGTTCCGCCCAACAGCCGGTTTCTTGCTGGCTCAAGATCAATAGCGGCATGAATCGGCTGGGTTTCACGCCGGCCGAAGCCGCCGCCGCGCTGGCGCAATTGCGCGCGCAGCCCGGCGCGCGCGTCGACGCCCTGATGACTCACTTCGCCAGCGCCGACGACGACTACGGCGTCGCCGAACAATGGGGGCGCTTCCAGCCGCTGATCGCGCCCAGCGGTCTGCCGGTCAGCGCCGCCAACTCCGCCGCGCTGTTCCGCCACCCGCATACCCACGGCGCCATCGTGCGCCCCGGCATCGTGCTCTACGGCAGTTCGCCGTTTGCCGACACCGATGCCGCCGGCCTGGGCCTGCGTCCGGCGATGACGCTGAGCAGCCGCGTCATCGCGGTGCAAAAGGTGCCGGCCGGCGATGCCGTCGGCTACGGCCGCCGCCTGGTGGCCGAAGGCGAGATGCGCATCGGCATCGTCGCCTGCGGCTATGCCGACGGCTATCCGCGCATCGCCGCCAACGGCACGCCGGTCGCGGTGGACGGCCACCCGACGGGCACGGTCGGCCGGGTATCGATGGACATGCTGGCGGTGGATTTGAGCGAGCTGCCGCAGGCCGGCATCGGCAGCCGGGTCGAACTATGGGGCCCGCAAGTGCCGATAGAACGCGTCGCGGCTGGCGCCGACACCCTGGGCTATGAGCTGATGTGCGCGGTGGCACCGCGGGTGCCGCGCCTCGTCCATAACTGAAGCCAGCCGCAAGCGGCCAGCAAACCCAAGGCGGCGCCGCTCCAGTGCGCCGATACCAATACCGGTTCGCCGCCGCTCCAGCTAAGCGGGAACAGGCTCTGCCACGCCAGCCGCCCCAGCAAGACGGCCAGCCACAGGCCGCGCCAGCGCGGCTGGGTCAGCGCCAGCGCCGCCCACCAGCAGTAGACCAGGCCGGAGGCGCCGACGAAGGCCTGCGGCGCCGGCCACAGCCATTGCATCGCGGCGATGGCCGGCGGCGCCGCCAAGGCCAGCGTCAGCAGCAGCGGCGCTCTATCCCGCCCCAGCCATGCCAGCAAGGCCAGCGCCGCGCTATTGAGGCAGGCGTGGCGCGCGTCGGCGTGCACCCAGCCCCCACTCAGTAACCGCCACCACTCCGCGGCGTTCCACGGCTCGAAGCGCCATGACAGCGCCGCCGCGCCCCAGGGCGCGGCCAGCGGCAGCATGACGACGACGAGCAGCCATGGCCAGCCGTCGATGCTCCCCGGTTTCAGCTCTTGCGGCGCCACGCCGCCATCGCTGCCACCGCGCCAAGGCCCAGCAGCATGAGCAGCCCACCCTCGTCCGCCGCCGCCACCGCGTTGCCGCGGCGCGCCACATCGACGTACAAGGGATCATGGTCGGAGGAACGATAGGCATCCGCCGCATAGTACTTCTGCTGCTGTTCCGCGCTCTTGAACTCGCTGCTGTACTCCAGCGCCGTCGGCTCGTCGGCGTTGATGTGCCACTCCCCCGCGGCCAGCACCATGGAACTCAGCGCCTTGTCGGCCAAGGCGTGGTCCAGATTGCCGGACTCGCCGTTGAACACATAGGAATAGGCGTCGCGGCTCCAGCGCGCCAGCAGATTGTTGAAGCCGGCGCTTTCAAACGCGCGGATCGGATCTTCCTTAGCGTAGGAGTTCATATCTCCCAGCAGCAGCATGCCATCGTTGGGGCCGGGCTGCGGCCGGGTGGCGTACCAGGCCATCAGATCGCGCACTGCTTGCACCCGGGTCAGATTGCAATTGCCCTGGCCGTCGCCCTTGTCCACGTCGGACTGGCCGTCCACCACCTGGTCGGCGCAGCTGCTGCCCTTGGACTTCAGGTGATTGACCGCCACGGTAACCCGGCTCTTGCTCTTGGCGTCGAGCACAAAGGTCTGCAGCAATGCCGGCCGGTTCTTCTGCGGATTGCCTATCACCCTCACCTCGGCCTTGCCCTCCGCCGTCACCGTGGCCGGACGGTAGATCAGGCCGGTGGTGATCGCGTCGCTGCCCACCTGCGGCAGGCCGGGATTGGCGAAACGGTATTGCTTGGGCTGCGGCTGGCCCTGGTTCAAGGCGTTGACCAGGTCCTGGATCGCCGAATAGCGGTCGAAGCCGTCATTCTCGATTTCCATCAGTCCGACCACATCGGCGTCCAACTGACGAATCGCCGCCACGATCTTGGCTCGCTGACGCTCGAAATCCTGCTGGGTCTTGGCGCCGCGCGGCGTCGGGAAGCCCTTGCCCTGGCCATCGCCATTGAAGAAATTGAGCACATTGAAGCTGGCGAAACGCACGCTTTCCGGCAGGCGCTTGGGCGCGCCGGGACGCGGATTGCTGGCCACCGCGCGCGGCGCGGCCAGCGGCTGCAGCCGGTATTTGCCGAAGGCGTAGCTGACCACGCCGGTCACGCCATCCAGACGATCACCGCTGCGCAAGGTCTGGCTGGCGGACAAGCCGCCGGGCGCCGGCAGCCAGGCATTGGCGTTCTGGATCTGCAGGCCGTCGTCCAGCGTCAGCTTATCCAGTTGATTGGCCTCGCTCAGCGCCTTGGCCTCGGCGCTGCCGGGCAGGAAACGCTGGGTCGCGGTCCACAACCGCGGCTGGCTGGACAGCGTCAATTCGCCATAGCGGCCGTAGTCGTAATTGGCGGCGACATAGACCGGGCCTTCCAGCCTCACCGCCATGCCGGCCAACGCTTCCAGCTGGGCGCTGGATTGCAGCGGCAGGCGCAGGCTGGCGTAGGTCAGCGGCTCGCGGTAGACGCACTGCTCCACCGCGGCGATGCTGGCCGGAGTGATCTGAGTTTCGCTGGCGGCGTCGCCCTTGCGGCTGTACTCGGACACCTTGCCGGTGACGCGCACCACGTCGCCGGGTTTAAGCGTCGGCGCGGCCAGATTGCCGAGAAACACGAAGATGCCTTCCGAGGTGGCCGGGTCTGCATCCTGGTCCCGCGCCTCTTCTTGCAGATAGAAGCCACGCAATTGGCCGGTTCCGGTGAAGGCGCCGCTGACCACGCCCTCCACGGTCACGGTCTTGCCTTGTAGCGGGCTGCCGACGACGCGGCCCTGCACATCATGGATCAGGGTGGCGCCGGCGGCGCCACAGGCGGCCTGAGCCAAGGCCGGAACCGCCAGCGCCACTGCCATGGCGACCGGGCTCAAGGCCTTGAATGCTTTTGCTGTTTTCATGGTCTGGTTTCATCACGAGCGTAAGGAGCGCTGATTCTAACCAGAGCGCAATGACAAAAAGATGTCATTAGATACAGTTGCACGCAAAGTCACTATCTGTATGTTTCGCTTAAAAACAATAAGCTCCATTTCTTTCCAAATTCAGGCAATAAAAAACGCCAAACAGAAATTGTTTGGCGTTTTCATGCTGATGCCGGCAGCCGCCGGCTGTCGCGCTCAAGCGACTTGCCGAATCGCCTCCGCAATCGTCTGCGCCCATTGATCGGCGAGGATCTTGTCGTCGGCCTCCACCATCACCCGCACCACCGGCTCGGTGCCGGACGGGCGCAACACCACGCGGCCTCGGCCTTGCAAGGCCTGCTCGGCGGCGGCCAGCGGCGCCGCGGACGCGCTCTTCCAGTCGCAGCCATTATGACGGACATTGATCAGCGTCTGCGGATAAGGCTGCCAGTCGCTGCAGGCATCGGCCAGGCTCATGCCCAGATCGGTCAGGCTGGCCAGTACTTGCAGGCTGGAGATGATGCCGTCGCCAGTGGAATGGCAATCCAGGCACAGGATGTGGCCGGAAGCTTCGCCGCCCACCTGCCAGCCCTGGCCGTGCAGCATTTCCAATACATAGCGGTCGCCGACCTTGGCGCGGCCAAAGGCCACGCCCTGCTTGTTCAGCGCCAGCTCCATCGCCAGATTGGTCATCACCGTGCCCACCACGCCGCCCTTGAGCTTGCCGGCCGCCGCGCGCGCCTTGGCGATCACGTAGATCAGCTGGTCGCCGTCGTACACCGTGCCGTCGCGGTCCACCATGATCAGGCGGTCGCCGTCGCCGTCCAGCGCGATGCCGTAATCGGCGTGATGCTCCAGCACCGCCACTTGCAGGGTCTTGGGATAGGTGGCGCCCACCTTCTCGTTGATATTGTAGCCATCCGGCTCGCCACCTATGGTCACCACCTCGGCGCCCAATTCGTGGAACACCTTGGGCGCCACGTGATAGGTGGCGCCGTGGGCGCAATCCACCACCAGCTTCAAGCCCTTCAGATCGCGGTCGTTGGGGAAGCTGCTCTTGCAGAATTCGATGTAGCGCTCCACCGCGCCCTCGATGCGACGCACCCGGCCCAATTGCTCGGAGGGATTGGTCGCCATCGGCTGCTCCAGCATCGCCTCGATTTCCAGTTCGACCGCATCATCCAGCTTCTTGCCGCCTTCGGCGAAGAACTTGATGCCGTTATCCTGGAAGGGATTGTGCGAGGCGGAGATCATTACCCCGGCCTCCAGGCGCAGCGCGCGGGTCAGGTAGGCGATGCCCGGCGTCGGCAGCGGGCCGGTCAACAGCACATTGACGCCGGCGGCGGAAAAGCCGGCTTGCAGCGCGGCTTCCAGCATATAGCCGGAAATCCGGGTGTCCTTGCCTATCAGCACCGTCGGACGATGCCCCTTATCGTGGTCCACCAGCACCCGACCGGCGGCATAGCCCAGTTTCATCACGAATTCCGGCGTGATCGGGAACTGGCCGACCTCGCCGCGCACGCCATCGGTGCCAAAGTATTTACGGCTCATGTTTTTCTCTCGAATCCGGCCGGCTTCTGGCCAACCGCGGTAATCGCTACGCCGGCTATTGTGCGCCAGGCGTACCCCTTAGTTCAATCCTTCCAAAGCGGCCAGCACTTGCAGCGCCTGATGCGTGGCCTTCACATCGTGCACGCGGATGATGCGCGCGCCGCGCCGCGCCGATTCCAGCGCTACCGCCACGCTGGCGCCCAGCCGCTCCGCCGGCACCGCTTCGCCGGTGATCGCGCCCAGCATGGACTTGCGGCTCAAGCCCACCAGCAGCGGCGAGCCGGCCGCGCGCTCGATCTCGGGCAGGCCGCGCAGCAGCGCCAAATTATGTTCCAGCGTCTTGCCGAAACCGAAACCGGGATCGGCCAGCAAACGCTCGCGGGCGACGCCGGCATCCAGGCACAGCTGGACGCGCCGCGCCAGGTAGCCGGCCACTTCGGCCACCACGTCAGCGTACTCCGGACGATCCTGCATGGTGTCCGGATTGCCCTGCTTGTGCATCAGGCAGATCGCCGCGTCCGCGCCCGCCACCAATTCCAGCGCGCCCGCGTCTTCCAGCGCCGACACATCGTTGACCAGGTCCACCGCGCCCAAGGCCAGCGCCTCGCGCATCACCGCCGTGCGGCGCGTGTCCAGCGACAGCGGCGCGCCCAGCTCGCGCAGGCGCTCCAGCACCGGCAGCACCCGCTCCATTTCCTGTTCCGGGCTGACATGGGGCGCATTGGGCCGCGTGGATTCGCCGCCGATGTCGAGGACAGCCGCGCCTTCGGCCAGCATCCGCTCGGCATGCCGTAAAGCCTGGTCCAAGGCGTTGAAGCGGCCGCCATCGGAAAAGGAGTCCGGGGTGACGTTCAGAATGCCCATCACCAGCGGACGGGACAGATCGAGCGTGAAGCGCCCGCATTGCAAAGAGGGTTTCATGATCTGACTACGCTCATGGATGGGTATGAATTGTCGCAAAAAAACCGGGCAAGCCCATCAAGGCTTGCCCGGCTTCTTCACTTAAGGTCTCAGACTTCCTGGGCCGGATCGGCGCTGACCTCCGCCGCCGGCGGCGTCGGCTTGTCTTCCTGCGGCTTGGCCGCGAAACCGGCGCCCGGCTTGGGCGGACGCGGCGGCTTGCCGTCCATCAGATCGTTGATCTGATCCGCGTCGATGGTTTCCCATTCCAGCAGCGCGGCGGTCATCGCTTCCACCTTGTCGCGGTTCTCTTCCAGCAGGCGGCGCGCCAGCGCGTACTGCTCGTCGATGATGCGGCGGATTTCAGCGTCCACCTGCTGCATGGTGGCTTCGGACAGGTTCTTGTGGGTGGTGATGGAGCGGCCGAGGAAGACTTCGCCCTCGTTCTCGCCGTACACCATCGGGCCCAGCTTGTCGCTCATGCCGTAGCGGGTCACCATGTCGCGCGCCATTTGCGTGGCGCGCTCGAAGTCATTGGAAGCGCCGGTGGTCATCTGGTTCATGAACAGCTCTTCCGCGATGCGGCCGCCAAACAGAATGGCGATGCGGTCCAGCAGATAGCCGCGATCATAGGCGAAGCGATCCTGTTCCGGCAGCTGCATGGTCACGCCCAGCGCGCGACCGCGCGGGATGATGGTGACCTTGTGCACCGGATCGGCCTTGGGCAACAGCTTGGCGACGACGGCGTGGCCGGACTCGTGATAAGCGGTGTTGCGCTTCTCTTCCTCGGTCATCACCATGCTGCGGCGCTCGGCGCCCATCATGATCTTGTCCTTGGCGGACTCCAGGTCCTCCATGTCCACCAGGCGCTTGTTGCGGCGCGCGGCGAACAAGGCGGCTTCGTTGATCAGGTTGGCAAGGTCGGCACCGGAGAAGCCCGGCGTACCGCGCGCGATCACCTCGGCGTTGACGTCGGCGGCGATAGGCACTTTGCGCATGTGCACGCCCAGGATCTGTTCACGGCCGCGGATGTCCGGCAACGGCACCACCACCTGGCGGTCGAAACGGCCAGGACGCTGCAGCGCCGGGTCCAGCACGTCCGGACGGTTGGTCGCGGCGATCACGATCACGGTGGAATTGGTGTCGAAACCGTCCATTTCCACCAACAGTTGGTTCAGCGTCTGTTCGCGCTCGTCGTTGCCACCGCCGAGACCGGCGCCGCGCTGACGACCGACCGCGTCGATCTCGTCGATGAAGATGATGCACGGCGAGTTCTTCTTGGCTTGCTCGAACATGTCGCGCACGCGGGCCGCGCCCACGCCGACGAACATTTCAACGAAGTCGGAGCCGGAGATGCTGAAGAACGGCACCTTGGCCTCGCCGGCGATGGCCTTGGCCAGCAAGGTCTTGCCGGTACCGGGCGAGCCGGCCAGCAGGATGCCGCGCGGAATGCGGCCGCCCAGGCTCTGGTAGCGGGAAGGATCGCGCAGGTAATCGACGATCTCCTTCACCTCTTCCTTGGCCTCGTCGCAGCCGGCGACATCGGCGAAGGTGACGGTGTTGGCGTCCTGGTCCAGCATCCTGGCCTTGCTCTTGCCGAAGGAGAACGCGCCGCCCTTGCCGCCGCCCTGCATCTGGCGCATGAAGAACACCCAGACGCCGATCAGCAACAGCATGGGGAACCAGCTGATGAAAATATTCATCAGCATGGACGGCTCTTCTTCCGGCTTGGCGGAGAAGCGGACGTTGTTCTTGATCAGGTCGTCGACCAGTTGCGGATCGTAGGGCGCGTAGGTGCTGAACGCGGAGCCGTCGGTCAGCTTGCCTTTCAGCCATTGCCCGCGCAGCGGGTGGCCTTCTATGGTCAGGGACTGGACCTTGCCGGACTCGACATCGCTGATGAACTGCGAATATTCAAGCTGATTCTGGGTATCCTGACGCTTGTTGAACTGATTGAATACCGTCATCAGTACCAAACCGATGATGACCCATATCGCGATGTTTTTGCCGATATTGTTCACGAGTAGCGGACTCCTCTGTGCCCTGACTTTTTGGTTGCTTGTCTAGATATTTGCTTTGATTGTACGCCGCGAGCCACTTTATGTCAGCGTCGGCCTTTGCCCAGCAGGTAAATTTCGCTGGAACGGTCGCGCGACGCTTTCGGCTTGCGGGTGACTACCTCGTCGAACAGCTCGCGCATGGACTTGAGATAGGCTTGGAAATCGCTGCCCTGGAACACTTTGACGAGAAAATGGCCGCCAGGTTTCAAATGATCCCGCGCAAATTCCAGCGCCAGCTCGCATAACAGGAAACTCCTGGCCTGGTCCATGGCGCTCATGCCTGACATATTGGGCGCCATATCGGAAATTACAAGGTCCAATTCGCGGCCGCCGAGCAATTGCACGAATTGCGCCAGCACTTCTTCCTCGCGGAAGTCGCCCTGGATGAAGTCGACGCCGGGCACCGGATCCATGTCCAGGATGTCGAGCGCGAATACCTTGCCGCTGTCGCCGACGATGCGCGCCGCCACCTGCGACCAGCTGCCGGGCGTGGAGCCGAGGTCGGCCAGCACCGTGCCGGGACGGATCAGCTTGTCCTTGTCGTTGATTTCCAGCAGCTTGTAAGCGGCGCGCGCGCGGTAGCCGTCTTTCTGCGCCTGGTTGACGTAGGGGTCGTTGACGTGTTCCTGCAGCCAGCCATTGCTGCTCTTGCTTCTAGCCATTGCGCTAGCTCCGTTGGTGGGACAACAGGCCAGCCGCGCTATCCTGTTGTTTTTCAGTTATTTTAGGCGCGGACTTTGGGAAAGCGCGCAAATTCGAGTAGAATCCGCTTTTGCTTTGTAAATCCGTATTTCCATGAAAATTGAACTCAAGCCGTTCCAGCGCAAACATTTGCAGGGACTGGCGCACGGCCTCAACCCGGTGGTGATGATAGGCAATAACGGCCTGACCGACGCGGTGATCCGCGAAATCGCCATCAATCTGGACGCGCACGAACTGATCAAGGTCCGCGTGCTGGGCGACGACCGCGAAGCGCGCGTCGCCATGTTCGAGCAGATCTGCGAAGACCTGGGCGCCGCCCCGGTTCAGCATATCGGCAAGCTGCTGGTGCTGTGGCGCCCCAGCGATAAGGAGCGCATCGTTCTGCCCAAGAACAAGCAAGCGCTGAAGGGCTGAACGCCGCTCGCGGCGATCGCGCTTCGTAGAAAAGCGGTGGCATGCCACCGCTTTTGTTTTGTCCCCTCCCAAGAGAGAGCGCTACGGCGAGCCGTAGCTTAATCGTTGCGCCAGACGTAGACCAAGCCCATCAGGCTCTGCACCAGATAGATCAGGCTGGAAATCGCGTGCCAGGTGGCGAAGCCTCCGCCGAACAGGCCTTCGGCCGCATGATTCATCTGCGCCTTGAGATTGGCGATGATGGGGGTGACGGCGAAGTGATTGATCAGCGTGCAGGCCAGCATGCCCATCACCAGCCAGAAGCCGCTTTCCTTGACCCCGGCCGCGCCGTTGCGGCGGATATGGTCGACCAGCAGGATCACCCCGCACACCAGCCCCACCCAGGCGATGCTGGCGAACAGCTTGCCGGCCACCATGCCGGCGGTGACCCGGTCCAGCATGGCGAACAGCACCGGCGCCACGATGATGCCTATCACCCACAAGCCGCCAATCCAGAAGGTCTTGGCGATGGAACGCAATCCATCCATGTCTCAGTCCTCTCCCGCGCCGCGCCGAGCGCCAGGCCTAGGCCCGCGCCCCGCCGCCATCAGATGTATTTGACGTCGAGCACTTCGTATTCGCGGATGCCGCCCGGAGCCACCACTTCGGCCACGTCGCCGGCTTCCTTGCCGATCAGCGCGCGCGCGATCGGGGAGTTCACCGATACCTTGCACACCTTGATGTCGGCTTCGTCGTCGCCGACGATCTGGTAGGTGACGTTTTCCTCGCTCTCCAGATCCATCAGTTCGACGGTGGCGCCGAACACCACGCGGCCATCGGCATCCAGCTCGGCCGGGTTCACGATCAGCGCATTGGAAATCTTGCCTTCCAGTTCCGCGATGCGGCCTTCGACAAAGCCCTGGCGTTCCTTGGCCGCGTCGTATTCGGCGTTCTCGGACAAGTCGCCATGCGAGCGGGCTTCGGCAATCGCCTCGATCACCGACGGACGTTCCACGCTCTTGAGGCGTTGCAGCTCTTCTTTCAGAAGTTCGGCACCGCGCACGGTCAACGGGACTTTGATCATTTCAGAATTCTCTCCAGAGGCGGCACTCCGCCTTCATCAAAAGCACAAGCCGCCGTACTGGACGGCGGCTTGAAGTAGCGGGTTATGGGGGGATTGTAACGGCAAACCGCTCCCGCTTCCAAGCCCCCACGGACTAAGCCGCCGTCAGTCTCAACCCTGGATCTGGCTGTGCAGCTCTTGCACGCTGTAGACGTCGAACTCCTCGGCGTGGGCCATGCCCACGCACACCGCCTTGGCGCCGGCCAGGGTGGTGTATTGCGGAATCCGTGCCTGCAAGGCCGAGCGGCGGATGGAGTGGCTGTCCTGAATCGCCTGGCGCTTCTCGTCCACGGTATTGATCAGCAGATCGATTTCCGAGTTCTTGATCATGTCGACGATGTGCGGACGGCCTTCATTGACCTTGTTGACCACCTGCACCACGATGCCGGCGGCGGACAAGTGCTTGGCGGTGCCGCGCGTCGCGCAGACGCCGAAGCCCAGGCGCTGCAGTTCGCGCGCCACTTCCACCGCGCCGTTCTTGTCGCTGTCGCGCACCGACAGGAACACCTTGCCGGTCTTGGGCAGGCGGTCGCCGGCGCCCAGCTGACCCTTGACGTAGGCTTCGGCGAAGGTCTTGCCCACGCCCATCACTTCGCCGGTGGACTTCATTTCCGGCCCCAGGATGGTGTCGACGCCGGGGAACTTGATGAAGGGGAAGACCGCTTCCTTCACCGCGTAGAACGGCGGGATCACTTCCTTGGTGAAGCCTTGCTCGACGAGACCGATGCCGGCCATCGCGCGCGCGGCGATCTTGGCCAGCGGCGCGGAAGTCACTTTGGAGACAAAGGGCACGGTGCGGCTGGCGCGCGGATTCACCTCCAGCACGTAGATGGTGTCGCCCTGGATGGCGAACTGCACATTCATCAGGCCGACCACGTTCAACGCGCGGGCCATGGCCACGGTCTGGCGGCGGATTTCGTCCTGCACCGCCGGGAACAGGCTGTAGGGCGGCAGCGAGCAAGCGGAGTCGCCGGAGTGGACGCCGGCCTGCTCCACGTGCTGCATGATGCCGCCGATCACCACGCTGTCGCCGTCGGACACGCAGTCGACGTCGACTTCGATCGCATCATTGAGGAAGCGGTCCAGCAGCACCGGGCTGTCGTTGGACACCTTCACCGCCTCGCGCATATAGCGTTCCAGGTCAGCCGGCTCATGGACGATTTCCATCGCGCGGCCGCCCAACACGTAGGACGGGCGCACCACCAGCGGGTAACCGATTTCCTCGGCCAGCTTCATCGCTTCGGCCGGCGCGCGCGCGGTGCGGTTGGGCGGCTGCTTCAGGCCCAGCTCGTTCAGCAGCTTCTGGAAGCGCTCGCGGTCCTCGGCGGCGTCTATCATGTCCGGCGTGGTGCCGATGATGGGCACGCCGTTGGCTTCCAGCGCGCGCGCCAGTTTCAGCGGAGTCTGGCCGCCGTACTGGACGATGACGCCGAACGGTTTTTCGATGCGGCAGATTTCCAGCACGTCTTCCAGCGTCAGCGGCTCGAAATACAGACGGTCCGAGGTATCGTAGTCGGTGGACACGGTTTCCGGGTTGCAGTTGACCATGATGGTCTCGAAACCGGATTCACGCAGCGCCAGCGCCGCGTGCACGCAGCAGTAGTCGAACTCGATGCCCTGGCCGATGCGGTTGGGCCCGCCGCCCAGCACCATCACCTTCTTGCGGTCGGACGGATTGGATTCGCACTCTTCTTCATAGCTCGAGTACATATAGGCGGTATTGGTGGCGAACTCGGCGGCGCAGGTGTCGACGCGCTTGTACACCGGGTGCAGGTTCAAGCTCCAGCGCTTGGCGCGCACCGCGGCCTGGTCCGAGCCCAACAGCTCGCCCAAACGGCGGTCGGAGAAGCCCTTGCGCTTCAGGCGACGCAATTCGGCGTAGTCCAGTTCTTCCACCTTGCGGCCGGCCAGCGCTTGTTCTTCGCCGATCAGGTCTTCGATCTGAGCCAGGAACCAGGGGTCGATCTTGCTGACCGCGTGGATGTCGTCGCGGCTCATGCCGATGCGGAAGGCGTCGGCCACGTATAGAATGCGCTCCGGTCCCGGCGTGCCCAGTTCGTGGCGGATCGCCGCTTCGTCGCTGGTCACCGGATCGAAGCCGGCCAGGCCGGTTTCCAGGCCGCGCAGCGCTTTCTGCATCGATTCCTGCAAGGTGCGGCCCATCGCCATCACTTCGCCCACCGATTTCATCTGGGTGGTCAGACGGTCGTCGGCCTGCGGGAATTTCTCGAAGGCGAAACGCGGAATCTTGGTGACCACGTAGTCGATGGACGGCTCGAAGGAGGCCGGGGTGGCGCCGCCGGTGATGTCGTTCTTCAGTTCATCCAGCGTGAAGCCCACCGCCAGCTTGGCGGCGATCTTGGCGATGGGGAAACCGGTGGCCTTGGACGCCAGCGCCGAGGAGCGGCTGACGCGCGGGTTCATTTCGATGACGATCATCTCGCCGGTGGCCGGATTGGTGGCGAACTGCACATTGGAGCCGCCGGTGTCCACGCCGATCTCGCGCAGCACCGCCAGGCTGGCGTTGCGCATGATCTGGTATTCCTTGTCGGTCAGCGTCTGCGCCGGCGCCACGGTGATGGAGTCGCCGGTGTGCACGCCCATCGGATCGAAGTTCTCGATCGAGCAGATGATGATGCAGTTGTCGTTCTTGTCGCGCACCACCTCCATCTCGTACTCTTTCCAGCCCAGCACCGATTGTTCGATCAGCAGCTCATGGGTGGGCGAGGCTTCGAAGCCGCGCTCGCAGATGGCCAGGAATTCTTCGCGGTTGTAGGCGATGCCGCCGCCGGAGCCGCCCATGGTGAAGGACGGGCGGATCAGCGTCGGGAAGCCCACCTTGGCCTGCGCTTCCAGCGACGCTTCCATGGTGTGGCAGACGAAGGACAGCGGGCAGGACAGGCCGATCTTGGCCATCGCCTCCTTGAAGCGGCCGCGGTCCTCGGCCTTGTCGATCGCGTCCTCGGTGGCGCCGATCAGCTCCACCTTGTATTTTTCCAGCACCCCGTTCTTGGCCAGGTCCAGCGCGCAGTTGAGCGCGGTCTGCCCGCCCATGGTCGGCAGGATGGCGTCCGGGCGCTCCTTGGCGATGATTTTTTCCACCACCTTCCAGGTGATGGGCTCGATGTAGGTGACATCGGCCATGTCCGGGTCGGTCATGATGGTGGCCGGGTTGGAGTTCACCAGGATGACTTTGTAGCCCTCTTCGCGCAGGGCCTTGCACGCTTGCGCGCCGGAGTAGTCGAATTCGCAGGCCTGGCCGATGACGATGGGGCCGGCTCCGATGATCAGAATGCTTTTGAGGTCGCTACGCTTTGGCATGGTTCTACTCTTTATGATTGCATTTTGTTTGCCGCGAAGCCCGGGCGCCTGGGACGCCCGGCGGCTTCTTGGCGAATATTAAATCTTGGTCTTACAGGCTGGCCGCCGCCAGCTTGGCGCCGAAGCCGACGAACAGCGCGCCCACCGAGCCGCCCAGCGCCGCGCTCAACCTGCGGCGGCGGCGGAAGGCCTGGGCCAGCCGGTGGCCGGCGACGATCAGCGCGGTCAGGTACAGTGTGCTGCACACTTCCACGATCAGCCCCAGCGCGACGAAGGTCAGCGCCGGATGCGGGTAGGCGGGATCGACGAACTGGACGAAGAAGGACACGAAAAACAGGATGGCCTTCGGATTCATCAGGCTGATCAGCAAGGCCTTGACGAAGGGGTTCTCCTCTCCCACCAGCACCGACTTGGCCTCGGCGGCTTCGCCGCGGGCGGCGCGGCGCCAGGCCGTCAGCGCGCCGCGCAGCATATTGAAGCCCAGCCAGGCCAGGTAGCCGCCGCCCAGATACTTGACCACGGCGAACAGCGCCGGATTGGCCTTCAGCAGGCCGGCCGCGCCGGTGGCCGCCAGCGTCATCAGGATGAAGTCGCCGATGATGATGCCGCCGGCGCCGGCAAAGCCGGCGCGAGTGCCGCGCTGCGCCGCCACCGACAGCACATACATGGAGTTGGGCCCCGGCAGCAGCACGATGACGATGGCGCCCAGCAGATAGGTGGTGAGATCGGTAATCCCCAGCATGTCCCCGCTCCCCGCTTAAACGCGTTCCGCCATCGAGGCGATGAAGCGGTCGAACAGATAGGCGACGTCTTCCGGACCCGGACTGGCTTCCGGATGGCCCTGGAAGGAGAAGGCCGGACGGTCGGTCAGCGCGATGCCCTGCACCGTGCCGTCGAACAGCGAGCGATGAGTGACGCGCACATTGGCCGGCAAGCTGGTTTCATCCACCTGGAAACCGTGGTTCTGGCTGGTGATCATCACCCGGCCGCTGTCCAGATCTTGCACCGGGTGGTTGGCGCCGTGGTGGCCGAACTTCATCTTGGACGTCTTGCCGCCGCTGGCCAGGCCCAGCAGTTGATGACCCAGGCAGATGCCGAACACCGGCAGCTTGGCGTCCAGGATGTCGCGAATGGCGGCGATGGCGTAATCACACGGTTCCGGATCGCCGGGACCGTTGGACAGGAACACGCCGTGCGGATTCAGCGCCAGCACATCGGCGGCCGGAGTCTTGGCCGGCACCACGGTCAGCTGACAGCCGCGCTCGGCCAGCATGCGCAGGATGTTGTGCTTGACGCCGAAGTCATAGGCAACCACGTGGAAACGAGTGGACGCCTGCACCTGATAGCCGGCGCCCAGCTTCCACTCGCGCTCGGTCCAGGCGTAAGGCTTGTCGCAGCTGACCACTTGGGCCAGATCCTGGCCGGCCATGGAGCCGAAACCGCGCGCCAGTTCCAGCGCGCGCGCCTCATCGATGTCCCCGGCCATCACGCAGCCGGCCTGGGCGCCCTTCTCGCGCAGGATGCGGGTCAGGCGGCGGGTGTCGATGTCGGCGATGGCGACGACATTGTGTCGCTTCAGATAAGCGGACAAGGAGTCTTCGGCGCGGAAGTTGCTGTGCAGCAGCGGCAGATCGCGAATGATCAGGCCGGATGCAAAAACGGCGCGAGATTCGGTGTCTTCCGAATTCGCGCCGACGTTGCCGATATGGGGATAAGTCAGGGTGACGATCTGTTTGGTATAGGAGGGGTCGGTCAAAATCTCCTGATAGCCGGTGATGGCGGTATTGAAAACCACCTCGCCCACCGTATGTCCGGCGGCCCCGATAGCACTGCCCTTGAACACGGTGCCATCGGCCAAGACAAGGATTGCGGGTACGGTTGACACAAGCTGCTCCTATTGCGTTTGCGGCGGGTAAGGAAAAACCGGCTGCGCCGGTTTTTGTTTGACCCCGTCCGCCGGCCCGGCCGCCTCGCTCGCGCAAGGCCTCCGCCGCGACAGATGGGATCTGTCCCTACCCTAAGTTTTCGAATTGCTTTATGTGAAGAACGGGACTCGATGCCTGGCGCATCAGTCCCGTTTGGTTAAACCTTTCTATAGTACCGCTGTGAAGAAAAAATCACAAGAAAATTCGATAACATGACGAATGAGCGGCGCTCAGACGCCTGGATGGATTTGCCATTGCACGCTGTTCGGCCCGCTCGGCTTGCCCAGCATCAGCATCAGCGGCTTCAAGGCGTCGTATTTTTCCGGCGGGCTGTCGGCGCTGCCGGCCAGCGCGAACGCGGCGCCCGGCTGCCACTGCCCCTGGCCGCTCAGATTCAACGGTCCGTCCAGCGTCGTCACGTTCAAACTCACCCCGGCGCCGGCGCCGTTGACTTCCAGTTGATAGGAACCAAACGGCGACAACGGACTCAAGGGCGAGGCCGCGCCCAGCCAGCTGACATGCAGATTGCCGTTCAATTGACCGCCCTTGCGGCTGAACTGGCCGATCTTGACCTGCAGATCCCCGCCAAGGCGCGCCGCCTGCCAGGTCTTGGACAGATTCGCCAGCGCCGCCACCGGCAAGGTCAGGTTGACGCCGTTCACTTCCACGCCGCCCCAGGCCCACTCCAGCTTGCCGTCCTGGCCGTCGCTCTCCAGCAGCCAGATCGCCCGCCCCGACAGCAAGGCCTTGGGCTGGAAATGCCAGCCTATCCGGCTCATCGGCAGCACTTCTCCCTTGTCGCCGACATAGACCAACTGCGTCTTGCCCTGCCACACCGTGCCTTGCGCGCCGCTGAACTGCCAGCGCTCGCCGGTGGCGCGCAGCAAGGGCAGCGACAGCAAGCTAGCCGGCAGCGCGGCGATCAGGCCGGCCAAGAACAAGACGCCCAGTAGCGCGCCTATCAGGATCTTCCGTTTCATGCGCCGCCTCCCGCATGGCCGAACAAGGCCTTGATATGCACCTGCCCCGGCATGGGCTGCGCCTCGGTCTGCACGCTGAGCACACGCACCTGGTGCTGAGCCGCCAACACGCCGGCCAGCTTGACCCAGGCATCGAAGGCCAGCACGCCTTCCAGCGCCACGCCGGATTCGCCCTCCGGACTCAGCCGCCAGCCGGCCTCGTTCAATCCCTGGCTTTGCGCCACCTGTCGGATCACCGGCATCAATTCCTTGGCCGGCAAGGCCGCCTGCGCCGGCTGCCGCTTCAGTTGCTCGGCTTCGCGCGCCAGGGACCCCACATAGCTCAGTTCGGCTTGCAAGCGCCCGACAGCGGCGCGGTTGCGCTCCACCGATTTGGCCGCAGGCTCCCACACCGCGGCGTAGAGCAGGCCGACGCCGAGCACCAGCGCCATTGCCGCCAGCAGCCCTTGTTCGCGGCGGCTGCGCTGCCGCCAGTAGACGGCGAATTGTTCACGGTATTGCTTCATTTCAAGGTTCTCGCGACAGGCTGAGTTCTTTGGTGCCCTGTTGGGTGGTGGCCACGTCCAGGCGGATCTGCTGGGCGGCCAATTGGCTGCGCCAGCGCTGCAGCGTGTCCGCCGGCACTTCCGCCACCTGCAGCTTGAGCCGGCCGCTGTCATAGCTGAGCGAACGGGTTTGCAGTTCGCGGCCGCTAAGCGCGGCCAGCGCGCCCATCAGTTCCAAGGCGTCGTCGCGCGCCGGCAGGCCGTGGCTCAGCCGCAATTTGTCCACCGCGCGCGTCATCGCCAACGCGCTGCTGCCCGGCATCGCCTGACCGCCGATCCAGGGCTTGGCGGCGGCGCGGATGTCCGCCGACAAGCTTTGTTTCTGCCAGGCGTACCAGCCGGCCTGGCCCAGGGTCAGCGCCAGCTGCGCCGCCAGCAGGCCACCCAGCGCCAAGCCGCTGCGCCGCAGCGCCGGTCCCCAGTCGCGCCAGCGGCGATTGGCCGCCAAATCGCCGTTGGCGAAGTCAAACGCTTGCTGTGCCTGGCCGCTGCACCAATCATGGGCGGCCAATTGCCTGGGTTCGCCCTGCCATGCCGGCAGGCGCGCGCCGACCAGGGCGGCGTCGGCGCCGCACACGCTCAGGCTGGCTGGCGGCCACTCCGCCGCCAGCCGAGCGAACAGCAGTTGCTCGGCCAACTCGCCGCAATACGGCAGGCGGATGGCGCGCGCCGCGCTCAGCCGCAACAGCCAGCCGTCGGCGCCGCGCGCCACGCTCCAGCCATCGCGCGC
>NZ_JAJOHW010000092.1 GCF_021129195.1 Chromobacterium aquaticum | reverse complement strand
GTTGTGCGACACAATTGAATACCGAATATATGTGGGTTGATCGAGTATCAACCTAGGCTTCTTTAAGTTTGTACCAGTTTATGTCTGGTGGCCATAGCGAGGTGGTCCCACGCCTTCCCATCCCGAACAGGACCGTGAAACGCCTTAGCGCCGATGATAGTGTGGCATTCGCCATGTGAAAGTAGGACACCGCCAGACGCCCCATTGCAAAGCCCAGCTCAATCGAGCTGGGCTTTATGCATTTCTATTACGAAAATAGCAGGTCTTCAAAAAGCACAAGGGCGCTGCAAGCAGCGCCCTTGTCGTATCCGGCATGGATGTCTTATTTCTTGGCCTTGGCGGCTTTGGGGCTGTCCGTGCTCTCTTCCTTGCTTGCCGTCACGAGCACTTGCCGTTCCGGAGCGATCTCGGTCAGCAATTGCTCCAGCAGCTTGCTGCGCGAGGCGATGTGATGGTCGAAGCGCCAGTCCTTGAGCAGGTCGATGGCGACGTCGAAATATCGCATGTCGATATCATAGAGCAGGCTCAGATCGAACGAGCGGCCCATTTCCAGCGCGGTGGCCAATTCTTTCAGCACCTGCATTTGCTGCGGGTCGTGTCCTTCTTCGATGAAACGGCGGATTTTCTTGGCGGCATTCATGGCGACGGTCCCTTGTTGGCAATGGGCCCTATCTTAGCCAATGTCGCCGGCGCTGTAACTCGCATTGGCGCAAAGCCAACTTTATGTGGCGCTGAATACCACCCAAAAGAACTATTTCCATTAGGTCGTTTTCTCTTGCCATTGCCCGCGTTTGGGGAATGGGTTTTTCGTTCGCCAGCCAGTATGGTGTGAGTATGGAGTTGGACTGGCCGATAGCTGGCCGCTGCGGAGGCGAAATGACAAGCACAAGATATCAGCAGTACTCGGTGTTGGCGGTCAGTACCTTTGCTTTCACCGTCTGTTTCATGGCCTGGATGATGATGGGCGTGGTGGGCATTCCGGTGAAGCAGCAGTTGGGGCTGAATGAGACCGAGTTCGGCATTCTGGTGGCGATGCCGGTATTGTCCGGCTCGCTGGTACGGGTGCCGTTGGGTATCTGGACCGACCGTTATGGTGGCCGCATTGTGCTGTTCTGTCTGATGCTGAGCACGGTGTTGCCGATTTATCTGATGGAGTACGCCACCCATTTCTGGCACTTCCTGTTGATCGGCCTGTTCATCGGCTTGGCCGGCGGCAGTTTCTCGGTGGGCACGCCTTATGTCGCGCGCTGGTTCGACGCGCGCCATCAGGGCATGGCGATGGGGGTGTTCGGCGCCGGCAACTCCGGCGCGGCGGTCAACAAGTTCGTGGCGCCGGCGCTGATTGCGCTCGGTGGCTGGACCCTAGTGCCCCAGGTTTACGCCGGGATCATGCTGGCGGCGGCGTTGTTGTTCTGGTTCTGCAGCTATCACAATCCGGCGCATCTCAGCGGCGGCGGGCAGCGCTTCTCAGAGCAATTGCAAGTGCTGCGTGATCCGCGGGTCTGGCGTTATTCGCAGTATTACTCGGTGGTGTTTGGCGGTTATGTCGGCCTGTCGCTGTGGCTGACCAAGTATTTCGTCGGCGAATACGGTTTCGATATGAAGAGCGCGGCTTTTCTGGCCGCCTGTTTCTCTTTGCCTGGCGGCGTCTTGCGCGCGATCGGCGGCTGGATGTCCGACCGTTTCGGCGCCTATCGCACTACTTGGTGGGTGATGTGGGTGCTGTGGGTATGCTTTTTCATTCTGTCCTATCCGCAAACCGAAATGGTGGTGGCGACGGTGAAGGGCCCCTGGAGCTTGCATATCGGCCTGGATTCCGTGCTGTTCACCGTGGTGTTGTTCGTTGCCGGCGTGGCGATGGCGGTGGGCAAGGCATCGGTGTTCAAGTTCATCGCCAATGATTTTTCCGACAACATCGGCGCGGTTTCCGGCGTGGTGGGTCTGGCCGGCGGCCTAGCCGGTTTCGTGTTGCCGATTCTGTTCGGCGCGTTGGTGGATCTCACCGGGGTGCGTTCCAGCTGCTTCATGCTGCTTTATGGCACGGTCTGCGTCAGCCTGGTATGGATGCATTACTCGTTCAAGCCTTTGGCCGAGCAGCGCTTGCATCTGGCCGTGGTCAAGCCTTGAGCGTTTGGTTTTTCGGCGTCGATGCTGGCTGTCGGCGCCGCCAGTTTGTCAAATAGCGCCGGTCCGGTCATGACCCGGGTTGGCGGGGAGGAGTCCGTCATGTCTTATCTGATCAACCGGTGGGAACCGGAGAATGCCGAATTCTGGCAGAAGGAAGGGCAAAGCATTGCCCGCCGCAATTTATGGATCTCGATTCCATGCCTGACGCTGGCGTTCGTGATTTCCGTGTTGTGGAGCGTGGTCACCTTGAACCTGCCGAATGCAGGCTTCAATTACACCAAGGATCAGCTCTTCCTGCTGACGGCGCTGCCGGCCTTGTCCGGTGCCACCTTGCGCATTTTCTATTCCTTCATGCCGTCCATCGTCGGCGGCCGCAAGTGGACCACGCTGTCCACCGCTTCCTTGCTGATACCGGCGCTGTGGTTGGGCTTCGCGGTGCAGGATTCGAGCACGCCTTATCCGGTGATGCTGGCCATCGCCTTGCTGTGCGGCCTGGGCAGTGGCAATTTCGCCAGCTCCATGGCCAATATCGCTTACTTCTTTCCCAAGGCGCAGAAAGGCGCCGCCAATGGCCTGAACGCCGGCTTTGGTAATCTGGGGGTGTCGCTGGCGCAGTTCGTGATTCCGCTGGTGGTGACCGGCGGCATGTTCGGCGCTCTGGGCGGCGATGCGCAGCATTATGTGAAGGAGGGAGTGGAGAAGAGCTTGTGGCTGCAGAATGCCGGCTTTGTGTGGGTGCCCTTCATCGCGCTGGCGACGCTGGCGGCCTGGTTCGGCATGAATGATCTGGCCGATGCCAAGGCCTCGTTCACCGAGCAGGCGGTCATTTTCCGTCGCAAGCACAATTGGCTGATGTGCTGGTTGTATATCGGCACCTTCGGCAGCTTCATCGGCTTTGCCGGCGCTTTCGCCTTGCTGACCAAAACCCAGTTCCCTGAAGTGCCGGTGGCCAAGTTCGCTTTTATCGGCCCCTTGCTTGGCGCCTTGGTGCGGCCGGTTGGCGGCATGATTTCCGACAAGCTCGGCGGCGCGAAAGTGACGATGTGGGTATTCGTGGTGATGGCGCTGGCGGTGCTGGGCATCCTGCATTTCCTGCCGGCGCATGATGCGGCCGGTCAGTTGAGCGGCGGCAGCTTCGCCGGCTTCTTCGCGATGTTCCTGCTGTTGTTCACCATGGCCGGCGTCGGCAATGGTTCGACCTACCGGATGATTCCAACCATCTTCACGTTGGGACGGCTGCGCGCGGTTGCCGGCCGCGGCGAGGAGGCTCGCAAGCAGGCCGAAGTCGATGGGGTCAAGGAGTCGGCGGCGGCCGGCGGTTTCATCAGCGCCATCGGCGCATACGGCGGTTATTTCATCCCGCAGAGCTTTGGCGCTTCGATGAAGGCGACAGGCGGCGCGGAACCGGCGCTGCTGTGCTTCATCGTGTTCTATATCAGCTGCATTGCGCTGTGCTGGTGGTTCTATGCGCGCAAGAACGCGGAAGTGAGCTGCTGAGTTAGCGGCAGTTCGGCGGAAACCGGCGCGGCATCATATCGATGCCGCGCCGGTTTTGTCATTCAAGCATCGGAAAGCTCTGCCTGATAGAGCGGATTGGGCAATGTCCAATAAGGCCGGGTCTGGTGCAGTTGTTGCAGCAGCAGGTCCAAGTCCCGCTGCATCAACTGGCGCAGGTGCTGTATCAGTGCCTGGGCATCGGCTCCGGGATGCTCGCTCAGCCAGCGGCCGACATCGATGGCTTCGGGCACGCGTAATTGCAGGCTGCGCGGGCCGGGCGGACGTGGGCAATAGGCGTTGAGGGTGTCGCGCAGCGTGCCGCGGCAATAGTCCTGGCGAATGCGCTTCACGCATTCGGCGATATGTTCCTGCGCCAGCAGCGGCTGATTGTAGGCGGTTTCATCGACGCGGTTCAGCCGCTCCCAGGCCGCCAGCCCTTGCTTCAGCTGTTGCTTGCGTTCGCGGTCCTCGCTCTCGCGGGCGGCGCGCTGCCAGCGGCGAGGCGCGGGCAAGGACAGCGCCGAATCCGGCGTCAGCTGGTCCAGCTGTTGCGCCAGTGTGGCCAGGAACTGGCGGCGGCGGGTGAAATAAGGCGCTTCCGGCAGCAGGATGCCGGCGGCCTCGGCTTCGCGGGCCAGCAAGGCCGCCAATATTTGCTGTAATTGTTGAGGCAGTGCTTGAGCGTGGTCCAGCGGCAACCGCAGCCGCTTGGCGGTCCAGGCCAGTTCCTTGCCGATGGCGGCGCTCTCGTCACGGATGAAGCGCAGCTTCCATAGCAAGGGTTGCACCAGCACGCGCTGGGTGGCGGCTTGCTCATCCAGGCTGGAGTAGGCGTCCAGCGCCAGTTCGGCCACGCCCTGGTAGAGCGGGGCGATACGGTCGGCGTGCCAGTTCACCGCGCCTTCCGGATGCAGCAGCACGCCGTGTCCTTGCAGCGCCCAGGCCACGGAGTGCTGCTTGGCGGCAGCGCCGCCGGAGCCGGGGATTTGCGCGATCAGGTTGTTGCGCAGCCAGAAGCGCTGCATGGCCGCGCCCATGCCGTTGACGATGTCGTGGGTGGCCCAGCAGGCCAGCCGCGGCGCAAAACGGGCGGACAGTTCCTTGTCTATCATCCAGTCGGTGAAGAATTCCGGGTGATTGGGCGCGAGGAAGCAAGCTTGCCCGGCTTGCAGGCTGGCGCGCAGCCGCGTCTGATCGGCGTCGGGAATCTGGATGTCGCGGATATCGCACAGCCCGGCCAACCCGGGCAGCCGGCGCAAGCCCGGCAGGTCGCGCAGCAGGGGCAGGCCGTGCAGATTCAGCCAGCGGTTGATCGGGACCAGGCGCCGCATCAGTTTGGCGTCGGGAACAGGGGCGACAAAGGTATTTAGTCGGGATGCGGAAGAGGGGGGCGTTGCTGTCATGCCGAGCAGTTATACCTTCCGCATGAAGATTGTCAACGACAATAAGAACCGTGTCGGCGTTTACGGCTGCTTGACGATGAAATTGGGGCCGCCCTCACGCGCTTTGTGCAAGGCCTCGTCCAGCCGGTCCAGCATCGGCTTGGGCGTGCTTTCGCTGCCACGCAGCGCGCTGAGCCCGACGCAGGCGGCGGCGGTGCGTTCCTCGCCCTGGTAGACGAAGGTCAACTGGCGCAGCGCCTTGATCAGCCGGCGCGCCAGCTCGTTGGCGCCGCTCATGCCGGTGCTGGGCAAGAGAATGATGAAGGCGTCGTCCTCGCGTTTGGCCACCAGGTCGCTGTCACGAGTGCTCTGCAGGCACAGGCTGCCAGCCAGGCGCAGCAGATGGCGGTGCACCGAGCCCTCGTCCAGTTCCGGCACCCGTTCCGGCATATTCATCAGAGATAGGATCAGGCCGGAGACGGCGCCGCCATAGCGCCGCGCGCGCCCGGTTTCCGCATGGGCGGCTGACAGCAGGCGATGCATGCCGGCCACTCCGGTCAGTTTGTCGTCGTCGGCGGGCTTGTCTTCCTCGCGCAGGTTCTTCATCAGGCTGATCGAGCGCTCCACCAGGCTGCGCTCAAAGTCCAGCAACTGGCTCATGACCTTGGTTTCGGTGCGGTCGCTGAAGCTGTAAACCAGTAAGCGCGTGCCGTCCAGTTCCACCTCGCGCAGCGATAGCTGTACTTCAAAATGGCGTCCGCCATTGGCTTGCAGGGTCAGTGCGCGGTTGTAGATCATGCTGCTGTGGCGCAGCTCGCGGGCCAGCAGCTCATGGTCGGCGGGGTTGGGCAGAAAGTGGGAAAACGACTGGCCGATCAGATCGCCATGGGGCGTGGCCAGCAAGATGGCCGCCAGTTGGTTGGCGCTGACGATCTGGCCATCGGCGGGCAGGGCGAGGATCAGGCCGCCCTGCACGGTATCGATCAAGGACTGAAAAGCTTGCAAGATCGCCATATGGCACCTCGTAAGTGGCTGAGGCCGGCGAGTTCGCTCCGGGCGCGGAAGGCTGCGCGCGGAAGAGTGGGGCCGCTGCTCTGAGAACTTGCTCACCATCCCTTGCGCGTCGCGAGGCCCGGCACGGCGCACGCCCCTTCAGAATGCTCATGGGCTTCCCGGCGCATTCCACGGCTGCCGCTGCGTTTGCCCCGCCCTGGGGCGCGCGATGTGAACACGCTCTAAGTGTATTCCCGGAGTGGTGATATTTCATGCTCAAACCGCTGGACGGTAGTTTTGGCCGCTAAATGGCGATGTTGCCGCGCCAAGCCACAATTAATTGCCAGCGTTCGCTGAAAATCGACATCATTCGTGGTAAATTCGAGTTTGTATTCAAAATACACTAGCGAGAACCGCTGCCCGTCGCCACCCCTGACGCGGTCGCGGCGCTGCCTACTCGGCGGTTTTCTCTCCCTCGCCCGGCTTGCCGGGTCCCTTCCGTTCGTTTCCGGGCTTCATGATCTGGCCTGGCACGAGCCGCGCCCCTTCCGGCGCACCACAGCACCTTTGCCGTTGTTGCGGCCGCGCGTTCATGCGCGCCTTGATTCCGGCGATTCAATAACAATGATTCGGACAAAGAAGCAGACAGTATTATGGCTAGATCACAATGGGGCTCACGCCTCGGTTTCATTCTCGCGGCAGCCGGTTCGGCCATCGGCCTGGGCGCGATCTGGAAGTTTCCCTATGTCGCGGCCACCAATGGCGGCGGCGCTTTCCTGTTCATCTACCTGGGCATCTGCCTGACGCTGGGCCTGGCCCTGATGTTGTCCGAGATGGCGCTGGGCCGGGCCTCCAAGGCCGGCGCGGTGGGCGCGTTCCGGCAGCTGGCCGGCGGCGCCTGGCCCATCATCGGCTATATGAGCGTGCTGGTGTGTTTCCTGATCCTGGCGTTTTACAGCGTGGTGGGCGGCTGGACCATAGCCTATATCGTCAAGGCGCTGGGCGGCAGCATCATGACCTCCGACGCCAAGGTGCTGGGCGGCATTTTCAGCGGCTTCATCAGCGACCCGCTGCAGCCCATCGCCTATCACGCCGGTTTCGCGCTGCTGACCCTGTGGGTGGTGGCCGGCGGCGTGCAAAAGGGCATTGAGAACCTGTCGAAATTCCTGATGCCGGCCTTGTTCGTGCTGATGCTGGTGCTGATCGCCCGCGGCCTGACGCTGCCGGGCGCGTGGGAAGGCGTCAAATACTTCGTCGCGCCGGACTTCTCCAAGGTCAGCGCCGCCATGCTGGTGGACGCGTTGGGCCTGGCCTTCTTCTCGCTGTCGCTGGGCCTGGGCATCATGATCACCTACGGCTCCTACGTGAGCAAGGAATCCAATCTGCTGGGGTCGGCGCTGTGGGTGATCCTGCTGACGGTGGCGACGTGCTTCCTCGCTGGTCTGATGGTGCTGCCGGCGGTGTTCGCCTTCGGTTTCGATCCGTCCGCCGGTCCCGGCCTGACCTTCATCACCATGCCGGCGGTGTTCGCCCATCTGCCGCTGGGCCAGCTGTTCGCGGTGATGTTCTTCTGCCTGCTGTTGCTGGCGGCGCTGACTTCCTCGGTGTCCCTGCTGGAAGTGGTGACCAGCTTCGCGATCGACGAATTCGGCCTCAAGCGTGGCCAGGCGGCCTGGGTGATGACGCTGGGAATCTTCTTGCTGGGCATTCCGGCGTCCCTGTCCCTGGGCGTGTGGAGCGAGTACCAGTTGTTCGGCATGGGCTTTTTCGATCTGCTGGACTACCTGACCTCCAAGCTGCTGATGCCGCTGGGTGAACTGCTGCTGGCTCTGTTTGTGGGCTGGAAGGCGTGGCCGGTGGTGCGCCGCGAGCTGGCGGGCGACGGCGCCGGCCGCCGCATGCGGCTGATGCGCGGCTTCTGCATGGCGATGGCGCCGGCTCTGATCGGCTGGATCATGGTGGCCAGCCTGCGCGCCGGCTGATCCGGCCTGAGCGCCCGCTCAGCACGAGCCCGCCGCGAGCCGCGGCGGGCTTTGCGCTACACTTGCGGTTTTATCGCCCCATCGCAAGGAGCCGGCGTGAAGTCCTCCCTTTCCCTGGTCCTGGCAACGCTGGTGTTGACCGGCTGCGCCGCGACCGCTCCCGCGCCGGTTTCGGCGCCCGTTTCCGAACTTCCCGCGCCAGTTCCGACAATGACGCCCGAAGCCAGCACGCCGTTGGCGACGCCGGCGCCGGCTGTCACGCCGCCTCCGCCCATCGGCAAGCCGGCCAGCCGTCCGGCGCTCACGGACGCGCAGGGCGGCGAACTGCTCAACCGCCTGCTGCCGGCAGGCATTCCGGACCGCAAGGGCTGGAACGCCGACATCATCGGCGCGTTCAGCCATCTGAAGATTCCCTATACGCCGAAATATTTCTGCGCGGTGCTGGCGGTGGCCGAGCAGGAGTCCGGCTTCAGCCCGGACCCGGTGGTGCCCAATCTGTCCAAGATCGTCTGGGGCGAGATCGAACAACGGCGGCAGAAATACCTGATTCCCGGCTTCGTGGTGGACGCCGCGATGCAGAAGAAATCCCCGGACGGCCGCAGCTATAAGCAGCGGGTGGACGCGCTGCGCACCAAGCGCGAAATGAACGCGCTGTTCGAGGACATGGTGCGCGAGCTGCCGTTCGGCCAGACCATCTTCGAACACAAGAACCCGATCCGCGATGGCGGTCCGATGCAGGTCAGCGTGGCGTTCGCGGAAACCCATGTCCGCGCCTGGCCCTATCCTTATCGCTACGCCGGCAGCCTGCGCGACGAAGTGTTCACCCGGCGCGGCAGCGTGTATTTCGGCAGCGCCATCCTGCTGCAATACCCGGCGCCTTACAGCCAGATGGTCTACCGCTTCGCCGATTACAACGCCGGCCGCTACGCCAGCCGCAACGCCGCCTTCCAGCAGGCGGTGGCTCGTCTCAGCGGCCGCAAGCTGGCGCTGGATGGCGACATCATGCTGTACCGCGACAAGATGAACCGGGCCTTGTCCGGCGAGGCCAGCGAAACCCAGAAAGCGCTACAGGCCTTGTCCGGCCGGCTAGGCATGAGCGCGGACGATATGTTGCGCGACCTGCGCCTGGAGAAGCTGTCCGGCTTCGCTCAGACCGCGCTGTACCAGAAAGTCTTCGCGCTGGCCGGCGCCAGGGCGCCGCGCGAAATCATGCCGCAGATCGTGTTGGTCAGCCCCAAGTTCACCCGCCGCCTGACCACGGAGTGGTTCGCCCGGCGCGTGGATGGCCGCTATCAAAGCTGTCTGGCGCGCGCGGGGGCTTAGAACGTGTTTACGATCTAGCGAGCAAGAGCGAGACACGAGAACCGCTGGGGTTTGGTTAGCGGGTCTTAATGCTTTTGGGCTTGCCTTGCCCGGCCACCTATAGTTAGAACGTGTTTGCGATCTCGCGAGCTCGCGCGAGGCATAGAACCGATTCCTCGAACAGCCCTCCGCTTCCAAGGCGGAGTCTTCGTCCATGCACGCGAACAGGAGTTCCGATGCGCGTACGTCTGAAGCTGGCGCACAAACTGGCCTTGTTGATCGCACCGCTGGTGTTGCTGTTGCTGGGCGGTGCGCTATGGCAGGCCCATGAGCAATGGCAGCTGGCGCGCGCGTTGCAGCGCGACGAGGCGCTGGCGGACAGTGTGCGGAGCGTGGGCGAACTGATCCAGGCCTTACAGATAGAGAGGGGCTTGAGCAACCGTTTCCTGAGCGCGCATCAGCCGCCGCCGCCGGGCTTGCAGCAACAGCGGCAGCGGGCGGACGAGGCGCTGGCGTGGCTGCGCCGGCAGCGGGGCGAGGATATCTCCGCCAAGCTGGCCGGCTTTCTGGATCAGCAGTTACCAGCCTCGGCCGCGCTGGCCAGCCTGCGGCGCGAGGTGGATGCGCGGCATGTTTCGCCCTTACCGGCTTTTGATCGCTACACCGACATCATCGAAAACCTGTCCCGGGTGATCACCCTGTTTTATTCGCAGAGCGACGAGGTGCGCGCGCTGGTGCAGCAATGGGCGGCGCTGCATTGCCAGAAGGAGTACACCGGCCGCGCGCGCGGCTTGATCGGCGGCGTGCTGGTGGTGGGCAACTTCAATCTCACCGATTTCCGCCTGGCCAGCGGCATGGTGTCGCAGGAAGCCTTGTGCCGCGGCCTGTACCGGCAGAGCGGCGGCGACGAGGCCCTGCTGGCTCGGGCGCTGAACGCCAGCTCGCAATACGAGACCGCGCGCGACGGCGTGCTGGCGCGCGGTCCCGGCGCGATGCAAAGCCTGGGCAGCGAGGAGTGGTTCCAGCTGGCCAGCGCGCGGATCGACGCCTTGTTCGGGGTGCAGGGCCAGTTGCTGGACCGCATCCGCCAGGCGCTGGCGCGACAGGCGGACGCGGCGCGCTGGCAAAGCTGGCTGGCGATCGCGGTGTTGATCGGCGTGCTGGCGCCGATAGGCGCCGCGGTGTGGATGGCGCGCAATATCCTGAAAACATTGGGGGCGGAGCCGGATGAAGTGGCGCAGGGCATGCGCGAGCTGGCTGGCGGCCAACTGGACTTCCGCCTGCCGCTGGCCGCGGCCGACGACAGCAGCCTGGCCGCGCATATCCACCAGATGGGGCGGAAGCTGAGCGGAGTGATTCTGCAGGTGCAGCAGGACGCGGACGCGGTGGCCAATGCCGCGCTGCAGTTGAATAGTGCCTCACAGGGCTTGTCCGACAGCGCCTGCCGCACTTCGGCCGACATCGAGCAGACCAGTCACGCGGTGGACGAGATCGCCGGCCAGATGTTCGCGATGGCGCGCGACGCCGGCCGCAGCGGCGATATCGCCAGCGAGGCGGCGCGTCAGGCGGAAGAGGGCAAGCGGGTGGTGGGCGAAACCATAGCGGCGATGCATGTGATCGCCCAGCGCACCGAGATCATCGACGACATCGCCTACCAGACCAATCTGCTGGCGCTGAACGCCGCCATCGAGGCGGCGCGCGCCGGCGAACTGGGCAAGGGCTTCGCCGTGGTGGCCGACGAAGTGCGCAAGCTGGCGATGCGCAGCCAGGCCGCGGCCAAGGAGATAGGCCAGGTGGCCACCGGCAGCGTGCGCTTGGCGGAAGCCGCCGGCAAGAGCCTGGGCGCCATCGTCGAATCCAGCGAACTGACCCGGGAGCAGGTATCGGCCATCTCCAGGGAAGCCATCGTCCAGGCCCAGCACGTCGGCACCATCAATCAGACCATGCAGGGCCTGAGCCAGCTGTCCCAGGGCAATGCCGCCGCCAGCGAGCAACTGTCGGCCGCGGCGCAGGAAGTGTCGCAGCGGGCCGGCAGCTTGCGCCGGCAGATGGCCTATTTCCGCCGCCCTCCGGAGGTTTAGCGCACCTCGCGCATATCGTCGCGGCGGATGCGCAAGCGCACCGGCGCGCCATCGGCCAGCACGTCGGCCGGGCCGTGGTTGAGCCGGTCCACCTGCAACAGGGTGCCGGCGCTTTCCACCTGATAGCGGATGATATTGCCCAGCAACTGGCGCTGGCGCACCACCGCCGGCAGGCTGTCGCCGGCGTCGGCCTCGGTCAGCAACTGGATGGATTCGGGGCGGATCGCCAGGTGGCCCTGGATTTCCAGGCCCAGCAGCGTCCGGCTCTCGCTGGCCGACAGCAGATTGTAATTACCCATGAAGCGGGCGACGAACTCGGTGGCCGGCTGGGTGTAAATGGTCTCGGCGCAGCCTTCCTGCTCCACCTTGCCCTGGTTCATCACGAAGATGCGGTCTGACAGCGTCAGCGCTTCTTCCTGGTCATGGGTCACGAAAATGGTGGTCAGCCCCAGGCGGCGCTGGATGTCGCGGATCTGCTCACGCAGATTCTTGCGGATGCGCGCGTCCAGCGCCGACAGCGGCTCGTCCAGCAGCAGGATGCGCGGCTCCACCACCAGCGCGCGCGCCAGCGCCACCCGCTGGCGCTGACCGCCGGACAACTGGTGCGGATAGTGCGCCTCCTTGCCGGACAGCTCCACCAGCGCCAGCGCCTCCGCCACCTTGCGGCGGATGTCGGCGGCCGGCCGCTTCTGCATCTTCAGGCCGAAGGCGATGTTCTCGCCGGCGTTCATATTGGGAAACAGCGCATAGCTTTGAAACACCATGCCGATGCCGCGCTTCTGCGGCGCGCAGGCGGTGATGTCCTCGCCCTGCATGCGGATCACGCCGCCGCTGGGCGTCTCGAAGCCGGCGATCATGCGCAGCACCGTGGTTTTGCCGCAGCCGGACGGGCCCAGGAAAGTGACGAATTCGCCGGCTTCCACGCGCATATTGAAGTCGTGCACCACGGTGTGCTGGCCGTAGCGCTTGTGCAGATGTTGGATATCCAGATAAGCCATGTATGAATGCGTTCCCAAGTTCAGTGAGAGGCCGCCTCGCGCAAGGCGCGGCGATGGCGGCCGGCCACCTGCAGCAGGCCCATGGCCGCCCAGGTGATCAAAAAGGCGATGATGGCCAGCGCCGCCGGCTCATAAGCGCGGTTGGCGCCGATCAATTGCAGATACGGTCCGAAGGCCGGCCGCGCCAGCAAGCTGGCCATGGTGAATTCGCCGATGACGATGGCGAAGGTCAGGAAGGCTCCGGACAGCAGCGCGGATTTGATATTGGGGAAGATCACCCGCAGCAGGATCACCCGCCAGCCGCCGCCCAGGCTTTGCGCCGCCTCGGCCAGCGAACGCACGTCGATGGCGGACAGGCCGGCGTCGATGGAACGGTACAGATAGGGCAGCGCCAGCGTCACATAGCTGCAGACCAGCAAGAGATCGGTGCCGCGCTCGCTGCCGGTCAAGGGCAGCCAGGCGTCGCTGCCGAACAGGCGCAGATAGCCGAACACGATGACGATGGCCGGGATCACCAGCGGCAGCAGGGTGATGAATTCCACCAGCGGCCGCAGCTGCGGCAGCTTGAGCTGGATCCAGAACGCGGTGGGCGCCACCAGCAGGATGCCGATGACGATGGTGAGCAAGGCCATCAGCACCGAATAGGCGAAGCTCTGCTGAAAGCCGGGGTCCTGCAGCACCGTCTGGTAGGCGGCGAAGCTATAGCCCTCGCGCAGCATCTTCAGGCTGAACTCGAAGGTAGCCAGCAGCGGCAGCAGGAAATACAGGCCGCCCACGGCGACGGCGATCCAGGCGCCCAGCCGCGACGGCGGCTGGTGGGCAGGTTGGTGTGTCATGAGCGGCTCCTTTCCGCGCGGCTGCGCAGCCAGATATAGGCGGCGTTGGACAGGCCGGTGACCACGATCATGCCCAGCGCCAGCGCATAGCCCAGGTTCTGATCGTGCAGCACGTCGCCGCGGATTTGCGCATAGAGCAGGATGGTGACGATGTTGAGCGAACTGCCGGTCAGCGCGTAAGCGGTGGCCACCGCGCCGAAGGCGTTGGCGAACAGCAGCAGCGCCGCGCCCAGGATGCTGGGCCACAGCACCGGCAGCGCGACGCGGCTCCAGTAGGCGAAGGCGGAGCCGCCCAGGCTGTCGCAGGCCTCGCGCCATTCGGTCTTGAGGCCGTCTATGGCCGGGCTGACGATCAGCACCATCAGCGGAATCTGGAAGTACAGATACGTCAGCGTCAGGCCGCTGAAGCTGAGCACGCTGAAGCCGCCGGCGTAGAGATCGAAATCCAGGTAGCGGCGCAGCAGCACCGTCACCAGTCCCATGCGTCCCAGCGTGGCCAGGAAGGCGAAGGCCAGCGGCACGCCGGCGAAATTGGACGCCACCCCGGAAAAGGTGGTCAGCGTCGGCCGTATCCAGCCGGGCAGCCGGCCGCGGATGGCGGCCAGGGCCAGCAACAGGCCGAAGACCGCGCCCAACAGCGCCGAGGCGGCGCTGATCTGCAGGCTGATCTTGTAGGCGTCGAGAATCGCCGGCTCGAACAGCCGGGCGATATTGTTCAGCGTGAAATGGCCGTCGGCGTCCTGGAAAGCGCCCAACAGCAAGCGGGCGGTGGGCAGGAGCAGGAATAGCAGCGCGAACAGAAAGAACGGCGCCACGCCCAGCCAGGACAGCGAGACGAAGCCACCGCCGGCGCGGCGCGACGACGCCGGGCCGGAACGGGCGGCGAGGGGATCGGAAGATGCGGACATGAGGGCGTGTTTCCAAAGAGAGCCCGCGCGCGGCGGAAGCGCCGCGCGCCAATCAGGGCGAAACGGCTTACTTGACGTTGCTGCCCACCACGCTGTCCCACTGCTTGGTGATCACCGCCTTGTAGGCTTCCTGCTGCTCCAGCGTCGGGAACAGGGCCTTCTTATAGGCGCTGGCGTCCGGCATCTTGCTCAGCAAGTCCTGCGGGATTTTCTTGCGCGCGGCCAGATCGTTGAAGCGGGTGGGGTGGCAATAGCCCTTGAGCCAGCCCAACTGGCCCTCGTCGGAGAAAAGATACTCCTGCCACAGCTTGGCGGCGTTGGGGTGCGGCGCGTAGGCGCTGATGCCCTGGGCGTAGACGCCGGCGACCACGCCGCTCTTGGGCACCACCACTTCCACCTTGGGGTTGCCCTTCAGGGTGTCGCGGTCGGCCAGCGCGTTATAGTCCCAGCGGATCACGATGGGGGTGCTGCCCTGGGCCAGCGAGGCGGCCTTGCCGATCACCGGCACGAAGTTGCCGCTCTTGTTCAATTGCGCGAAGAACTTGAGGCCGGCGTCGGCGGCCTTGGCCGCATTGCCCTTGGTTTGGGACAAGCCGGCGGCGAACACGCCCTGGATCGCCTGGTTGGCGACGCGCGGATCGCCGGCCAGCGCCACCGCGTTCTTGTATTCCGGCTTCAGCAGATCGCTCCAGTCGGTCGGCGTCTTGGTGACCAGATCCTTGTTCACCTCGAAGGCCAGCACGCCGTAGTAATCGCCGTACCAATAACCGTCCTTGTCCTTGACGCTGTCCGGAATACTCTTCCAGTTGGATACCTTGTACGGCTGCAACAGGCCGGCGGCCTTGGCCTGCGGGCCGAAGGACAGGCCGACGTCGATCACATCCGGCGCCTGCGGGCCCTTGTTGTTCTTGTTGGCCTTGATCGCCTCCAGTTCGTCGGCGGAGCCGGCGTCCGGATTCAGCTCGTTCACCTTGATGCCGTACTTGGCCTTGAAGCCGGCAATCAGGCCGCCGTAGCCGCACCAATCATGGGGCAGGGCGATCACATTCAGCTCGCCTTCCTTCTTGGCGGCCTGGATCAGCGCGCTCAGGTTGTCGGCGAAAGCGGTGTTGGCCAGCAAGGCCAGCGCGCCCAGCACGGCGCAGCGCAACGGTTTGTTCATGGCATCCATCCCTTTGGACTAGGTCAAATAAAGGCGATGCTGATGGTATGCCGCCTTGATGACATTCCGGTTTACGACACATGGCAGTTTGATTGCACAACAGTGACGAATCGGTTCCGGCCCGGTTTGCGGCGCGCGCGCGCATTCATTTCCTTGTCATTTTCGCTTGTTAAAAAGCCGGCATCGATCTGATTGCTGGACTAGTCCTGATGCTTGAAGCGAAACCGCTTTCCCAGGCCGCGCGCATCCGCGCCGCCTTATTGCAGCAAATCGACGGCGGCCTGCTGCGGCCGGGCGACCGCCTGCCGTCGGAGCGCGCGCTGGCCGATCTGTTCGCCACCACCCGCATCACCTTGAAAGAGGCGCTGAGCGTGCTGGAGGCCGAAGGGCGGGTCTACCGCGAGGAAAGACGCGGCTGGTTCGTCGCTTTTCCGCGGCTGGAATACGCGCCGCTGTACGGCAACCATTTCCAGCGCATGGCCGACGCCCAGCAGCGGACGGCGGAAACCCGGCTCTTGAGCGTGGAAACCGTGCTGGCCTCGCCCGAGCTGTGCCGGGCGCTGGAAGTGCCGCCCTTGAGCTCGCTGTGGAAAATCTGCCGTCAGCGCAGCCTGGACGGCAGAGTGGCGCTCTATGTCGAGCACTTCCTGCGGCCGGAGCGCTTCCCCGGCATCCAGGAGCAGGATTTGCGCCAATCGCTGACCGGCCTGTATCGCCGTCATTACGGCATCGAATACGCGGCGGCGGCCTTCGACATCCTGCCGGCGGCGGCGCAGGGCCGCGTGGCCCAGGCGCTGATGCTGGCCGAAGGCAGCCCGGTGCTGCTGATACGCCGCGTCAATCGCGACGCCGCCGGTGCCGCGCTGGACTGCGATTACGAATACTGGCGCCACGACGCGGTGCGCGTCAGCGTGCGCAGCGCATGAAACCGGCGGCTTCTTCATCGCTGTTTGCAATTCAGGCTGCCGGCTTCACGCCTGCTTAATCACTGACGGTTTTTTGCCGGTTTCCGGCTACAAACGCTTACATGCCGACACCAGATCGCTGCTGACAGCGCGGCGCCGCCGGGCGATGCTGAATGGATCAAGCCGTTGCCATAAACGGCGTTTTTACCGGAGAGGAAACATGCCATCCCTTACCCGCCGCCTCCTGCCCGCGGCCATCGCCTTAGCTTGCCTGGGCCTCAGCGCCTGCGTGGTGACGCCGCCGCGCACCCAGATCGTCTACCGCAACCCGCCGCCGGCGCCGCATGCCTGGCACCCGGCCGAGCATCCCTATTATCTGCACGCGATGAGCGACCTGCGCATGGCGCGCGCCTATCTGGCGCGGCCGGATTACGAGCCGGTGGCCAGCGATGAGCGCCGCGCGGTGGCGGAAATCGACGCCGCGCTCGACGAAATGCGCCGCGCGGCGATCGAAGACGGCAAGAACCCGTGGCAGGGCGAGCCGCCGGACGCCAATCTGCCCGCCAGCGACCGCTTCCACAAAGCGATGTCACTGCTGGATTCGGCGCGCCGCGACGCCAGCCACGCCGAGGACGATCCCTGGGTGCGGGACTTGCAACACCGCATCGTTCACCACATCGACGAAGCGAAGCGCGCCACTCAACAAGCGGTGGCCGACGCGCTGCGCTAAGAGCCTGTTTGCGATCTAGCGAGCTAAGGCGAGACAAGGCGAGACAAGGCGAAAACGGCTGAGAAAGTGAAATGTACGCGTGGTACATGAGTATTTTGAAGCCGTACACACCGTGTAATGCCCCACGACGCGCAGCAGATCGCAAACATGTTCTAAGCCAAAAGGAGCACATCATGCAATTCACGACCGCGCGCGGCCTGCTGGCCGCCTTGATCCTGTGCGCCGCCGCCAGCCAGGCGGCCCAGGCCGCCGACCCCTGGCGCGACGGCGATCCCTGGAGCTGGGAACAGCACCACTGGCAGCCGGAGCAACACCCCTACTATCTGCACGCGATGAGCGATTTGCGCATGGCGCGCGACCTGCTGGCGCGGCCGGATTCGCCGCAGGTGAGCAATGACGAGCGCCACGCCGTCGACGAAATCAACCAGGCGCTGCGCCGGATGCGCGACGCGGCGATCAACGACGGCAAAGACCCGTTCGAGCGCATGCCGCCGGACGCCAGCTGGCGGCCGGAAGATCGCTTCCACCAATCGCTGCTGTTGCTGGACAAGGCGCGTCAGGACGCCGGCCATCGCGAGGACGATCCCTATCTGCGCTCCTTGCAGCGCGACATCGTCTACCATATCGACGCCGCCAAGCGGGCGGTGAACATCGCCATTTCCGACGCGCTGCGCTGACGGCGTTCCGCGATCATTGCTCCCGCCGCGTCGTCGCGAACCACTGCAGAAATCCGCTTCGCGGCGGCGCGGCGCATTCGTTCCACCCCTCGTCCCTTGCGCCAGGTCTGCCGCCGTCGCCGCCGCGAGCGCGGAGAATTGCGCTACCATGCCATCCCTGACATTCGCCCTTCGCAGGAGATCGCATGAGCCGCGTTTTAGTGTTGTACACCGGTGGCACCATAGGCATGACCGAAACCCCGGACGGCCTGGCGCCGTCGCCTGGGCTGCTGCCCGGCCTGCTGGAGCGCTTCCGCCGTCCCGGCCTGGATTTCGACGTGGTCGAATTCGAGGAATTGATCGACTCCTCCGCCATCGAGCCACGCCACTGGAACCGCATCATCGCCGCGCTGGCCGAGCGTTATCACGACTACGACGGCTTCGTCGTCATCCACGGCACCGACACCATGGCCTATACCGCCGGCGTACTGGCCTTCGCGCTGCGTGGCCTGGCCAAACCGGTGGTGCTGACCGGCGCGCAACTGCCGCTGCTGCACCCGCGCTCCGACGGCTGGAACAATGTCGCCGACGCGCTGGAATCGGCCTGCCAGCCGGCATTGCACGAAGTCGCCATCGCCTTCGACCGCCTGCTGCTGCGCGGCTGCCGCGCCCGCAAGCTGGACGTCGAGCATTTCGCCGGCTTTGGCGCGCCCAATGCCGAGCCGCTGGCCCGCTTCGCCATCCACCCGCATTGGAACCAGGCCGACTGGCTGCGCGGGCAGGGCGAATTCCAGGCGCTGACGCTGCGCGAAGACCTGAGCATTGCCTGCCTGTTCCTGAGCCCGGGCCAGGGCGCGGCGCTGGCCGGCCGTCTGATGGCGGACCCGGCGCTGGACGCGGCGGTGCTGATGAGCTACGGCAGCGGCAACGCGCCGGCCGATCCGACGCTGCTGGCGGGGGTGCGGGCCTTGACCGCGCGCGGCGGCGCGGTGCTCAACATCACCCAGGCGCCGCGCGGCGCGGTGGAAGTGGGCGCTTACGCCGCCAGTCAGCCGCTGGCGCGCGCCGGCGCGGTGGCCGGGGCGGACCTGACGCCGGAAGCGGCGCTGGCCAAGCTGCATGTGCTGCTGTCCGCCGGCCTCAGCGGCCCGCAGCTGGCGGCGCAATTGGCCCGGCCCTTGCGCGGCGAGATGAGCGCGCATTAAGACGCCGTTCACTATCCAGGCTGCTCATTTTTTGAGCAGCCTTTTTTTGTGCCGGTTTTTCAGGGCCTTGCCGCGCTTGTCCACAGCTCGCCCACATGGCTTTACACCTTGGGTGTGGGCAAGCGGCGCTGGCGGCCAGCCATGGCCGGCCATGGCCGAGGTGGGCGTTTTTGTATGCCGTCATCCTGAAAAGGCGTGCTGTTTTGCCTAAAAAATAAGCGGTCGAAAATGCGCTTGGCGGAACAAGGACTTGGCGGCCTTATCCACAATTGTCCCACACGGCTTTTCACGCTGGATGTGAGTAATCCAATGAATTGCCTGTTTTTTGAGCAGGTCGAACAAATCCATTTCACGGCAAGGGCTTAGCGTCATTGTCCACAGCTGGCGCACAGGGCTGTCCCCCTGGCTTGTTGAGAACAGCGGTCCGGCTGTTGATAGCGCGGCAAGCGGCGTATAATTGAACGCTTTTCCGTATGTTCGAGAGCAGCAGGATGTCAGAAGGCGCGGCGCGGCCGTTGAAGATCGCCATCGTGGGGCCGGAGTCCTGCGGCAAGACCACGCTGGCGCGCGCGCTGGCGGAAGCGTTGAACGCGGCCGGCATTGCCGCCGCCTGGGTGCCGGAATACGCGCGCGATTATTTCGCCACGCGGCCGTACCGCTCCACGCCGGAGATCATCGAGGAGGTGGCGCGCGGACAGTTGGCGGCGGAACAGTCATTGGCTGGCGGCGTCCAAGTCTTGTTGTGCGACACCACGGCGTTGAATTGCAAGATCTGGAGCGAGGTGGCGCACGGGCATTGCAGCCCCGGCTTGCTTGCGCTGTACCGGCCCGGCGATTACGCGCTGACCCTGCTGGCCGAGGCTGACATCCCCTGGGAGCCGGACCCGCTGCGCAGCCACCCGACCCAGCGCGACTGGCTGTTCGGCCTCTACCGGCAGGCGCTGCAAGACGCGGGCGTGAACGCGACGCGGGTGCATGGCGCGCACGCGCAGCGGATGGCGCAGGCGCGGACGGCGCTGGCCGCCATCTGGCCGGGCGAGTTGCCTAAATTTTGAGCGGCAAGAATAAAGCGCTGGAAATTCAGCAAATTGCCGCAATTATCCACAACAGGCCCACAAGCTTGTCCTGCCAGCGCGTGGATAGTTGTCGGCGGTAGATTAAAAAATAAGCGACAGTAAAAAGGCGTGAAAAATGAAGGCGCTGCGGCTCTTGTCCACAGCCCGCTCACAGCCCTGTCCCAATCGAGTGTGCAAAAATGAACGAAACCTTTGAATTGAGCGGCGAATACATCGCCTTGTGCGACCTGCTGAAAGCCTGCAATGTCTGCGATTCCGGCGGCGCCGCCAAGCATTTCATCGCCGAAGGCAATGTGCGCGTGGACGGCCAGGTGGAACTGCGCAAAACCTGCAAGATCCGCGTGGGCCAGCAAGTCAGCGGCGATGGCTTTGCCATCCGCGTCGTGGCGCCATGAACGACGACGACTTCGACCCGCCGCCGGAAGCGCCCGAGCCCCCGCCGGACGACGCTTGCTGCGGCAGCGGCTGCGACCCGTGCATCTGGGACAGCTATAACGCGCTGATGACGGAATACCGCGCCAAACTGGCCGCCTGGGAGTTGCGCGAAGCCGCGCGCCAGGCCGCCGCCAACGGACAATGAGCATGGCCAGCATCGATCTGCACTTTCATTCCCACGCCTCCGACGGCGCCTTGCCGCCGGAGCAGGTGATCGCGCGCGCCGCCGAGCGCGAAGCCACCCTGGTGGCGCTGACCGACCACGACTGCACCCACGGCCTGGCCGCGGCGCGGGCCGAGGCGGCGCGGCAGGGCCTGGCCTTCCTCAATGGCGTCGAAGTCTCGGTCAGCTGGGGCAAGCACACCGTGCACATCGTCGGCCTGGGCATAGACCCGGAACAGCCGACGCTGGCCGCCGGCCTGCAATCGATACGCGACGGCCGCGTCAACCGCGCGCGGCAGATGTCGGACGAACTGGTCAAGGCCGGCATTCAAGGCGCGTTCGACGGCGCGATGGCCTTGTGCGACAACCCGGAAATGATAGGCCGCACCCATTTCGCCCGCTTCCTGGTCAACAGCGGCCAGGTCAAGGACGTGCGCACCGTGTTCCGCAAATTCCTGACCCCGGGCAAGCCCGGCTATGTGGCGCATGAATGGGCCAGCCTGGAAGACGCGGTGGGCTGGATCCGCGCCGGCGGCGGCGAGGCGGTGATCGCCCATCCCGGCCGCTACGATATGGGCCGCACCCTGATCGAGCGGCTGATCAACGACTTCAAGCAGGCTGGCGGCCGCGGCATCGAAGTGGCCAGCGGCAGCCACAGCCTGGACGATATGCACAAGTTCGCGCTATTGGCGGACCGCCACGAGCTGTACTCCAGCGCCGGCAGCGATTTCCACGCGCCGGGCGAGGGCGGCCGCGACGTCGGCCGCACCGACGACCTGCCGCCGATCTGCAAACCCATCTGGAACGCGCTGGCCGCGCGCATCATCCGGCCCGCGGACCTGGCACAAGGCTGACCTTACATGGCACAGTTTTTCATGATCCACCCGGACAATCCGCAAGCGCGGCTGGTGCGCGAAGCGGTGAAGATCCTGCGCGAGGGCGGGGTGGTGGTCTATCCCACCGACTCCTGTTACGCGCTGGGCTGCATGCTGGGCGACAAGCCGGCGATGGAGCGCATCCTGGACATCCGCCAGCTGGACCTGCGTCATCACCTGACCCTGGTCTGCCACAATCTGTCCGAACTGGCCAACTACGCCAAGGTGGACAACAGCCAGTTCCGCATGCTGAAAGCCGCCACCCCCGGCAGCTACACCTTCATCCTGCAAGCCACCCGCGAAGTGCCGCGCCGCACCCTGCATCCCAAGCGCTCCACCATAGGGCTGCGGGTGCCGGACCACAAAGTGGCGCTGGCCTTGCTGGAAGAATTGGGCGAGCCGATTCTGTCCTGTACCCTGATGCTGCCCGGCGACGAGGAACCGTTGACCGATCCGTATGAAATCCGCGAGCGGCTGGAGCACGCGGTGGACGCGGTGATAGACGGCGGCTGGTGCGGCACCGATCCCACCACCGTGATCGACATGACCGAGGGCGTGGAGCTGTTGCGCCGCGGCAAGGGAGATCCGGCGCCGTTCGGTCTGTAAGAACCTGTTTACGATCTCGCGAGCTAAGGCGAGACAAGGCGAAAACGGCTGAGAAAGCGGAATGTACACGTGCTACATGAGCATTTCGAAGGTGGACTCACCGTGTCACGTTTCACGACGCGCAGCAGATCGTAAACAGGTTCTAAGCACCGCCTTTGCCTCATCACTACACTGTTTTCAACCCACAAGAGACATCATGGGCGACATTAATCTTCTGATTCAGAAAATCACTATTTACGCGCTGCCGGTGCTGTTCGCCATCACCCTGCACGAGGCCGCCCACGCTTACGCGGCGCGCCGTTACGGCGACAGCACCGCCTATATGATGGGACGGATGACGCTGAACCCGCTCAAGCACATCGACCCGATCGGCACCGTGCTGCTGCCCTTGTTGTCGGTGACGCTGGGCGGCTTCATCTTTGGCTGGGCCAAGCCGGTGCCGGTCAACTTCGGCGCGCTGCGCAAGCCGCGCGAGCATGGCCGGCTGGTGGCCGCCGCCGGGCCGGCCTCCAATCTGCTGATGATGCTGCTGTGGGTGCTGCTGTTCAAACTGGCCATCGGCATGGATACCAGCTATAGCGAGCCGCTGGCGCTGATGAGCCAGGCCGGCATCAGCATCAATATCTCGCTGATGCTGCTCAATCTGCTGCCCATTCTGCCATTGGACGGCGGCCGCATCGTGGAGAGCTTCCTGCCGCCGGGCATGGCCTGGAAATATTCCAGGCTGGAGCCCTACGGCATGTGGGTGTTGCTGGCCTTGATTTTCACCGGCCTGCTGTCCACCATTTTGCGGCCGTTCTATGGCCTGATGTACGGGCTGGTGCGCGCCCTGATTTAAAGCGGCCTGGTTCATCCCCATCCTGACGCGCCGGAAATTCGTTTCCGGCGCAGTCGCGCTCATTACCTGAAACGGAATTCACATATGTTCGCCAACCGCATTCTCTCCGGCATGCGCCCCACCGGCAGCCTGCACCTTGGCCACTACCACGGCGTGATCAAGAACTGGGTGCAATTGCAAAGCACTCACGACTGTTATTTCATGGTGGCGGACTGGCATGCGCTGACCACCAATTACGACGACGTCTCCATCATCGGCAAGAGCGTGTGGGACATGGTGATAGACTGGCTGGCCGCCGGCGTGGACCCGGAGCAGGCCACCGTCTTCATCCAGTCCAAAGTGCCGCAGCACGCGGAACTGCACCTGGCGCTGTCCATGGTGACCCCGCTGTCCTGGCTGGAGCGGGTGCCCACCTACAAGGACCAGATCGAAAAACTGTCCACCAAGGACCTGGGCACTTACGGCTTCCTCGGCTATCCGCTGCTGCAAGCCGCCGACATCCTGATCTACAAGGCCGGCCTGGTGCCGGTGGGCGAAGACCAGGTGCCGCATATCGAACTGACCCGCGAAGTGGCGCGCCGCTTCAACAACCTGTTTGGCCGCGAACCCAACTTCGAAGAACTGGCCCGCGCCGCGGTGAAGAAGATAGGCAAGGCCGGCAAGGAATTCGACCGCCTGCGCACCGCCTATCTGCAAGACGGCAACGCCGAAGCCTTGGCCGGCGCGCGCGAAATCCTGGCCGCCAGCCAGAACCTGGGCGCGGCGGACCGTGAGCGGCTGTTCGGCTGGCTGGAGAACAAGGGCAAGAGCATTCTGGCCGAATGCGAGGCGATGCTGACCGAGGCGTCCAAGATGCCGGGCCTGGACGGTCAGAAGATGTCGAAGTCCTACGGCAACACCATCACCATGCGCGAAGACCCGGCCACCGTCACCAAAAAAGTGCGGGCGATGCCGACCGATCCGGCCCGCGTGCGCCGCACCGATCCGGGCAGCCCGGACAAATGCCCGGTATGGCAGCTGCACCAGGTGTACAGCGACGCGGATACCCGCGAATGGGTGAAGCAGGGCTGTACCAGCGCCGGCATCGGTTGCCTGGACTGCAAGCAACCGGTGATAGACGGCGTACTCCGCGAACAGCAGCCGATGTTTGAACGCGCCGAGCAGTATCTGAGCAATCCCAATCTGGTCAAGGAAGTGGTGGCCGCCGGCAACGCCAAGGCCGAGCAAGTGGCGCGCGCCACCATGCAGGACGTCAAGGACGCGATGGGGCTGGGCTACTGAGCGCCGTTGTCTGGATGGATGCGAAACGCCCGGCTTGCCGGGCGTTTTTCTTGGCATGGCGGACGCCGGCGGCGCGGACCACGCCGTCTTGACTTATCCATCCGCCTCGCCAACAATCCCCGCGTGCCGTCGCAATCTCGGCACAAGTGGGTTTGACAGCTCCTAAAACATATCGGCAGACTTGCCGCCATCGTGCGACATTGTCTGTGTCGGCGCACGCATAGATGGCAGGCGCTGGCGGGGAGCCCCTCGTGGGCTGCCGGTCCCGATATGCCGGTCTGTCAACCCTGTCAGGTGCCTGCCGCTCCCGTTTGACAGCGGGAAGCAGGCTTAACCCATATCGGAGACATCATCATGATTGATTCGAATCGCGTTCCGCGAACCTTGTTTTCCCTTGATCCTGATAGGCTGAAAGCCGGCTACCGCCGCGCCTAAGCGCTGACTGCTGGCTGCGCCTGTCCGGCCTGTATGTCGCCGCGCCGCATGGGAAGACGGTGGCGGCGCCTTGGCCGGGGTGCGCGGGCGTCTCAATAGCGCGCCGGCCTGGCGTGGCAGGCGGCGGGGATTCCGCCGCGGGAAAGCTTGAGCCGTCGTTTGGCGACAAACGGCGGCTTTTTGCATCGCTTCGGCCGCGCGGCTCGGGACTAGGCGCAGCGGAGCGTAAATGGTTTCTAGGCAAAAGCCTGGCACACATCCACCCAGTCGGCCTGGGTGATGTGGTGCAGCTGCTGCGGCGATAGCCGCACCGCGCTGTGGACGGCGCCGGCGGCCGGCAGCACTTCGTCGTAGGCTTGCAGCGACACGTCCAGATAGATGGGCAGCTCGGTGGCGAGGCCAAACGGGCAGACGCCGCCCACCGGATGGCCGGTGATGGCTTCCACCTCGTCCGGCGGCAGCATCTTGCCCTTGCCGAAGGCGTCCTTGAACTTGCGGTTGTCGATGCGGGCGTCGCCGCGCGCCACCAGGATCACGTCGCGGCCGTCGTTCAGGCGGAAGGCCAGGGTCTTGGCGATGCGGCCGGGCTCCACGTCGTGGGCGGCGGCGGCTTCCGCCACGGTGGCGGTGCTGACTTCCAGCTCTATGATGGGGATGTCCAGCTGACGGGCGGCGAAAAACGCCTGGACGGACGCTAAGCTCATGTCTGGCCTCGAAGCGAAGGGTGGGGCGTTTCATTATTCCGCCCCATCCTTTGCTTGTGAAGCGTTTTTACTTCAGTCCTGCCGGGTGATGTCGCTGAGCTTATCGGCGATGTCCTGCGAGGTGGCGGCCTGTTCTTCCGCGGCGTTGGCGATTTCCACCACGAAATTGCGCATGGTGTTGATCTCGCCGACTATGGTTTGCAAGGCGCCCTCGGCGCGCTGGAAGTCGCTTTCCGTGGTCTGCACCTGTTCGCGGCCTTGCTCGATGGCGCGCACGTTTTGCTGCACCTCGCCCTGGATCGCGCGGATCATGTCGCCGATTTCCTGGGTGGCCTTGGTGGTGCGCTCGGCCAGCTTGCGCACCTCGTCCGCCACCACGGCGAAGCCGCGGCCCATCTCGCCGGCGCGCGCCGCCTCGATCGCCGCGTTCAAGGCCAAGAGATTGGTCTGGTCGGCGATATCCTTGATCACGTTGACGATGTGGCCGATGGCTTCCGAGCGTTGGCCCAGCGAGACCAGGCTGTCCGCGGTCTGGCGCACCATGGCGCCCACCTGCAGCATGCCCTGGTTGGTGTCGCTGACGATGGCCATGCTTTTCTTGGCCTCGCCCAGCATCAGCTCGGAGGATTCGGAGGCGGAGGCGGTTTGCACCGCCACGTTCTGGATGGTGGCGCTCATCGCCTGCATGTTTTCCGACAACTCGTTGATGCGGACCTCCAGGAATTCGCGGCGCTGATTGCCTTGATCCTGCAGCTGCTGGGCGCGCACTTCGGCGGACACGTCCTGAAAACTGGCCATGAAGCACAGCAGTTGATCGGGATGGGCGGTGTCCCAGATTGGAAACACCTTGGTCTTGAACATGACCTCGCCCACCGGAATCATCGCGATATGCTGGTCTATCTTGCGGCTGGCCAGATCGGCCAGGATGCGGCGGTTGTGCTCCGGGTCGCGGTGGAATTGGTGGATGCTGTGGTCGTGGGCGTTCTTGACGTCGACGCCGGCGCGGAATTTCTGGTTCATCATTTCTCGATGCCGGCCCAGAATCTCGCGCGCGGTCTTGTTCATGTAAAAGATTGTGTTGTCGCGGCTGGTGTCGCACAGCATGATCAGATTGTCGGCGTGGTCCAGCACGCTTTCCAGTTGGCGCACCTGGCGCGCCGCGTCCGCGGTCTTGTCGACCGCCTTCATGAAGCCGAACATCCTCATCTCCCGCCTAGGTAGTTTCACTCAAGCAACAGCTGCTTGTGGTTTGGCTGAGACGGAAGGGGAATGCAAGCCTTTTTTGATTTAAATCAAGTGCAATCGCATGATTTTAAAGGGTTAATTTATTCTCCCAGCGGTAGTTGCAGCGTCTCCTTGACCTCTTCCATCACCACATAGCTCTTGGATTCCTTGGCCGAGGGCAGTTGCAGCAGGATGTCGCCCAGCAGCTTGCGATACATCGACATGTCCGGGATGCGCGCCTTGATCAGGTAGTCGAATTCTCCGGACACCAGGTGGCATTCCAGGATTTCCGGGATACGCATGATTTCGCGGCGGAAGGCGTCGAAGATATTGCCGGATTTGGCTTCCAGCTTGATCTCCACGAACACCAGCAGCGCCGCGCCCATCGCATGCGGATTGAGGCGGGCGTAATAGCCTTCGATGATGCCGTCGCGCTCCATGCGGCGTACCCGCTCGGTGCACGGCGTGGTGGAAAGTCCCACCTTTTCAGAGAGTTCCGTCATCGAGATGCGGCCGTTTTTCTGCAGCAGGCGCAGGATTTTCAGGTCGGTTTTATCCAGCGCTTTGTCGCTGCTTGAACTTTTCTTCATGTTTTCACTATGTATATAAAAGTTTGCAGTTTAAAAATCTGTAGTCTGACGCTACTTTGGTGAAAAAACCCAGTGTTTCATTAATATACTACGCAAAATCACTATAGCCATGTAGTGCTGCAAACGGAGAGAGAAAATGAAGGTGATCGTGCTGGGCGGCGGTGTTCTGGGTGTGTCCACGGCTTGGTATCTGGCCAAGGCGGGCTGCGATGTGACGGTGCTGGAGCGCCAGGAAGGCGTGGCCTTGGAAACCAGCTTTGGCAATGCCGGCCAGATTTCCCCCGGATATTCCACCCCCTGGGCCGCGCCGGGCATTCCGCTGAAGGCGGCCAAATGGCTGTTCCAGCGTCACGCGCCGCTGGCGGTGAAGCCGGACGGCAGCCTGTACCAGCTGCAGTGGATCGCCAAGATGCTGGCCAACTGCAATGAAGATGCTTACGCGGTGAACAAGAGCCGGATGATGCGTCTGGCCGAATACAGCCGCGACAAGATGAAAGAGCTGCGCGTCGAAACCGGCATCGGCTACGAGGCGCGCCAGGGCGGCACGCTGCAGCTGTTCCGCAGCCAGGCCCAGGTCGATGGCGTCAGCAAGGACATCGCCGTGCTCAAGGAATGCGGCGTGGATTTCAAGGTGCTGGACCGGGACGGCTGCGCCGAGGTGGAGCCGGCGTTGGCCAGCGTCAAGCACAAGCTGACCGGCGGCCTGCAACTGCCCAATGACGAAACCGGCGATTGCAATCTGTTCACCGCCAGCCTGGCCGAGATGGCGCGCGCCAAGGGCGTGAAGTTCCGTTTCGGCGTGAGCGTGGACGGTATCGAGAGCGACGGCAAGCGCATCACCGGCATCCGCATCGGCGACGATTTGCTGACCGCCGATCACTACGTGGTGGCGATGGGCAGCTTCTCCCGCGACATGGTCAAGTCGCTGGGCATCGATATTCCGGTTTACCCGGTCAAGGGCTATTCGCTGACCGTGCCGATCACCAATCCGGCCGGCGCGCCGGTGTCCACGGTGCTGGATGAAACCTACAAGGTGGCGATCACCCGCTTCGACGACCGCATCCGCGTCGGCGGCATGGCCGAGCTGTCCGGCTACGATTTGTCGCTGAACCCGCGCCGCCGCGAAACGCTGGAAATGGTGGTGGGCGATCTGTATCCGAACGGCGGCGACATCCCGGCCGCCAGCTTCTGGACCGGTCTGCGCCCGATGACGCCGGACGGCACGCCCATCGTCGGCGGCACCCGCTTCGCCAATCTGTCGCTGAACACCGGCCACGGCACCCTGGGCTGGACCATGGGCGCCGGCTCCGGCAAGGTGCTGGCCGACATCATCACCGGCGCCAAGCCGGAGATCAGCCTGGACGGTCTGTCCATGCAGCGCTACGCCAAACAGGGCGAGACCCTGGTGGTGCCGGCCGCGCGGCCGGCCGTGGCGGGCGCTTGAGCATGCGGCCGCTGATCGCCACCATCCGCACTCAATACCTGCGCGACAACTACCTGCTGGCCAAGCGCCAGCACGGCGGGCGGGTATTGGCGGTGCTGAAGGCCAACGGCTACGGCCACGACGCGGCGCGTTGTGCCCAGGCGCTGGCCGATGTCGCCGACGGTTTCGCCGTCGCCTGTCTTGAGGAAGCGCTGCACCTGCGCGCCGCCGGCGTGAGCGCGCCCATCCTGTTGCTGGAAGGGGTGTTCGAGGCCGCCGAACTGGCCGAGGTCGAGCGCCACCGCTTGTGGCTGGTGGTGCAGAGCGAAGAACAGCTGCGCATGCTGGAGGAGTCCCAGCCTGCTGCGCCGTTCCGCGTCTGGCTGATGCTGGACAGCGGCATGCACCGCGAGGGCTTTCTGCCGCGGCATTACCGCGCGGCCTGGGAACGCTTGCAGGCCAGCGGCAAGGCGGAGAGCATCGTCAAGATGACCCACTTCGCCCGCGCCGACGAGCCGACGGTGCCGATGACCCTGGCGCAGATCGAAAGCTTCGACGCAGCCACCGCCGGCCTGCCGGGGGAGGAGAGCGTGGCCAATTCCGCCGGCATCCTGTGCCATCCGCGCGCGCGCCGCGACTGGGGCCGCGCCGGCATCCTGCTTTACGGCGCCAGCCCGCTGCCGGCGGGTTTCCCGCAGGGCGATGAGCTGAAACCGGTGATGCGGCTGAGCAGCCGCATCTTCGGCGTGCGCGAGCTGGCCGCCGGCGAGCCCATCGGCTACGGCAACAACTTCGTCACCGAACGGCCGACCCGGGTGGGCCTGATTGCCGGCGGCTACGCCGACGGCTATCCGCGGCTGGCGTCCAGCGGCAGCCCGGTGGCGGTGGACGGCCGCCGCTCGCGCATCATCGGCCGGGTGTCGATGGACATGATCACCGTGGACCTGAGCGAACTGCCCGCCGCCGGCATCGGCAGCGAGGTGGAGCTGTGGGGCGACACGGTGTCGGTCAACGAGGTGGCCGCCGCCGCCGGCAGCATTTCCTATGAATTGCTGTGCAATATCAAGCGCGCTCGCTTTATATTCGAATAAGTTTTTTCTGATCTTCTGAAAGATATTTCAGAATCAAACGACTAAGGGATAAGCCCGGCCATTGGCCGGGTTTTTTTATTCGTATTGAATTTTCTGTTGCGTTAAGGCCGCAAGGCTGGCATCAAGTCTGGGTAATAGTGTCATTATTTGATAATTATTCTCATTAGTCTGGACGCGTCATGGAATTTCTGTTTTCCTTTATTTAAAAATAGTTACGAATCCGATGATGATTAAATACAAAAAACCATCGCCAGCTCAGTTCTGGCAGATGGCGGGGATCGTCTGCTGGGGCGTGGCGGCGCAGGCCGCGGAAGTGCCCGGCATGTCTGGCAGCATGCATCAGCAGATGGAAAACGATTCGCGGCGCCTGTTGCAGGACAACAGCCGCCGTTTCGACGCCATCATCCAGCAGCAGCGCTTGCGGCAGATGCTGCCGGACAGCAATACCATGCACCGGCCGGAAGCGGCGGAGATGGGCGAGATGGACTGCCTGCGCGTCAAGGGCGTGCGCCTGGCCGGCATCAAGCTGCTGAGCCGCAAGGAAGTGGCGTCTCTGGGCGAACTGGCCAGCGACTGCCTGAACAACGAAGAGTTGAACCGCTATAGCCGCGGCTTGACCCAGCTCTATCTGAAGAAGGGCTATATCGCCGCGCGCGTGGCGGCCGAAGGGCCGGACGAGCAGGGCGTGCTGATCTTGCGCGTGCACGAAGGACGGGTGGAGAAGATCGTCAGCGACGACCGGCGCAGCAATCCGGCCACCTTGTTTCCCGGCGTGATCGGCCGGCCGCTGAACATACACGACGCCGACCAGGGGCTGGACCAGGCCAACCGCCTGCCGTCCAGCAAGGCAACGCTGGACATCCTGCCCGGCGAGACCGTGGGCGGCTCCATCCTCAGCCTGCGCAACAATAAGGACGCGCCCTGGCGCTTGAACTTCAACGCCGACAACACCGGCCGCGACAGCACCGGCCGGGTGCAGGCCGGCGTGGGCCTGTCCTGGGACAGCCCGCTGGGTCTGTCCGATTTCGTCAGCGTGTCGGCGCAGCGCACCAGCAACGACAACGCGGTGCGGCATAGCCGCAGCGAATCGCTGTTTTATTCCCTGCCTTACGGCTATTGGACTTTCAGCGCCTTCGCCAGCCGCGCCGATTATCTGAACCCGCTGCAATTGCAGTACAGCGCGGTGAATTTGTCCGGGCGCACCGCACAGAGCGGCCTGCGCGTGGACCGGGTGCTGAGCCGCGGCCAGGACCAGACCACTTCGCTGATGGCGCAACTGACGCATAAGCGGGTGCGCAATTATTTTCTCGACAGCGAGATCGAGATCACCAGCCCGACGCTGAGCGTGGCCGAACTGGGGCTGTCGCGCTTGCAATTGCTCAGCGGCGGCGTATTGATCGCTGACGCCGGCGTGCAGCGCGGCACGCGCTGGCTGGGCGCCAGCGCGCCGGACCCGCGCGCGCCGGACGGTCCCAATCCGCAGTTCACCAAGTGGAAGGCGTCGCTGAACTGGTTTCAAAGCCTGGGCCTGCCTGGCGGACCGTACCAGCTCAATAGCGCGCTGACTGGCCAGACCAGCCGCGATTATCTGCCCGGCGTCGAACAGATGGATGTGTCCGACGCCAGCGCGGTGCGTGGTTTCCGCCGCAACACCCTGGCCGGGGAAACCGGCTGGTCCTGGCGCAATACCTTGTCGCGCCGCTTCGAACTGGCCGGCATCGGCGTGACGCCGCGTATCGGTCTGGACGGCGGCCGGGTGTTGCCGCATCGCTCGGTTCAGCAATGGCAGAGTATTGCCGGCGCCAGCCTGGGTCTGGCTTTCAGCTACCGCAAGGCCAGCCTGGACCTGGAGTACAGCCGGCCCTTGTACAAGCCGGCCGGCTGGCAGCAGGAAGGACATCAGCTATTCGCCAAACTGGCGCTGTCCTGGTGATGTCGTTGTGATTTATTTTTTGACGTGAACTTTTTTTGAAAGAAATTCGCCGCGAAGGCGACTAAGCGATATTGGCAGTATTTCATTTGAATTGATTTAAAAAGAGACGTAGATTCGAAATCAAACGTATGTTTCATCGTGGACGAATCCGGCTGGCAGGCTGGAAAGGCCCACGGAACATGGGTTGTCTGGATAGACGGTTTTGGACCGAATCTGCTTGTTCTCTGAATGAACGGGACTCAAATCATGAAGAAAAAAATAAATTTCGGCTTATCGGTAACGGGGAAAGTGGCCGCGGCGCTGACCCTGGCGTTTTGGGCGGTGGAAGCCGCGATGGCGGCCGGCATCGTCGCCGGCGGCAGCGGCGCGCAGCCGCAGGTGAGCAACGCCGCCAACGGCGCGGCGGTGGTCAATATCGTGGCGCCCAGCGCCGCGGGCCTGTCGCATAACCAATACCAGGATTTCAATGTCGGCAAGCCCGGCGCGGTGTTCAACAACTCCACCGCCGGCGGCCAATCGCAACTGGCCGGCCAGTTGGGCGCCAATGTCTTGCTGGGCGGGCGCGAAGCCAGCGTGATCTTGAACGAAGTGATCAGCCGCAACCCGTCCTTGCTGCTGGGCAAGCAGGAAGTGTTCGGCAAGGCCGCCGACTATGTGCTGGCCAACCCCAACGGCATCACTTGCAGCGGCTGCGGCTTTATCAACACGCCGCGTGCGTCGCTGCTGGTGGGCAACGCCAATATCGAAAACGGCGCCATCACCTCCTTGCAGGCGGCGATGAACGGCAACGCGCTCAGCGTCAACGGCGCCGGCCTGAGCGGCGTCAATGTGCTGGACCTGATCGCGCCGCGCATCGATGTGCGCGGCAATGTCGCCGCGCGCGAGCAGTTGAATGTCCGCGCCGGCTTCAACCTGGTGGATTACCAGGGCAAGGACGCCAAGGTGTTGCGCAGCGATAAGGCGCCGGAAGGCGTGGGCTCGCTGGACAGCGTGTTCCTGGGCGCGATGCAGGCCGGCCGCATCAATATCATCAGCACCGCCGATGGCGCCGGCGTCAATGTGGGCGGCAGCCTGAACGGCACGCAGGAAGTGTCGGTGGACGCGCGCCAGGGCAAACTGGCGCTGGAAGGCGCGCAGATCCGCGCCAGCGAAGGCAAGGTGGCATTGGCCGCGCGCCAGATCGACAGCCGCGGCAGGGCGGAGACTTCCACCACTCAGGACAGCGGTCACGACGAGAGCTGGTTCATCTGGAAGACCGGCGAAACCAATACCGCCAGCAACAGCAGCGACACTCGCATCAAGCGCAGCGTCATCAGCGCGCGCGACGATGTGAGCCTCAGCGCCGGCGACGTGGCGACCTTGGCCGCCACCGACATCAATGGCCGCAATGTGGCGCTCAGCGGCAAGGATCTGACACTGGACAGCCAAGTGGCGGACAGCGCGTCCAGCAGCAGCAATCACGCCTGGAAAAACTCCTGGGCCTATAACCGCGACCAAAGCGAAACCAGCCAGCGCCAGGAAGGCGTGCGCATCCGCGCCGAGCAGGACGCCACGCTGACCGCGGCGGCGACCGCGGCGGACAACCAGGCGGTGGACGGCGCGCAGCCGCGCGGCCAGATCGCCATCCGCGGCGGCAGCGTCAGCGCCGGCCAGGACATCCGCCTGCAGGCCGACGGCGGCGTGAAGCTGAGCGGCGTGACGGAAACCGATACCCGCAGCGACCGGGGCAATCGCAAGAACGACGGCGCCAGCCTGGAAACCGGCTCTTGGAACCATGCTTCCAGCGAGCAGCGCCTGGCGCAAAGCCAGCTGCGCGCCGGCCGTGATCTGGATATCCGCGCCAGCGGCGATATCGACGCCAAGGCGGCCAAGCTGGCCGCCGGCCGCGACGCCTCCCTGGACGCGGGCGGCGCGCTCGGTCTGGGCGTGCAGCAGACGACGAACCAGAACAGCCAGCGCAACGACCAAGTGTATTGGGGCGGCATTGGCGGCGGCGGCAACCGTGACAACGGCAAGACCGACACCGTCAACAACGGCAGCGATCTGACCGCCGGCGGCAAGCTGACGCTGCGCGGCGACAGCGTGGCGATCGCCGGCAGCCGCGCCCGCGGCGGGCGGGACGCGGTGGCGATCAGCCGCAACGGCGACATCAGCATCGACAGCGTGGTCAACCAATCGCAAACCCGCACCGATCAGCGCAGCGGCACCGCCTTCAACATCACCAAGAGCAGCAGCAAGGGCAATGCCAGCCAGCAGCAGGCGGTCAACGCCGAGCTGAAGTCCGACACCAATTTGACCATCCAGTCCGCCAAGGACGTGGCGATCAGCGGCAGCCAGGTGCGCGCCGGCGGCGAATTGAACGTGGCCGCCAACGGCGACATCAAGGTAGCGGCGTCGCAGACCCGCGACACGGTGAAGAGCAAGGACACCGAGCTGGCGCTGCGCGGCGTCGGCGAAATCACCGGCGATAAACAGTACCGCGGCGGCGTGCGCATCGAGCACAGCAGCAGCAGCGTGGACCGCGACGCGACCCAGAACCAGGCGGCGACGCTGTCCGGCGACAAGGTGGCGCTCAATGCCCAGGGCGATCTGACCGTGACCGGCTCCAAGCTGAACGCCGGTGCCGGCGGCGCGGCCCTCAGCGGCCAGAACGTCAGCCTGAACGCGGCGCAGGACACGGTGAAGGAAAGCAAGAGCAGCAGCGTCACCGGCGGCGGCATCTATATCGACGCCGGCCTGGACAAGACCGGCGTGGCGCTGGGCGTGGACCAGAAGAACAGCCGCAGCCAGTCCGACAGCAGCACCGCCCAGGTCAGCGCGATCAACTCCAAGGGCGGGGTCAGCATCGTCGCCGGCAATGGCGAAGGCGACATCCGCAACCAGGGCACCCAGGTCAAGGCGGATGGCGACATCAAGCTGGCTGGCGGCCGCATCGACAACCAGGCGGCCAACAGCACCCAGAAAACCACCACCGACAGCAGTCATTGGGGCGTGGAAGTGGGCGTCAACGCCGATTACAGCGGCGTGACCCGTCCGCTGGTGGCGGCCGGTGAAAAAGTGGTCAAGGGCGATGTGATCGGCGCGGCCGGCGCCGCCGGCGATCTGGGCGCAGCCAATCTGGGCGTGGATGTCGGCGTCAAGGCCGGCGTCGGCTCGGAAACCCGCCAGTCCAGCACCGCGCAGGCCAGCAGCCTGAACGGCGGCAATATCAAGGTGGATGCCAAGGCCGGGCTCAGCGATCAAGGCACCCAGTACCAGGCCGGCAACACGGTGGAGATCAAGGCTGACAGCCACCAGTTCAGCGCCGCGGCCAATACCCAGAGCCAGAGCGGCAGCAAGACCGAGGCCGATGTCGGCGTGCGCGTCTACACCACCACCGGCGAGGACGTGAACGTCAAGGCGGCCGGCAGCGGCAGCACGGTGACCAGCGCTTCGTCCAGCTCCACCGCGGTCACCGGTGGCATCCGCGCCGGCAACGGCGTCAAGGTGGACGTGGACAACAACGCCGCTTACCAGGGCGTGGCCATCTCCGGCGGCAAGGGCGCGGCCAGCGTCAACGCCGGCGGCGACCTGAGCTTCAGCCAGGCCAATAACACCAGCAGCAGCGAGCAGCGCACCGTGGGCGGCAAGGCCAATCTGGCCATCACCACCAGCCCGATCGAGAGCGGCGGCAAGAATGTCGGCGGCAGCGGTGGGGTGGCGGTGAACGTGGACAAGCAGCAAGCCAAGTCCAGCAGCGCGGTGACCGGCGGCGTGGACGCCGACGCCGGCGTGAGCTTGACGGCCGGCGGCAAGCTGGGTCTGCAGGGCGACAAGATCGCCAGCCGCGGCGATGTGACCTTGCAGGGCGACAAGGTGGAGTTCAAGGCCGCCGAATCCAGCGCCGACAAGTCCGGCAGCCAGTGGGGCTTCGATCTCAAGGCCGGCGGCAGCCAGAGCAATGGCCAGGACAAGGCGAGCAAGGGCTTTAATGTGGGCGCCGGCGGCAATTACGCCAGCACCGACGAGTCCAGCCGCAGCCAGGCCGGCGGCAGCGTGGTCAGCGGCGGCAAAGCCAGCATCGAGTCCGGCAGCGGCGGCATCCGCCTGAGCGGCACCCAGGTGCAGGGCGACAGCGCCAAGCTGGACAGCCAGGGCGATATCCGCCTGGAGTCGGCGCAGTCCAGCAGCCAACGCAACAACTGGAGCGTGGCCGGCAATATCGGCGGCGGCAACAAGGCCAGCAGCGACAAGGAAAACGGCCAGATCAAGCCTGACAGCACCAAGAACGTGCATGACATCAAGGCTGGCCTGGAGGTGAAGGTGGATCAGCAGGACAAGCTGAGCAACGCCAACGCCAGCGTGACCGCCAAGCAGCAAGTGGAACTGAACGCCGAGGGCAACGCCACCCTGGCCGGCGCCAACGTCAGCGGCAAGACTGTCACTGGCCAGGTGGGCGGCAAGCTGGCGCTGGAGAGCCGTCAGGATCGCGACAATAGCGTGAAGGTGGACGTGGCGCTGGGCGTCAACAGCTCCAACGGCAAGGAGGATGGCCTGGTCGATCAGGTCGCCGACAAGGCCGGCCCGCTGAAGGACAAGGTGAAGGAGAAGGGCACCGAACTGGTCAACGCCGCGTCCGACAAGGTGAAGGAGAAGTACGACAGCTTCGCCTTCAACAAGGGTCTGAAGGAAGACACCACCAATGCGGTGAGCTTCAACGCCAACAGTGAAACCGTCACCCTGCCCGAGCAGCCGACTTCCGGCCCGGCCAAGTCCGGCACGCTGGACACCCTGGCGCGCAAAGGCGGCAACACGTTGAAGGACAAGCTGCTGAACGCCCAGGACAAGGGCACCGAGCTGAAGGCCGACGTGGACGTTAGCGTCAAGCGCGACAATTCGGTGGGCACGGTCACCGGCATCGCCGGCGCCGACGGCGTGACGCTGCAAGTGGGCGGCAAGACCCAGCTGACCGGCGCGACCGTGTCGTCCGCCAACGGCAAGGTGGACTTGGGCGATTCCAAGGTGGAAGCCGCCGACATCGCCACCGAGCGCTACAACGGCGGCGGCGGGGTCAAGCTGAACAGCACCCCGTCCGGCATCCTGAAGCAGGCGGTCAGCGATGTGACTTCCGGCAAGGCGCCGCTGATCCGCGCCGAGCATGAGAATACGCCGACCGTGGTGAAGGGCGGCATCCAGGGCAAGTAAGACGCTTGGTCAAAAGCGAAAACCCCCGTCGGGCAACTGGCGGGGGTTTTGTTTTGGAGTGGCTGCTATTACAGGGGAATGAACTCGGTCTCGCCCGGCACCATCGGGAAACGCTGGGCGATCCAGTCCGCGCGCGCCTGGGCCAGCCGCTCGCGGCGGCTGGACACGAAATTCCAGTCCAGATAGCGCGGGCTGGCCGGCGGCGTGCCGCCCAGCAGCATCACCCGGCTGTCGCGCCGCGCGATCAGTTCGCCGCCCTGACCGGTTTGCAGCAGGCCCAATTCGTTGACGTTCAGCGTGGCGCCGTCCACGTCCAGTTCGCCGGCGGCGACATAGGCGGCCAGTTCATCCACGCCTTGCGGCAGCGCCAAGCGCGCGCCGGCCGGCATGGCGGCGCTGGCGTAGAACACCGGCAGCGGATAGGCGACCGGCGAGCGATGGCCCCAGCCTTCGCCGATCAGCAGGTTCAGTTCCACCCCGTCCTGGTTCCAGCGCGGCAAGTCCTCGGCCGGGTAATGGGCGAAGGCCGGCTCGCATTCCTCCAGTTCATCCGGCAGCGCTAGCCACAACTGCATGCCTTCCACCGCCACGCCTTGCTGGCGGATGTCGGCCGGCACCCGCTCGGAGTGGGTGATGCCGCTGCCGGCGGTCATCAGATTGACCGCGCCGGGCGCGATGCGCTGCACCGTGCCCAGGCTGTCGCGATGCATCATCGCGCCGGAGAACAGATAGGTGACGGTGGCCAGGCCGATGTGCGGATGCGGCCGCACATCGCCGGCGCTGCCTTCGGCGGCGAAATGGGCCGGGCCCATGTGATCGAGAAACACGAAGGGGCCGACGCGGCGCGCCTGGCGGGTGGGCAGCAGCCGGCGCACCGGAAAGCCGATGTCGCGGTCCAGGCTGGCGATGGTTTGGGTGAGTAGCGGCATAATGCCTCCAGGCAATGGCATGCGGGTCAGAAGCGTCCGTCGCGGAAATCGCTGATGGCTTCTTCCACTTGTTCGCGCGTATTCATCACAAACGGGCCCCATTGCGCGATGGGTTCGCCCAGGGGCTTGCCGGCAATCAGCAGCAAGCGGCTGTCGGCGGAAGCGCGGAGACTGACGCCGTCGCTGTCGGCGCGGTTGTCCAGCACCGCCATCTGTCTCTCCTTGACGCCGCGCTGTTGCGCGCCGACGGCGATCTCGCCCTGGTAAACATAGAGGAAGGCATTATGGCCGGCCGGGATTTCCAGCGTCTCTTCGCTGCCGGCGTCCAGATGCAGGTCCAGGTAGAGCGGTTCGGTAGCTTCGCGTTCCACCGCGCCGGCCTGGCCGCGCCACTGGCCGGCGATCAGGCGGGCCTCGCCTTGGGCTGGCGCAGACGGAATCTCGGCGGCGGGGATGTCGCGATACCACGGCGCGCGCAGCTTGCGCTCCGCCGGCAGGTTCAGCCACAGTTGGAAGCCGTGCATCAGCCCATCCTCCTGCTCCGGCAGCTCGGAATGGACGATGCCGCGGCCGGCGGTCATCCATTGCACGCCGCCGGGGCCGAGCAGACCTTCGTTGCCGCTATTGTCGCGGTGGCGCATGCGGCCGGCCAGCATATAGGTGACGGTTTCGAAGCCGCGGTGCGGATGGCTGGGAAAGCCGGCGATATAGTCGTCGGGATTGTCGGAACGGAATTCGTCCAGCATCAGGAAAGGGTCCAGCCGTCTTTGCAGATCGGAGCCGAGCACGCGCAGCAGGCGTACGCCGGCGCCGTCCGACACCGCCTGGCCGTTGACCAGGCGTTCCGCTTCCCGGCTGATGAATGGGTGTTGCATGACCATGTCTCCCGGTGGGGCCGGACTGGCGTCCGGCGGTTTACATGGCCGGATTATTGCGCGCCGTCGCCGCGCTTGATAGCGCAAAGAACTGCGCGTCAGATTCAAAAAATCTGAACGCGCGGCGGTCTCAACTCAGGGCGGCTTGCTGGCTCTGTCCGCGCAGATAGTCTTCCAGCGCGTGGCCGGCGGACAGGATATGGAAGCGGATGAATTCCGCCGCCTCGTCGGCCTTGCCCTGGCGCGACAGCTCCAGCAACTGGCTGTGCTCTTCGTGCGCCCGTTCCATGGTGCGGGTGAACAGGATCTGCATCCGGGTGTAGCGGTCGGTCTTGTTGTGCAGTTGCTCGATCAGCGCCAGCGTGTTGGGCCGCTTGGCGGCGCGGTATAGCGCCAGGTGGAAGCGGGAGTTCAATTCGCCCCAGTGGCGCACATCGTTGTTGCGCAGCGCTTGTTCGAATTCGCGCAGGGTTTGCTGGGCCAGATCGTGATCGGCCCTGGTGTGACAGGGGATGGCGGCTTTGAGCACCGAACCTTCCAGCATCGCGCGGATTTCCAGCAGTTCGAGCACGTCTTCCAGCGACAGCTTGGACACCAGCGCGCCTTTGTGGTCGATGATCTGGATCAGGCCTTCGGCTTCGAGCTGGCGCAGCGCTTCGCGCACCGGCACCCGGCTGACGCCGTATTCATTGGACAGCGCTTCTTGGCGCAGCTGTTGGCCATCGGCGAATTCTCCGGAGAGAATGCGCTGGCGCAGGGATTCGGTTACGGCACTGGTGAGCGTCTGGCGCTTGATTGGCTGCAAGGTGGTCATGGTGGTGGGTGTCTTAGGTCAGTCAAGCGGTGTCATGCGAATGTATTCGATTATACGGAGCTTGAACTGTCAGACAAGGCCCAAAACTGACCTTAGGGGTCGCCAAAATGAAAAAACCCGGCGTTTAGGCCGGGTTTTTAAGGCTTGGGGTGGATGATGGGGCTCGAACCCACGACAACAGGAATCACAATCCTGGACTCTACCAACTGAGCTACATCCACCGCAGAAAGCGGTGAGTCAACGCCCTAGGGCGGTAACTTGAATAGGGTGGGGTGGATGATGGGGCTCGAACCCACGACAACAGGAATCACAATCCTGGACTCTACCAACTGAGCTACATCCACCACTGAAACAACGACTGCATTGTACTACAAAAATCTTGGCGCGCCCGACAGGACTCGAACCTGTAACCCCCGGCTTAGAAGGCCGGTGCTCTATCCGGTTGAGCTACGGGCGCTCGGTCGGGCTCCGTCTTACTGCTGGTCGGGGCGGCGGGATTCGAACTCGCGACCCCCTGATCCCAAATCAGGTGCGCTACCAGGCTGCGCTACGCCCCGACGACAGAGAACGCAACTATACGGATGGCGATTTAGGCTGTCAACACCCGTTTGCAATTAAATTGCGGTCGCTGAGAGGCGCAATATCGGGAAAGTGGAAGGCTGGATGGCGGTTTTCTTTATTTATCTTGATGTTAAGTAAGTTTTGTTGCGCAGCGCCATTTCGGAGGCGGCGGAAAAATGCGAGAATATGCGCCTTCTTTTTCAGCTTCTTTTATGGAATCGGCCCATGGCAGCACAACGGATTGACGGTAAAGCGGTAGCGGAAAAACTGATCGCCAAGGTGGGCGAGGGCGTGCAGGCGCGCGTGGCAGCGGGCAAGCGCGCCCCGGCGCTGGCGGTGATCCTGGTGGGCGAGGACCCGGCATCCGCGGTCTACGTGGGCAGCAAGAAGCGCTCCTGCGAGAAAGCCGGCATCCGTTCGCTGGCCTATGACCTGCCGGCCGGCACCAGCCAACAGGAGCTGCTGGACATCATCGACCGCTTGAACGCGGACGCGGAGGTGGACGGCATCCTGGTGCAATTGCCGCTGCCCAAGCAGATCGATCCGCAAGCGGTGATCGAGCGCATCGACCCGAAAAAGGATGTCGACGGCTTCCATCCCTATAATATGGGCCGGCTGGCGATCAAGATGCCGCTGCTGCGGCCGTGCACGCCGCGCGGTGTGATGACGCTGCTGGAAGAGTACGGCATCGATCCCAAGGGCAAGAAGGCGGTGATCGTCGGCGCGTCCAATATCGTCGGCCGTCCGCAAGCGCTGGAAATGCTGCTGGCGCGCGCCACGGTGACGGTGTGCCACAGCGCCACCGCAGACCTGGCCGCCGAAGTGGCCGCGGCCGATATCGTGGTGGCGGCGGTGGGCATCCCCAACTTCGTCAAGGGCGAGTGGATCAAGCCGGGCGCGGTGGTGATCGATGTGGGCATCAACCGCCTGGACAGCGGCAAGCTGTGCGGCGACGTGGAATTCGCCACGGCGGCCGAGCGCGCCGGTTTCATCACCCCGGTGCCGGGCGGCGTCGGTCCGATGACGGTGGCCACCCTGCTGCAGAACACCTTGGATTCCGCCAATATGCACGCTTGAACGGCTTGCCCGTTCGGCCGAAAGCGCCATCGTCGCCACTGCGGCGGTGGCGTTTTTGTTTCTCCGCGCCATTTTGGTGGCAGGCGCTTGCAAACAAAGCGAGACGCTGGCGGCCCGGCTATCGTAAAATCGACAGTTTTAGTTTGCAGTAACGACAGAATTCAATCATGAGTCAAGACAAGCAATCGGCCACGCTGTTGATCAGCGCGCCGGACAAAAAGGGCCTGGTGGCGGCGATCGCCAACTTCCTGATGACCTACAACGCCAACATCATGCACGCGGACCAGCATCAGGACACCAGCGAAAACCTGTTCCTGATGCGGGTGCAGTGGGATGTGGACGGCTTCACCCTGCCGATGGAGAACTTCGCCGCCGCCTTCCAGCCGATTGCCGACGAGCACGCGATGAACTGGAAGGTGTCGCTGTCCACCCGCAAGCCGCGGATGGCCATCTTCGTGTCGCAGTACGAGCATTGCCTGGTGGACCTGATGCACCGCTGGCGCATCGGCGAGCTGGACTGCGAGATCCCGCTGGTGATTTCCAATCACGAAACCTGCCGCCGCTTGGTGGAGTTCAACGGCATTCCCTTCCATGTGATCAAGGTCACCAAGGACAATAAGGAAGAGGCCGAGGCCGAGCAGTTCCGTCTGCTGGAAGAGGCCGGCGTCGATTTCATCGTGCTGGCGCGCTATATGCAGATCCTGTCCCAGGGCTTCGTCGAGCGCTATCCGGACCGGGTGATCAACATCCATCACAGCTTCCTGCCGGCCTTCGATGGCGCCAAGCCCTACCATCGCGCGTTTGCGCGCGGGGTGAAGCTGATCGGCGCCACCAGCCACTATGTGACCGAGGACCTGGACGAAGGCCCGATCATCGAGCAGGAAGTCACCCGCATTTCTCACCGCGACGAAGTGGACGACCTGATCCAGAAAGGCCGCGACCTGGAAAAAGTGGTGCTGTCGCGCGCCGTGCGCTGGCATATGGACAACCGCGTGCTGTCCTATAACAACAAGACGGTAGTCTTTGACTGAGAGCGGACATGCGCCTGCTGATTGACGATGTGGTGGATTTGCTGCGCTTCCGGGTCAAGCCCCTGGATGCCTATCAGTATCCACGCTGGCAGACCCTGGTGTTTCTGATCTTGCTGGGCCTGGTGGCGAGCGCCGACACCGCGGAGCTGGGCGACAACCTGACCGGCCGCATGCTGTTCATGGTGCTGTTCACGCTGGCGGAAACCCTGTGTTTCGCTGCTTTCATCGGCCTGTGGCTGCGCTTCGCCAAGTGGGAGGGCCGCGAGTCCCTGTTTGGCCTGGTGGCGGTGGCCAGCGGCCTGCAGTTCATCGAGCCGCTGACCAGCTGGCTGCCGGACGATGTGGCGCTGGCGGTCAACGCGGTATTGTCCATCTTTGGCATCCTGGTCTTGGTGAATGCGCTGGCCGTGGTGTCCGGCATCCATCGGCTGCGGGTGGCGCTGGGGGTCTTGCTGTTCGCGCCGGTGGCCATGGTGTTGCTGGCCGGCGCCTTGTCGCTGGGCTCGGCCGCGGGCTGGGTGGATCTGCCCGCAGGCGTGGCGGACAGCGCGCGCGGGGCGGAGAGTTCGGCGCCGATTACCGGCATCTGAGCCGTAGCCTGAGCCGGAAAATGAAACAGGACATGCCAAGGCATGTCCTGTTTTGCATCGCGGCGGTGGCGTCAGTCCACTTTGGCGATATAGCGCGCCAGGCCCAGCAGCGCGCGCAGCGCGTCGCCCTTGGCGGTGACTTCGCCGCGCAAGCGCGCGTAGCGGCGCAGGATGGCGCGGCCCTCGATGAACAGATCCATGTCGGTGTCCGGCGAGGACACCAAGGCGATGCGTTCGATTTCTCCCTGCGGGCGCGGTTGGCCCTGAGCGATGCACAGATAGACCTTGTGCGCGTTGAACGGGGTGATGTGATCGAACAGATACAGCATGGAGTTGATGCGCAAGCCGGTTTCTTCCCGCACTTCACGGATCAGCGCCTGGGAGCGCAATTCGCCGCGGGCGGCCTTGCCGCCAGGAAGATTGTACCGGCCTCCTCGGGCCGCCGTGACCAGCACGCCATCGGGCAGTTCGATGATGGCGGTTGCGCGCCTGGCCAGGTCGGCCGGCAGGCGCTCGTTTCTTTTTTCTTCCAAAACACTCATTCTTCAAAAAAATTAGTTAGGGCCACCGCTATGGAGTGGCCCTGGATCTTATTTTTTCATTCTAAAGCACTAGACCGATCAGTCCAACACGCTGTGGTCAAGTTTTGCCCAGATATCTGTTTTGAATGGTGTTTGCGCGCGACTCATGCATAACGGCATGTGGCGTCACAGCAGCTTGACGAGCAGGCCGCCCACACCGACCAGCAGGCAGTAGTAGCCAAACGGGCGCAAGGATTCGATTTCGCTTTTCTTGAAGTAGCGCATCAGGAACCAGGTGCTGGCGTAGGCGCAGGCGCCGGACAGCAGGCCGCAGGCCAGCAGCAAGCCGGTCGGCGCCTGGCTGTGCGCCAGCTTGGGTACTTCCAGCACGCCGGCCGCGGCGATGATGGGGGTGGCCAGCAGGAAGGAGAAGCGCGCGGAAGAGGCGTAGTCCAGGCCATGGGCGAGGCCGGCCACCAGGGTGGCGCCGGAGCGGGAGAAGCCGGGCAGCAAGGCCAGCGCCTGGCCGGCGCCTATCTTGATCGCGCCGGACAGGCTCAGCCGCTCCAGATCCAGGTGGGCTTGTTTCTTTTTCAGGCGGTCGCCCCACAGCAGGAGCAGGCCGTTCAGGCTGAGGAAGATCAGCACCGCGGTGGCGCTGGTGAACAGCGCGCGCAGCTGCTTCTCCAGCAGCAGGCCGAGCAGGCCGGCCGGAATGGTGCCGGCGATCAACAGCCACAATAGCCGGGCGTCCGGGTTGGACGCCTTGCCGCCGGCCTTGAGGAAGCCGCTTATCAGTTGCAGCCAGTCGCGGCGGAAGTACAGCAGCAGCGCGGCGGCGGTGCCCAGATGCAGCACCACCATGAAGGGCAGGAAGTCCGGGCTGGTGCGGTTGATGGACCAGTGCAGCCAGTCCGGAATCAGCACGCCGTGGCCCAGGCTGCTGACGGGGAAAAGTTCGCTGATGCCTTGGATGATGGCGAACAGCAGGGCTTCGATGGCATTCATGGTGGGTCCTGTGGCGGTGGGAGGCGGCGTGAGCCGGCCTGCTTATCAACGTCGCCGCCGCCATCCGGTTGACCAGGCGCGCCCGGCGGCGGCTCAATGCCTTTGTTGCCGCTCCAGTGCTTCTTCTTCCTGCTCCAACTGCTGGCGGATGGCGGCGAAGAAGCGGTAAATGCCGTGCACGGCGTCGGACAGCGCCGCCAGGCATTGCTCGCGCTGTTCCGGCGTCAAGGCCGGCACTTGCACTTCCGGGTCGGGATTGCGCTCAAAGGCCAGGGTCAGGATGGGTTCCAGCAGCGGCGCCTGTTCCGGATCGTCGAACAGCAGGCCCCAGTCCTCGTTCAGCAACTGCATGCCCTCGGCGAAGCCCTCGGCCCAATCGTTGCCGCGGATCTCGCCGGCGGCATCCGCGTCCAGCCACGGTTGAAAGCCGCTGTCCTCGCGCAGCGTGGCGGCGATGTCCAGCCAGTGGCCGCCCAGTAGCCGGACAAACTGTTCCAGCGCTTTGTCGCTGGTGAAGGCTGCATCGTCGTCGAAGGCGTCGCCGATGATGGCGGGCAGGCATTCGGTCGGCTTGATCTGCTCGGGGCCGCAGAGCAGGGCGGCGAAAAAGCCGTCCAGGCGCTCCAGGTTCATGCCTTGCTGCGGCAGGAAACGATTCAGCGTGGCGGCCAGGCGTTGGTAGTCGGCGTCGGAAAGCGGAGTATGGCTCATGGCGGGCGGAGGCTAGGGTAAAAGCCCATTATCCGCGATCTGGCCGCCGTGCGCATGGGCGTCCGCATAATCGCGGTGCGGAGGGCTTGACGGCTCTGTTACAATTGTCCTTTTTTGACCCAACCTCATAATAGGTTTCCATCATGTTGACCGTGTATAACACCCTGACCCGCCAGAAAGAAGAGTTCAAACCCATAGAGCCCGGCAAGGTGTGTATGTACGTGTGCGGCATGACGGTGTACGACCTCTGTCATATCGGCCATGCGCGCATGCTGACGGCCTTCGACGTGATCTACCGCTGGCTGGACGCGTCCGGTTACGACGTCACCTATGTGCGCAACATCACCGATATCGAGGATAAGATCATCAAGCGCGCCGCCGAGCGCGGCATCCTGCCGCAGCAGCTGGTGGAAGAGACCATCGCCGACATGCACCAGGACGCCGCCGCGCTGGGCCTGCTGCCGCCCACTTTCGAGCCGCGCGCCACTCAGCACGTGCCGGGCATGGTGGCCTTGATCGAGAAGCTGATCGCCAACGGCAAGGCCTATGCCGCCGACAACGGCGATGTGTATTACGCGGTGCGCGAATTCGAAGGCTACGGCAAATTGTCCGGCCGCACCCTGGACAAGCTGCGCGCCGGCGAACGGGTGGAAGTGGACCCGCACAAGCGTGATCCGCTGGACTTCGTGCTGTGGAAGGCGGCCAAGCCGGGCGAGCCGTCCTGGGACAGCCCGTGGGGACAGGGGCGTCCGGGCTGGCATATCGAATGCTCGGTGATGAGCTGTCATCACCTGGGCGAGCATTTCGACATCCATGGCGGCGGTGAGGATCTGCAGTTCCCGCACCATGAGAACGAAATCGCCCAGTCCGAGGGCGCCCATGGCCACCAGTACGTCAATTACTGGCTGCACAATGGCTTCATCAATGTCGACGGCGAGAAAATGTCCAAATCGCTGGGCAATTTCTTCACCATCCGCGACGTGCTGGGCCATTTCGACGGCGAGGTGATCCGTTTCTTCATCGTGCGCAGCCATTACCGCAGCCCGGTGAACTATACCGACAGCATCCTCGCCGACGCCAAGCACGGCCTGACCCGGCTCTACACCGCCTTGCGCGGCCTGGAGCTGCCGGCCTCCGCCGGCATAGACTGGAAAGACCCGTTCGCCGCGCGTTTCCAGGCGGCGATGAACGACGATTTCAACTCCTCGGAAGCGGTGGCGGTGCTGTATGAACTGGCCGGTGAAGTCAACAAGAGCCGCGACCCGCTGCAGGCGCGCCTGCTGAAGGATCTGGGCGGCGTGCTGGGCCTGCTGCAGCGCGACCCGGAGGACTTCCTCAAGGGCGGCGTCAGCGCCGGCGAATTGTCGGCAGAGGAGGTCGAAGCGCTGATCCAGGCGCGCAAGGACGCGCGCGCCGCCAAGAACTGGGCCGAGTCCGACCGCATCCGCGACGAGTTGACCGCCAAGGGCATCGTGCTGGAAGACGGCGCCCAGGGCACCATCTGGCGCCGCGCCTGATCCGTGGCCGCCGCCGTTGACAGTGGATTTGGCACTTGTCAAGCGGCGGCAAAGCGCGGATAATCGATAGTTTCGCAAGCAGTACAGGCAAATCCCCTGTACCCGATTTGAAAGGAAGACACATGAAAACCGATATTCACCCGACTTACAAAGACCTGACTGTTACCTGCTCCTGCGGTAGCCAGTTCGTGACCAAGTCCACCATGTCCAAGGACGCGTTCGGCATTGAAGTTTGCTCCAACTGCCACCCGTTCTACACCGGCAAGCAAAAGATCGTCGATACCGCCGGTCGCGTTGACAAGTTCAACCAAAAGTTCGGCGGCTTCTTCAAGCGCTAAGCGCCGAGGATACGTTGGACACCCAGAAAAAGGCAGCTCAGGCTGCCTTTTTTCTATGAGTCTGTTTACGATCTGCTGCGCGCCGGCGGCGGCAGGGCCTGGCAGCTCCCGGCCGGCGGCGCGCGCATCCCTATCTGCAAGGTTGAGGCCATGGCGATTCACATCGTTTACCTGTCCCACGGCGGCAAGAAATACTACGACCAGACCCGCTTTTCCGTGTTGAGCCTGTTGCACCTGTTGCTGAAGCAACAGCGGCAGGACGTGAAGATCATGGTGTACACCGACGCGCCGGACAGCGTGCCCGCGCATCCGCTGGTCCGCACCGAGACCCTGAGCCGGGCGCAGTTGCAGGCGTATCGCGGCCAGTTCGACTATGTGCACCGCATCAAGCTGGAAGTGATGCTGAAAGCGGCGCGCGAACTGGGCACCGCGGTGCTGTACGTGGACTGCGACACCCGCTGGCTGCGCGTGCCGGACGACTTGTTCGCCCGGCTGGAAGCAGGAAACGCCAGCTGCATGCACGTCAACGAGGGCGTGTTCGGCCCCGGCTTCTTCCCGGACTATCTGGCCGCGGTGGACAAGCACGGCGCCGAGCTGCGCAAGATGGGGGTGGCCGACACCCAGGGCCTGGCGATGTGGAACGCCGGCGTGGTCGGCGCCTCCGCCGGCATGGTGCCCTTCTTTGAAACCGCCTTGCGCATCAACGATTTCCTGCTGCCGCGCGTGGAAGCGCGCAACTGGACCGAGCAACTGGCGTGGTCGCTGGTGGCCTGCGACGGCCGCCAGCCGCTGGCGCTGGGGGATGCGCTGCACCACTACTGGAACTACAGTTACGAGGCACCGCTCTACCTGGCTGAGGTGTTCGCCGGCATGGCGCCGGACTGGGATGTGGCGCGCCAGGCCGAGTTCTGTGGCGAATTCGCCTGGGACGAGGCGCGGCTGAAGACGATACAGGCCGATCCCGAGCATAAGCGCCAGCGCCGCCGCAACAAGCTGCGCAATTCCATCGCCAAGCGCAAGGTGGATTGGCGCATCCTGCTGGCCCGCCTGTGCGGCACGCTGCCGTCCGCCGACTGAGGGGAAGCTCGAACGCCAACGGCGCCCGGCCGCGATCGGGCCGCGCTCCAGGCCGGTTCGAGCTCTCCTGAAACCGTTTGAACGAGACTCATGCTTACTTATTCGGAACAATCGCAAACCCTGGCCAAGCCGACGGAAAAGCCGTGGATCTTGCTGCTGCTGTGCTTCGTATGGTTGTGGCCGGGCATCATGGGCCACGACCCGTGGAAGCCGGACGAGCCCTTCGTGCTGTCCGCGGTGCAAGGCATGCTGGACACCGGCAACTGGCTGCTGCCGACGGTGCAGGGCGCGCCTTACCTGGATAATCCGCCGCTGTATTACTGGGTGGCGGCCTTCATGGTCAAGCTGTTTTCCCCCTGGCTGCTGGCGGCGCACGACGCCGCGCGGCTGGCCACGCCGCTATTCATGTCGCTGGCCCTGCTGCTGGCCGGCATGGCCGGCCGCGACCTGATCGGCCGCCGCCACGGCCGCAGCGTGGTGATGGTGCTGATAGGCTGCGTCGGCCTGGTGGAAACCGGCCACCAACTGACTTCGGTGGTGGCCAGCTTCGCCGGCTTCGCCGCCGCCTTTTACGCCTTGTCGCTGACGCTGCGCTCGCCCGGCCTGGCCGGTGCCTTGCTCGGCACCGCCAGCGCGGTGATCTTCCTCAGCGCCAGTCTGATGGAGCTGATGCTGGTGTGGATGGTGGTGCTGTTGCTGCCGGCCTTTTCCGCCTGGCGCTGCAAGCAATACGCGATCACCGTGCTGCTGGCGCTGCTGATCGCCGCGCCCACCTCCCTGGTGTGGCCGCTGGCGCTGGCCAAGAGCCATCCGGACGCGTTCAGCCTGTGGTGGAACGACTACTCGCTGGGCCAGCTCAACGGCTTTGGCCGGGTGCAGCTATTCCACGACTTCGGCTATTACAGCATCAACGCCTTGTGGTTCGCGTTTCCGGCCTGGCCGCTGGCCGGCTGGACGCTGTACCGCAACTGGGGGCGCTTGGACCAGGCGCGGCTGCAACTGCCGCTGATGTTCTTCGCCGTGGTGCTGATCCTGCTGACCCTGTCCAGCCGGCCCAATATGACTTACGCGATGCCGCTGCTGCTGCCGCTGTCCCTGCTGGCGGCGGTGGAGCTGGACAATCTCAAGCGCGGCGCGGCGGCCTTCCTGAATTGGTTCGGCCTGATGACCTTCGGCTTCTTCGCGCTGCTGGTGTGGGCCGGCTGGGCGGCGATGAACTTTGGCTGGCCGCAGGGCCTGGCCGGGCGCGCCCAGTACTTCAGCCCTTATTACCAGGTGCAGGTGTCCAGCCTGGCCGCGGTGTGCGCGGTGATCGCCACCCTGGTGTGGCTGTGGGCGCTGACGCGCAAGCATCTGCGCGGCCGCCAGGCCATCAGCAACTGGGCGGCGGGCCTGACCCTGCTGTGGGGCCTGGGCATGACCTTGTGGCTGCCGTGGTTCGACGCCGCCAAGAGCTATCGGCCGGTGGTGGAACGGATGATGAAGGCGCTGCCGGCCAATGCCGCCTGCGTGGCGACGGAAAGCCATAACCAGCTGGCGCTGATCAGCTGGCGCTATTACGCCGGCCTGGACCTGGTGTCCTATCCGGCCGGCAATGCGCCGCCATGCGATTATCAGCTGGTGGTGCGCGCCGAGCGCGAGGGCCTGGCCGAACCGGGCTGGGAAGTGCTGTGGTACGGCTCGCGCCCGCGCGAGGACAATATGAAGTTCGCGCTATTGCGGCGCGTCCATCCGCGCTGAGCGCGGAGGGAATGGACAAAACCCCCGAATCGGTTCCGATTCGGGGGTTTTTCTTGGGCCGCGCGCCGGTTCAGCTTTGCAGTTCGTCCAGGTTCTCGAACAGTTTCAGCGCTTCCGGATTGGCCAGCGCGGTGAGGTTGCTGACCGGTTGGCCGTGGATCACGTTCTTCACCGCCAGCTCGACGATCTTGCCGCTGATGGTCTTGGGGATGTCGACGACGGCGATGATCTTGGCCGGCACGTGGCGCGGGCTGGCACCGGTCTTGATCTGCGCCTTGATCCGCTGCTGCAGGTCCTCGTCCAGCCGCGCGCCGGCGCGCAGGCGCACGAATAGCACCACGCGCTCGTCGTCCAGCCATTGCTGGCCGACGGCGATGCTTTCCAGCACCTCGTCGAACACCTCCACCTGGCGATAGATCTCCGCGGTGCCGATGCGCACGCCGCCGGGGTTGAGCACCGCGTCGGAACGGCCGTAGATGATCATGCCGTCGTGGGCGGTGAGCTCGGCGTAGTCGCCGTGGCACCAGATATTGTCGAAACGGCCGAAATAAGCCTGGCGGTATTTGCCGCCGTCGGCGTCGTTCCAGAAGCCCACCGGCATCGACGGAAACGGCCGGGTGCACACCAGCTCGCCTTTTTCGCCGCGCACCGGCCGGCCGTACTCGTTGTAGATGTCCACCGCCATGCCCAGGCCGCGGCATTGCAGCTCGCCGCGGTAGACCGGCAGGCTGGCGCAGCCCAGCGCGAAGCAGGACACGATGTCGGTGCCGCCGGACACCGAGGCCAGATTGATGTCGGCCTTGATGTTGGCGTAAACCCAGTCAAAGCTTTCCGCCACCAGCGGCGAGCCGGTGGAGAACACCGCGCGCAGCGAGTCCAGCTTCCATTCCCGCATCGGCACGATGCCGCTCTTGCGCAAGCCGTCTATGTATTTGGCCGAGGTGCCGAAGTGAGTGAAGCGCTGCTGTTCGGCGTAGTTCCATAGCGTGCGGCCTTCGCCGACGAAGGGCGAGCCGTCGAACAGCATCAGCGCCGCGCCGGACGCCAGGCCGGAAACCAGCCAGTTCCACATCATCCAGCCGCAGGTGGTGAAGTAGAACAGGCGGTCGCCGTGGTGCACATCGCCGTGCAGCTGCTGTTCCTTCAAATGCTGCAGCAGAGTGCCGCCGGCGCCGTGGACGATGCACTTGGGCTTGCCGGTGGTGCCGCTGGAATACAGGATGAACAGCGGGTGCCGGAACGGCAGCCGTTCGAAGCTCAGCGCTTGCGCTTGATACGCGGCGGTGAAGTCCGCCAGGGTGATGGCCTTGGGCACGTTTTCCGCGAACACGCCGGTTTCGCCCAGATACGGCACCACGATGATTTGCCGCACCGAGGGCAGCGCCTCCGCCAGCGCCGCCATCTTGGCGCGGATGTCCACCGCCTTGCCGGCGTACCAATAGCCGTCCGGGCAGAACAGCAGCTTGGGCTCGGTCTGGCCGAAGCGCTCCACCGCGCCGTCCACGCCGAAGTCCGGCGAACAACTGGTCCACACCGCGCCCAGGCTGTTGGCGGCCAGCATCGCGGCGATGGTTTCCGGCATATTGGGCATGAAGCCGGCCACGCGGTCGCCGGACTGGATGCCGGCGCCGCGCATCGCCTGCTGCAGCAATGACACCTGGGCGCGCAGCTCGCGCCAGCTCCAGTGCCGCTGCAGCTTGTCCTCGCCCCAGAACAGCAGCGCGTCGCCGTCGTCGTCGCGGCGCAGCAGGTTTTCGGCATAGCTCAGCCGCGCTTCCGGGAAGAAGCGGGCGGCCAGCATATTGTCGCCGTCGCTCAGCGCGGTGGCGCCTTTGTCGCCGATCACGCCGCAGTAATCCCAGACCAAGGACCAGAAGCGCGCCGGATCGGCCACGCTGGCGCGCCACAGCTCGGCGTAGCCGTTCAGCTTGCGGTCGTAGGACAGTTCGGCCAACTTGGTGAAGGCGGTCAGATGAGCGCCGGCCAGGCGGCCGGGGGAGGGGCTCCAGATGGGCGTGTCGGGGGTCATGCTTTCTCCTGATATTTTCTCCGCGCGCCAGCCCATGGACGGGCGGCGGCTTGTTATCGTTCCAGCCCGGCGGCGCGTTTTCCGCCGATGGCGTGCGCCAGCTTGGAGGCCGGCGGCTTGCCCAGCGCGTCGGCGATGAACCAGGCGGTGTCCACCAGCGCGGCCAGGTCGATCCCGGTGTCGTGGCCTTCGCCGTGCAGCAGATAGACCACGTCCTCGGTGGCGACGTTGCCGGAAGCTCCCTGAGCATAAGGGCAGCCGCCCAGGCCGGCAACCGAAGAATCGAATGTCATCATTCCGGCGCGCAAACACGCATGAATATTGCTGATCGCCATGCCATAAGTGTCGTGAAAGTGGCCGGCCAGCTGCGCCATTGGCACAGTCTTGCTCACCGCGTCCAGCATCGCCAGCACGCTGGACGGCGTGCCCACGCCTATGGTGTCGCCCAGCGAAATCTCGTAGCAGCCCATGTCCAGCAGCCGCGCGGCCACTTCCGCCACCTTGGCCGGCGCGATGCGGCCCTCGTAGGGACAGCCCACCACGCAGGACACATAGCCGCGCACCGGCACGCCGGCCGCCTGCGCGCGCGCCATCACCGGCGCGAAGCGCTGCAGGCTTTCGGCGATGCTGGCGTTGATATTGCGTTGGCTGAAGCTTTCGCTGGCGGCGCCGAACACGGCGATTTCGCGCGCGCCGGCCGCCAGCGCCGCGTCTAGTCCCTGCTCATTGGGCACCAGCACCGGGTAGGACGCCGGCCCGCTTTGGTCCAGGCCGGCCAGCACCTCGGCGCTGCCGGCCATCTGCGGCACCCACTTGGGCGAGACGAAGGCGCCCGCTTCTATGGTGCGCAGGCCGCTGGCGGCCAGGCGGCGGATCAGCTCCAGCTTGACGGCGGTGCTCACCGGCTGTTTTTCGTTCTGCAGCCCGTCGCGCGGGCCCACTTCCACAATCTTCACTTGCGGCACTTCGGCTCTCCGTTAGCGGTGGCGCGGCTGCACCGGGATGTAGATGTCCATCTGGCGTTGCGGCAACTCCGGCGCGCAGCGACCGTCGTAGCGCTCGAAAGAGCCCAGCGGCGCTTGCTCCCATTGCTTGGAGGCCGGCAGCCAGTCCTGCATGATGTAGCGCCAGGCCGCCTGGATCGCCTGGCCGAATTCGGCGTCGCTGCCGGCCGGCTGGGTGGTGAACACCGCGTACTTGGCCGGCGGCGTGCTGCGCCGCGCGCAGCCGGGCGGCAGCGGCAAGGGCTGGGCGCACTCCATCCCTATCATATAGCCGAAGCGGCCGCTGTCCGGGTCGAAGTCGTGGATCAGCCCGTATTCGGCGGCGTCGGCGCGGCCCAGCGCCGCCAGCAGCGGCTGGCGCAGCGTGGCCGCGTATTCGCCCCAGAATTCTGGAATCTGGCGCAGATTGTCGCCGTTCTCCATCTGGGTGGCGATGCTGTAGCCGGCCAGATTCAGGCCGGGATGATTGATGATGATGGGGTCCATGGGGTTCACTCCGCTTCGAAGTCGACCAACTCGTCGCCGTCGTTGACCTGCTCGCCGCTGCCGAAATAGAAAGCCTTGACCACGCCGTCCGCCGGCGCGGGAATGGTGTGCTCCATCTTCATCGCCTCCAGGATCAGCAGCGGCTCGCCCTTGTTGAGCTTGACGCCGGTGGCGGCCAGCAGCGCGACGATGCGGCCCGGCATCGGCGCTTTCAGATGGGTTTCGCCGTGCACGTCCTCGGCGGCCACCGCCAGCGGGTCCAGCCACTGCGCTTCCAGCCGGCGGCCGGCGGCGAACAGCACCCGTTGCGGGCCGTTGCGGGCGACGACGGCTTCCAGTTGTTGATCGCCCAGCCGCGCGCGCAGCGTCGCGCCGTCCAGGCGACCGCTGGCGGAGAACTGCCTGCCGGCGGCGGTGATTTCGCAGCCGTCGCCCAGATGGCGCAGCGTCACCGGGTAGTCTTGGCCGGCGATGTGGAACACGAGCTTGCGGCTGAGCGCGCCGTTGAGCCGCCAGCCGGCGGCCACCGGGTAAGCGCCGGGCGCGGCCAGCGTCTCGGCCAGCGCCAGCAGCGCCAATTGCTCCGCGTCCGGCGCGGCGGGCGGCGGCAGCAGCGCGTCGTGATGACGGGCGATCAGGCCGGTGTCCACCTGGCCGCCGGCGAAGCTGGCGTGCTGCACGATGCGGCGCAGGAAGGGGATGTTGGTGGTGACGCCGGCCACCTGGTAATCGGCCAGCGCCGCGTCCAGTCTTTGCAGCGCTTGGCGGCGGTCCTCGCCCCAGACAATCAGCTTGGCGATCATCGGGTCGTAGAAGGGTGAGATGCTGTCGCCGGCGACGACGCCGGTGTCGATGCGCACGACGGCGGATTCCGCCGGCGCGCGCAGGTGGTAGAGGGTGCCGGTGGCGGGCAGGAAGCCCTTGTCCGGGTCCTCGGCGTAGATGCGCGCCTCGATGGCGTGGCCGTTGATGCGCAGCTGCTCTTGGCTCAAGGGCAGCGGCTGGCCGCTGGCGACGGCCAACTGCCAGGCCACCAGGTCCTGGCCGGTGATCATCTCGGTGACTGGGTGCTCCACTTGCAGCCGGGTGTTCATTTCCATGAAGAAGAAGCGGCCGGGGCGGCCGTCGGCCAGCACTTCCATGATGAATTCCACGGTGCCGGCGCCGACATAGCCCACCGCGCGGGCGGCGGCGCAGGCGGCCGCGCCCATCGCTTCGCGGGTGGCCGGCGGCAAGTCCGGCGCCGGCGCTTCCTCCAGCACTTTCTGGTGGCGGCGCTGCACCGAGCAATCGCGCTCGAACAGATACACGCATTGGCCGTGGCGGTCGGCGAACACCTGGATTTCCACATGGCGCGAGCGCGGCAGGTATTTCTCCACCAGCACCTTGTCGTCGCCGAAGCTGGCGCGCGCTTCGCGCTGGCAGGAGGCCAGCGCCGCTTCGAAGTCCGCGGAAGCTTCCACGATGCGCATGCCCTTGCCGCCGCCGCCGGCGCTGGCCTTGATCAGCACCGGGTAGCCGATGGCGTCGGCCTGGCCGCGCAGGAAGTCCGGCTCCTGGCGCTCGCCGTGATAGCCGGGCACCAGCGGCACCCGGGCTTGCTCCATCAGCGCCTTGGCCGCGGATTTGCTGCCCATCGCGGCGATGGCGGAGGCGGGCGGGCCGATGAAGGCGATGCCGGCGGCCTCGCAGGCGGCGGCGAAGTCCTCGTTTTCGGACAAAAAGCCGTAGCCGGGATGGATGGCTTGCGCGCCGCTGCGGTGGGCGATGTCCAGGATCAAGTCCCCGCGCAGATAGGATTCCGCCGCCGGAGCCGGGCCCAGCCGGTAGGCCTCGTCGGCCAGCTTGACGAAGCGGGCGTCGGCGTCGGCGTCGGAATGGACGGCGACGGTGGCGACGCCGAGCGCGCGCGCGGTCTTGATCACGCGGCAGGCGATCTCGCCGCGGTTGGCGATGAGTATCTTATTGAACATGGCGTTAAACCTGTTTTTTGCCACGGAAACACACGGAAGGGCACGGAATCCAAACGATGAATTTGTCCGTGTGTTTCGGTGTGCTTCCGTGGCTAATTGATCTTTAAATCCAGCTCGGCGCGCGTTTTTCGAAGAAAGCGGCCAGGCCCTCGCGCGCCTCGGCGCCGGCGCGCACGCTGGCGATCTGGCCGGCGGTGTCCTCCAGCAATTGATCGTCCCAGGGCGAGCCCTCGCGCAGCATGGCCAGCAAGTCCTTGGCCGAGGACAGCGCCTGCGGCGCGCCCTGGGCCATCGCCTCGGCGATGTCGGCCACGCGCGCGTCCAGCGCCTCGGCCGGCACCAGCTCATGCACCAGGCCGATGCGCAGCGCGGTGGCGGCGTCGATGCGCTCGGCGGACAGGAAATAACGCCGCGCCTGACGCCAGCCTATCGCGTCGGCCACATAGGGGCCGATGGTGGCCGGCACCAGGCCCAGCCTCACCTCGGTCAGGCCGAACTTGGCGGCCTCGGTGGCGATGGCCACGTCGCAGACCGCGGCCAGGCCGGTGCCGCCGGCCAGCGCCGCGCCGTGGATGCGGGCGATCACCGGCTTCTTGCTGCGGTAGATGCTCTTGAGCATGGCCGCCAGCCGCTGCGCGTCGGCCAGGTTCTGCTCCTCGCCGTAGCCGGCGGCGCGGCGCATCCAGTCCAGGTCCGCGCCGGCGGAAAAGCTCTTGCCGCGGCCGGCCAGCACGATGGCGCGGCAGTCCGCCTGCAATTGCAGATGGGTGAAGGCGGCGGTCAGCTCGGCGATCAGGGTTTCGTTCATCGCATTGTGAACGTCCGGCCGGTTCATCCAGATCGTCGCGGTCTTGCCGCTGTGTTCGATTTCAAGCGTGGTGTAGCTCATCGGTATCGCCTTTCGCCGTCACATCCGGAACACGCCGAAGCGGGTGCTTTCCACTGGCGCGGACAAGGCCGCCTCCAGCGCCAGGCTCAGCACCTCGCGGGTTTGCGCCGGGTCTATCACCCCATCGTCCCACAAGCGCGCGCTGGCGTAATAGGGGTGGCCCTGACGTTCGTACTGCTCGCGCACCGGCGCTTTCAGCGCCTCTTCCTGCTCGGCGCCGAAGGCGTCGCCCAGTTGTTCCTTCTTCACCTGGGCCAGCACGCCGGCCGCCTGTTCGCCGCCCATCACCGAGATGCGGCTATTCGGCCACATCCACAGGAAGCGCGGCGAATAAGCGCGGCCGCACATGCCGTAATTGCCGGCGCCGAAGCTGCCGCCTATCAGCACGGTGAACTTGGGCACGCGGGCGCAGGCCACGGCGGTGACCAGTTTGGCGCCGTCTTTGGCGATGCCGCCGTTCTCGTACTTCTTGCCCACCATGAAGCCGGTGATGTTTTGCAGGAACAGCAGCGGAATGCCGCGCTGGCAGCACAGCTCGACGAAGTGCGCGCCCTTGAGCGCGGACTCGGAGAACAGGATGCCGTTGTTGGCGATGACGCCGACGCGGTAGCCGTTCAGCCGGGCGAAGCCGGTGACCAGGGTGGCGCCGTAGTTCTGCTTGAACTCGTCGAACTCGGAGTCGTCCACCAGCCGGGCGATGATCTCGCGCACGTCGAAGGGTTTTTTCGGGTCCGCCGGAATCACGCCGTAGATTTCCTCGGCCGCGTAGCGCGGCGGGCGCGGCTCGGCGCGGTCCAGCTCGCCCTGCTTGCGCCAGTTGAGGCCGGACACAATGCGGCGGGCGATGGACAGCGCGTGGGCGTCGTTTTGCGCCAGGTGGTCGGCCACGCCGGACACGCGGGCGTGCACATCGCCGCCGCCCAGCTCCTCCGCCGTCACCACCTCGCCGGTGGCCGCCTTCACCAGCGGCGGGCCGCCCAGGAAGATGGTGCCTTGTTCCTTGACGATGACGGTTTCGTCCGACATCGCCGGCACATAGGCGCCGCCGGCGGTGCAACTGCCCATCACTACCGCGATCTGCGGAATGCCGGCGGCGGACAGATTGGCCTGGTTGTAGAAGATGCGGCCGAAGTGCTCGCGGTCCGGGAACACCTCATCCTGCAAGGGCAGGAAGGCGCCGCCGGAATCGACTAGATACACGCAGGGAAGACGGTTGTCGCGCGCGATCTCTTGGGCGCGCAGATGCTTCTTCACCGTCATCGGGTAATAAGTGCCACCCTTGACCGTGGCGTCGTTGGCGATGATCAGGCAATCCACGCCGGCGATGCGGCCGATGCCGCTGATCAGGCCGGCGCCGGGCGCGTCGTCGTCGTACATGCCGAAGGCGGCCAGCTGGGACAGCTCCAGGAAGGGCGCGCCGGGGTCCAGCAGCAGATCGATGCGCTCGCGCGGCAGCAGCTTGCCGCGGGCGGCGTGCTTGGCGCGCGCCTTGTCGCCGCCGCCCAGCGCGGCCTTGGCCACCTTGTCGCGCAGGTCGGCCACCAGCGCGCGCATCTTGTCGGCGTTGGCCTGGAAGTCCGCCGCGCGCGGCGAAAGCTTGGATTCGAGGATGGGCATGGCGTTTTACCTTGTCATTCGCCGTCGACGAACCATACGGCCGCGATCAGGCCTTCGGCGTTTACGTCGTAGATGGCGACCGCGCGCATGGAGCGCTCGGCGTCCAGCGTCACGTCTTCATGATCAATGACGCGGCGGCCCTGGACGATGCGGTGCAGCAGCGCGGCGTGCAGCCGGGGCAGATTGAAGCGCTTGCTCGCATAGTGCTCGGCCAGCGCTGCGCGGCCGTCCAGTGTCAGTTCCATGGATGGCAGGCGGTAAACCTTGACGCCCTCGGCGTAGCAGGCGGTGAAGGCGGCGAGATCGCGCGCGTTGTAGGCGTCCAGTTGAGCCTGGACGATGCGTTCGGGAGCTGTCATGTCTTGGTTTCCTGAGCGTTGCCGGAAAAGAATGGGGAGCGGCGGGAGAAAAGGCCTGAAGCAAGGCTGCGCAACGCGGCATCAGGCACTTCGCCACCGTGACTTACCGGGTTTCGGCCATCAGTTCGCGGCCTATCAGCCAGCGGCGGATTTCGCTGGTGCCGGCGCCGATCTCGTACAGCTTGGCGTCGCGCAGCAGGCGGCCAGTCGCGTATTCATTGATATAGCCGTTGCCGCCCAGGCACTGGATGGCGTCCAGCGCCATCTGGGTGGCGCCCTCCGCCGCGTACAGGATGGCGCCGGCGGCGTCCTTGCGGGTCTGGCGGCCGGTTTCGCCGCGGTCCAGCGCCTGGCCCACCGCGTAGACATAGGCGCGGCTGGCGGACAGCTTGACGTACATGTCCGCCAGCTTGCCCTGCATCAGCTGGAAATCGCCGATGGCCTGGCCAAACTGCTTGCGGTCGTTCAGATACGGCACCGTGATGTCCATGCAGGCCTGCATGATGCCCAGCGGGCCGGCGGCCAGCACCGCGCGCTCGTAGTCCAGGCCGCTCATCAGCACCTTGACGCCGTTGCCTTCGCCGCCCAGCACATTGGCGTCCGGCACGAAACAGTTGTCGAAGAACATGGGGTAGGTGTTGGAGCCGCGCATGCCCAGCTTGTCCAGCTTGCTGCCGTGGCTGAAGCCGGCGAAGCCGCGCTCCACGATGAAGGCGGTGATGCCCTTGGCGCCGGCGCTGACGTCGGTCTTGGCGTACACCACCATCACGTCCGCGTCGCCACCGTTGGTGATCCACATCTTGCTGCCGTTGAGCAGGTAGCCACCGTCGGCCTTGTCGGCCTTCAGCTTCATGCTGACCACGTCGGAGCCGGCGTTGGGCTCGGACATCGCCAGCGCGCCAACATGCTCGCCGGACACCAGCTTGGGAAGCAGCCGGCGCTTTTGTTCGTCGTTGCCGTTTTTGTGGATCTGGTTGACGCAGAGATTGGAGTGCGCGCCGTAGGACAGGCCCACCGAGGCGGAGGCGCGGCTGATTTCCTCCATCGCGATCATATGGGCCAGATAGCCCATCTGGGTGCCGCCGTATTGCTCGTCCACCGTCATGCCCAGCAGGCCCAGATCGCCGAACTTGCGCCACAGATCGGCCGGGAACAGGTTGTCGCGGTCGATGTCGGCGGCGCGCGGGGCGATTTCGCTTTGGGCGAAGTCGCGCGCGGTTTCGCGCAACATATCGTAGGTGTCGCCAAAGGCGAAGCGCAGGCTGCTGTACATGGTTTCTCTCCTCTGATGGGCGCGCGTGATTCGCGTGATATGCTCTATCATTACTTACGTTTACGTAAGCGTCAACATGGCAACGACGGAAACCGGCGCGAAACCGTTATCATGGCCGGGTTTGCATGCAGAGAACAGACATGACGATATGGGTGGACGCGGACGCCTGTCCCAAGGTGATCCGCGAAACATTGTGCCGGGCGGCGCAGCGCACCGGCGTGGAGCTGGTGTTCGTCGCCAATCAACTATTGACGGTGCCGAAGGCGCCCAATATCCGCGCCTTGCAAGTGCCGAAAGGCTTTGACGTGGCGGACAACGAGATTGTCCGCCGCATCGCGGCGAACGATCTCTTGATCACCGGCGACATCCCCTTGGCGTCCGAGGCCTTGGGCAAGGGCGCGCAGGCGCTGAACTGGCGCGGCGACGTGTATTCGCCGGACACCATCGCCGCGCAGCTGACGATGCGGGATTTCATGGACACGCTGCGCGCCAGCGGCGTGCAGACCGAAGGCCCGCCGCCCTTGAGTCAGGCGGACCGGCAGGCTTTCGCCCGGCAGTTGGATATCTGGTTGGCGAAGCGGCGGGGTTGAGGCGAGCTTGGCGCTCCGTTTTTGGGCAGCTTTACAAACGTATTTGCGATATTGAATCCGCTGCGCGGATGATGATTTTGATTGCCGGGGCTGCCCGGCGGGCAGGAAGGGGAATTTGCTCGGCCAAATTCCCCTTCACCCCAAAGGCCGCCCTGCAAGCCTGGCCTGCGGCTTCCCGCCGGTTCCCGTCAGGCCCGAGGCGCGGCTGAACTCTCTACGTGCGAATCTTCGATTCGCTCAGTGATGGCGCGCTAACGTCGCGCTGCTCGAACAAACAGCCGCTTAAGACCTCGGGCCTGCCACCCGTCGGCAGGCTTGAAGGGAGTTGGGGCGCATCGAATATGCGGTCTCCTCCGTATCTAACACTGCCGAACTCGTGGCTAAAAGATCATGAACACGGTCTTAGCCTTTCTTCTTTCTACGCGGCTTCCTCTGCAAGGTGTTCAATTCGTCCAGGCTGAGATGGAAGCGTTGCATCGCCTCCACATGCTTCGGCAGGTCGACCTGTTGCACTCCCAAGTTCAGCAGTATCTCCAGATAGTTGAAGAAGCTTTTGCACATGCTGCGGCGGTGGCCGCGCTCGCTGAAATCCATGTCGTTAGTGATGCGGAACAGCAGTCCGCGTCCGGAGTGTTGGCGGTTGAGCTTCAGCAACTGCGCCAGATGGGCGGCGTACTGGAGACCCAAGGCGCAGGCTTCGAACTCATCCTTGGCCTCGGCCGGCTGCCAGTAATGCGGATAGGTGCGGCCTTTGATGCGGCGGATGAAGGGCAGGCTGAGGTCTTTGGCGTGGGGACCGGCAAACCGGTAACGGGAGCGCGGCCCTAGCGGCGGGAGTGGAGAGGCGTCCTGATGGACGTCTTGGGTTTCAGTAGCGGACGGAGAGAGTTCGATGCCTAGCACCGGACGGACAGGCTTTACCATTTGCAACCTCCTGAGCAGAAGGGCCCAGCCGCAAGGCGGCAGGGCGGGCACATGACAAGAGTTGGTCTAACCGGTGAGTTCTTACGAAAGCCGGTGCGCCCGCGAGGGCGCCACTTGCCACGGCCCACCCGAATAGGCAAAGCAATGGCAACGGATACGCTGTGGAAACAGCGCATCCGCAGTAAGAACTCATAATCAGGAGACCAATCCCGAGCGCCGCGATTGCTGCGGCGCGGGGGCTATTGTTGGGGAGGAGCGGGAGGGCGTCAAGCCGGCGAAGTCTAGCAAAGAAAAGGACCGCCGAAATCAAGCTCTGCGCAGCCTAATACCGGACGGACAAGCTCTACCCTTTGTAAGCTCTTGAGCAGAAGGGCCATGCCGCAAGGCGGCAGGGCGGGCACATGACAAGGCTAGTCTCACCGGCTTTCAGCCCAGCGCACCCGAAGGCGCCCCTGCCAGGGCCCGCCCAGATTCAGGCAACACAATAACAAGTCGGACACGAAAAAGCCGCAAAACGCGGTGTGTCCGCTGAAAGTGCAATGGGAGGCTAACCCCCCAACAACAACGCCCCCAAAGAGGGGGCGTTTCAGTGAGCGGCGTGGGAATCAGGCCTTGCCCAGATGCGGCTCGGCTTCGAACTCCGCTTCCTTGCTGCTGCCCGGCTGACGGATGGTCAGCGAGAACAGCAGCGCGACGATCAACAGCGCCAGGATCAGGTGGAAGGTGGCCAGGAAGCCGCCGAACAGCGAGGCGACGATGGAGCCGACGATGCTGCCGATGCCGAAGCCCAGATAGATCACGCCGTAGTTCTTGGTCAGGTTGTTGAGGCCGAAGAAATCGCTGACCAGCGAGGGGTAGACGGTGATGGTGCCGCCGAAGCTGAAGGCGACGCAGGCGATGGCCAGGAAGAACAGGGTGGCGTTCAGCGGCACGAACAGCAGGGTCAGCATGCCGGCCAGCGCGGCAATCTGAGCGATGGTGATCACCCGGATGCGCGGCATCTTATCGGAGAGAATGCCCAGCACCAGGCGGCCGGACAGATTGGCCACCGCGATCACCGCCACGGCGTTGGCGGCGGTCAGCGCCGGCAGGTGCACATAGCTTTCGCCGATGTCCTTGGCCACGCCGATCACGTACAGGCCGCTCATGCACACGGTCAGGAACATCAGCGCCAGCATCCAGTACTGCGGTTGGCGCATCGCCTCGGCCAGGGTGTAGTCATGGCTGGCGGTTTGTTGAGCGGCGGCTTGTTGCTGCGGTGCGTCGCGCATCAGCAGGCTGCCGGCCACCACCATGGCCATGGCGATCAGGCCCCACAGCTCAAAGGTGGTTTCCAGGCTGAAGCGGGCCAGCAGCGCCAGATTGATGTATTTGAAGCCCAGGCTGCCCAGGCCGTAAGCGCCGATGGCGCAGGCGGATACCAGGCCCTTGCGTTCCGGGAACCATTTGACGCAGTTGGACAGCGTCAGCAGGTAGCCGGCGCCGTCGGCCAGGCCTACCAGCACGCCGGCGCACAGATAGAGCATGACCAGATTATTGGCTTGGGCGGTGAGGAAGAAGCCCAGGCCCAGCAGCAGGCCGGCGCCCAGGGTGACGCGCTGCACGCCGAAGCGTTCTTGCAGTTTGCCGGCCAGCGAGGAGGCCACCGCCAGCGCCAGGCTGAGCAGGCCGAAGGCGAAAGCCACCTGGCTGACCGGCTCGGACAGCTTGGCGGAGAGTTGGGCGTTGAACAGGCTCCAGGTGTAGACGGAGCCTAGCGCGAATTGGGTGAGGACGGTGCCGGCCAGGGTACGGTAGCGGATGGTGTTTGAGGCGTTCATGGCGCTGCTCGCTTAAAGTCATTACTGTTGGTGTGACTATAAGCCTGTGCTTATGTAGGGGGCGCGGCGGCGGCATGAGATGCAGGCGGCGCGGAATGAAGTGCAGACGGCGGCGAACCAGTTGCAGGCCCTGAAAATGGCGCGTGTGAGTGGATGGCATTTCCATTGTCAAGCCGGCTTGCCAATGGAATGTCTGGTCTTGTTCAGGAGCCGGCTGGCAGCCGGTTTGATGCGCCGCGCAGGCGACCAACGCTCAAAGATGCATCAACTGCCGGAAGGCCTTGATATTGCTGCGGCTGACCGGAATCTCGGCTTTCAGGTCGTACAGCTTGATGATGTAGGTGCTGTTGAGCCAGGGCGCGATCTCGCGGATTTTGTGGATATTGACGCAGTAGGAGCGGTGGCAGCGGAAGAAGCTGTCGGCCGGCAGGCGGGCGACGAATTCGCTGATGCTCATCGACATCACGTAGCGGTCGTGCGCGGTGTAGACCAGGGTGACTTTCTCGTCGGCCTCGGCGTAGTAGATCTGTTCGCAGGGGGTGACGATGATGCTGTCGCCCTTGACCAGGTTGACGGTGCGGCTGGCGGCCGGGGCTTCGG
>NZ_JAJOHW010000091.1 GCF_021129195.1 Chromobacterium aquaticum | reverse complement strand
GCTGCGTTGTCTGCTGAGGAGCCGAACTATACGTCACGACCCCACACCCGTCAACACCTTTCGCGATAAAAACCGTAACAAAAGCGGGTCACACACCCCAAGCCCTTGATACGGCAACGAATATCCATAAGAGGTATTTAATAAACCCCCATCACACCTGCGAAACAGCTCGCAAAACGGGCCGGAGAGAGACTCCGGCCCGTGCCTGAAATACGCGTTTCCTCAGTTTTTCACGCTCTCTTCCGGCTTCAGGAAGGGAAGGAAGGCCTTGACCACCTCGGGATCGTCCGGCTTGGTGCGCGTTCCTATGCTGATAACCTTGCTGGCGCCGGGCAGAATCAGGTATTTGTGGAAGTTCCAGGTCGGCGCGTCGTCAGTGGCCTGGATCAGCGCCTTGAAGAAGGGCTGCGCGTCCTTGCCGCGCACATGCCCCTTGCTCGCCATCGGGAAGGTCACTCCGTAATTGGCTTCACAGTAGGCGCCGATCTCGCTGTTGCTGTCCAATTCCTGGAAAAAGTCATTGCTGGGAAAACCCACCACCATCAGGCCGCGCGCGCCATAGTTCTGGTACAGCGCTTGCAGTTGCTTGAACTGCGGGGTGAAGCCGCAGTGGCTGGCGGTATTGACGACCAGCAGCGGGCGATCGGCATATTCGCACAGCTTGATCTCGCCCCCCATCAGGCCCGGCACGGTGTAGTTCAGCAGGGCTGGACACGCCGCCATGGCCGCCTGGCCGCAAAACATCAAGAGTATGCCTAATTTTTTCATCTCGCCCTCCTCGGCTTCGCCATGCTTGATGGCCACATAAGATAATAAGGCAATGCCTGGGGCATTGCCTTATCTATTGTCGCCGCTTCCGCCGCCAGGCGGCTGCTGTCATTCCTGCTGGCTGGCGATATCGGCCCGTACCTTGTCCATGTCCAGCTCGCGCAGCCCCTGGATCAACTGCTCGAATTGCGCCGCCATCATCGCGCCGGCCTGGTTGAACACCATGATGCCGTCCTTGATCGCGATCAGTGTCGGGATGGAACGGATATTGAAGTGCGCAGCCAGGTCGCGTTCGTCTTCGGTATTGATCTTGCCGAAGACGATGTCGGCGTGTTTTTCCGATGCGGCTTCAAAGGTGGGACCGAACATTTTGCACGGGCCGCACCACGGCGCCCAGAAATCGAGGATGACCAGGCCTTCCTCTTTCATATTGGCGTTAAAGTTGTCGGCATTGAGGTTGATGTAAGCCATAGGATGTCTTTCGCTGTCCGGAGCGCCCGCCAACGGTGGGCTGTTGCAGCAAAGATAGGTACGCAGCCACGGCATTGCAAGGCTGTCGCCCGGTTGAATTTATCAATTCAGCCAATAGCGATAGCCTTGCTCCGCAAGCTCAGCCAATAAAAGGCAGGGCCAGGTATAGCTTGATCACGATGGCGTTGACGATGTCGATGAAGAAGGCGCCCACCATCGGCACCACCAGGAAGGCCAGATGCGAGGGGCCGAAACGCTCGGTCACCGCCTGCATATTGGCGATGGCCGTGGGCGTGGCGCCCAGGCCGAAGCCGCAATGGCCGGCGGCCAGCACCGCCGCGTCGTAATTGCGCCCCATCACCCGGAAGGTAATGAAGATCGCGTACATCGCCATCGCCACGGTCTGCGCCAGCAGCAACACGAAGATGGGCAGCGCCAACGCCGCCAGATCCCACAAGCGCAGCGACATTAGCGCCAGCGCCAGGAACAGCGACAGGCTGACATTGCCGAGCACCGACACTTCACGCTCGAAGATCTGGTACCAACCCAGTGCCGCCAGCCCATTGCTGATCAGCACGCCAACGAACAACACGCAGACGAAGGTGGGCAGTTCCAGCGGCGTGCCCTTGAGCAGGCCGCCGATGAAAGTGCCGCCCAGCAGGCAGACGGCGATCAACGCCAGGGTTTCGATGAAGGAGTGCGGCGTGATCAGCCGCTGTGCGTCCGGCTGCTCGAAAGCCAGCGGCGGATCGTCGGCGTTGTGCTCGGCGCCCGGCGTCTTCACTTTCTTGACCAGGAAGCGCGCCACCGGGCCGCCGATCAAGCCGCCCAGCACCAGGCCGAAGGTGGCGCAGGCCAGCGCCAGTTCCGACGCCGAGGCCAGTCCGTATTTGGAAGTAAAGGTGCCGCCCCAGGCGGCGCCAGTGCCGTGACCGCCGGACAAGGTGATGGAGCCGGCCAGCAAGCCCATCAACGGGTCCAGGCCCAGCAGGCTGGCCAAGGCGATGCCCAGGGTGTTCTGCACCAGCAGCAAGCCGACCACCACCGCCAGGAAGACGCCGACGGTCTTGCCGCCCTGACGCAGGCTTTTCAGATTGGCGTTAAGGCCGATGGAGGCGAAGAAGGCCAGCATCAACGGAGTTTGCAGCGAGGAATCGAAGCGGACTTCGCTGCCGGTGAATTGACGGAACAGCAGCAGCAAGGCGGCGATCAGCAGGCCGCCGACCACCGGCTCGGGGATATTATAGGTGCGCAGTAGAGCGACATGCGCCACCAGTTTGCGCCCGAGCAGCAATACCAGCGACGCGGCCACCAGGGTGCCGTAGAAATCGAGTTGGATCATCGGGTCTCCATATTATTGATGAGCGAAGGCACGCGCTTGATTCAGACTAGCATGCGTCGAAATCTTGTCGCGCCCTGCAATACGATAGGAAACCCGGTGATAAAGTTCGGCTTCTAATTAATCGAAGCCTTATATATAGGATTCGGAACGCTAGCTGCGCTGAATCTGCCAACACTGGTGAATGGAGCGGTTGCGGAAGTCTTCCGGCACCGATTGCGCGCTGATGTCGCGGATGACGTAGTCTTCAGCCAACCTCTCGTCCAGCTTGAAGCTGCGCAGATTATTGGAAAAATACAAGGTGCCACCCGGCGCCAACAGCGCCATCGCGTAATCGATCAGCCAGACGTGGTCGCGCTGCACATCCAGGATGTCGCGCATCTTCTTGGAGTTGGAAAAGGTGGGCGGGTCCATCACGATCAGGTCGAACTGCTTGCCGCCATCCACCGCGTCTTCCAGGTACTGGAACACATCGGCGCGCACCAGTTGATGCCGGGCGAGGTCCAGGCCGTTGAGTTCGAAGTTGCGGCGCGACCAATCCTGATAGGTATTGGACATATCCACCGTCTCCGAACTGGCCGCGCCGCCGCAGGCGGCATAGACGGTGAAGCTGCCGGTATAGGCGAACAGATTGAGAAAGCGCTTGCCGGCGGCCTCTTCCCGCACCCGTTTGCGGGTGTTGCGGTGGTCCAGGAACAGACCAGTGTCCAGGTAGGCGTCCAGATTGACGATGAAGCGCTGGCCGAATTCATCGATGATGAAGTCGTCGCCCAACTGCCCCACTTTCTCATACTGGCTGACGCCCTTCTGGCGACGGCGGTTCTTCAGCGTCACCGCTTCCGGCGCCACGCCGGTCACTGCGCACAGGCTGTCCACCACCGCGTTGATCCAGTCGCGGTAGGCATTATCTTCCATCTCCCAGCCGGTATCGTATTCCTGCAGATGAACGCGCTCGCCGTACAGGTCCACCGCAAACGGGAACTGCGGCACATCCTTGTCGTAGACGCGCCAGGCATCCAAGCCCTGGCGGCGCGCCCATTTGGCGTGGTGCTTGTAATTCTTGGCCAGGCGATTGGCGAATGGGCTGACGTCCAGCATGGGTCCTCGATTTTAACGGTGGCATGACAAAAACAAACGCGCCGCTGACTGCTGGCGGCGCGCTGACGGATATCCGATTCTATTACAGCCGCGGCTATTCGGACGAATACATCTCGATCAGCTTGCGGTAAACCGGCTCCGGCAGGTACTGGCGAATCACGCTTTCCCAGCCGCGCGGTCCCACCAGGCCCTTGACCATCGTCGACGACACCTCGGCGTATTCACGCGGCGGCAGCAGGAAGATGGTGGTGATGTCCGGGTGCAGGTCGGAGTTGATATAGCGCATGGTGCGCTCGTACTCATAGTCGCTGGCGGTGCGGATGCCGCGGATGATGTAGTTGGCGCCTATGCTCTGCGCATAGTTGACCAGAAACTGGTTCTCGAACACATCCACGCGCAGCTTGCTGAAACCGCCGGTAACCGAACGCAGCAAGCCCACCCTTTCCTCGACGCTGAAGGTACAGTGTTTTTCCGGGTTCACTCCGACCGCCACGATCAATTCGTCAAACAGTTCCACCGCTTCGCGAATCATCCAGAGATGACCATTGGTCACCGGGTCAAAGCTGCCCGCATACACGGCTCGCTTCAATTCTCGTTTTCCTTTGACTGTGTGTGCCATGGCGAATGTATCGTGGTCGTTGGGGGTGGGTAAAGCAATTTTTGTGCGTTGCGCAAAATGTTTTGCCTCTGTCGCGACTATCCACGGCAGAATCTGTCCATTCCTCTGATTATCGACAATGCCGCGCCAAAAAAAAGCGGAGCCGCTAACGCGACTCCGCTGGCTGTGCGGCAATAGGCTCAGACGTTGATTTCTTCCGCCCGGTGGCAGGCAATCATGCGCTGATCCAGCTCGCGCAACTCCGGCACCTCCTGCATGCAGCGTTCCTGCGCATGCGGACAGCGCTTGTGGAAGGCGCAGCCGCTAGGCGGCTTCAGCGGGCTGGGCAATTCGCCCTCGATCTTGATCTTGATGCGGCGCTGTTCCGGATGGATGGATGGCGTCGCCGACAGCAGCGCCTGGGTATACGGATGCAGCGGCCGCTCGTAAACGCGGTTCTTTTCTCCCACCTCCACCGCGCGCCCCAGATACATCACCATCAGATCGTCGGCCACATGTTCAACCACCGACAGATTGTGGGAAATGAACACATAGGCGGTCTTGAACTCGTCCTGCAGATCCATGAACAGATTGAGCACCTGGGCCTGGATCGACACGTCCAGCGCCGAGGTCGGCTCATCGGCCACCACGATTCTGGGATTCAGCATCATCGCGCGGGCGATGGCGATGCGCTGGCGCTGGCCGCCGGAGAACATGTGCGGATAACGGAAGTAGTGCTCCGGCCGCAGGCCGACGCGCTGCATCATGCCGCGCACTTTCTCCTCGCGCTCCCTGGCGCTCAAGGCGGTATTGATCTGCAGGGGCTCGGCCAGCTGGCTGCCTATCTTCTGACGCGGGTTCAGCGAGGCGTAGGGGTTCTGGAACACCATCTGCACCTTGGTGCGCATCGCCTTCAGCTCGGCCTTGCCGGCGGTTGCCGCGTCCTGGCCATCCAATAACAACGAACCGGAAGTCGGCGCCTCGATCAGCGTCAACTGCCGCGCCAGCGTGCTCTTGCCGCAACCGGATTCGCCGACCACCGCCAGCGTCTTGCCGGCCTGCAGTTCGAAGGAAACGCCATTGAGCGCCTTGACTTGCGCCGAAGGCTTGAGAAAGCCCTGCGACACATCGTAATAACGGGTCAGATCCCGCGCTTGCAGTACGGTGCTCATTTCGCCTCCTGATCCGGCAATGGGTAGTGGCAGCGCACGACGCCGCCTTCCACGGGGGTCAATCCCGGACGCTGGGTCCGGCAGTTGTCCTTGACATAGGGACAACGCGGCGACAACAGGCAGCCGCTGGGGCGGTCGTACTGTCCCGGCACGATGCCGGGCAAGGTGTTGAGGCGATGCGCGCCTTTGCTGTGCTCCGGAATCGACGACAGCAGCGCCTCGGTATACGGATGGGCCGGATGATTGAACACGCCGGGCACCGCGCCCATCTCCGCCACCTGGCCGGCGTACATCACCGCCAGCCGGTGCGCCACCTCGGCCACCACCGCCAGATCGTGAGTGATCATGATCAGCGCCATGTTCTGGCTCTTCTGCAAGGACACCAGCAGTTCCATGATCTGGGCCTGGATGGTCACGTCCAAGGCCGTGGTCGGCTCGTCGGCGATCAAGAGCTTGGGATTACAGGCGATGGCCATCGCGATCACCACGCGCTGACTCATGCCGCCGGACAACTGGTGCGGATAGGCGTCCAGCCGCGAGGCCGGCGCCGGAATCTCCACCAGTTCCATCAGTTCCAGCGCGCGCCGCTTCAACGCCGCGCCGCGCAGGCCCTGATGCAGCTTCAGCACTTCCATGATCTGGTAGCCGACGGTGTAGCTGGGATTCAGCGAGGTCATCGGGTCCTGGAAGATCATCGCGATGTCCTTGCCGACGATCTTGCGGCGCTCGCGCGCGGAAATGGTCAGCAGGTTCTTGCCGTCGAAGCTCAGTTCATCGGCAACGATGCGGCCCTGGCCTTCCAGCAGCCCCATCATCGCCATCATGGTGACCGACTTGCCGGAACCGGATTCGCCGACGATGCCGACGATCTCGCCCTGGTCCACCGTCAGGTCCAGCCCTTCCACCGCGCGGAAGGGATTCTTTTCCGAACCAAACTCCACCGAGAGGTTCTTGATTTGCAGCAAACTCATGTCTATCCCCTCAAGCGGCGCGCTTCAGTTTCGGGTCCAGCGCGTCGCGCAGTCCGTCGCCCATCAGATTGATGGCGAGCACCGACAGCAGAATGGTCAGGCCGGGCAGCGTCACCACCCACCAGGCGCTTTCTATGTAATCGCGGGCCGAGGCCAGCATGGTGCCCCATTCCGGGGTCGGCGGCTGCACGCCCAAGCCGAGGAAGCCCAGCGCGGCGATTTCCAGGATGGCCGAGGAGAAACTCATGGTCGCGTGCACGATCAGCGGCGCCATGCAGTTGGGCAACACGGTGACGAACATCAGCCGCGGCAGGCCGGCGCCGGCCACGCGCGAGGCGGTCACATAGTCGCGGTTCAACTCGGTCATCGCCGATGCGCGGGTCAAACGCACATAGGCGGGCAAGGCCACGGTGGCGATGGCTATCATCGCGTTCATCAGACCCGGCCCGAGAATGGCCATGATGGCCACCGCCAGCAGCAGCGAGGGCAAGGCCATCATGATGTCCATCAAGCGCATGATCGCGCTGCCCAGCGCCTTGGGAAAGAAGGCGGCCAACAGGCCGAGCACCACGCCCGGCAGCAAGGCCATCACCACCGAGCACAGGCCGATGAACAGCGATAGCCGCGCGCCGTGGATCAGTCGCGACAGGATGTCGCGGCCCAATTCGTCGGTGCCGAACAGGAATTGCATAGAGCCGCCATCCACCCAGGCCGGCGGCGTCAGCAGATGATCGCGGTATTGCTCGATCGGGCTATAGGGCGCCACCAGCGGCGCCAGCAGCGCACAGGTGGTGACGATCAGCATGAAGATCAGGCCGGCCACCGCGCCCTTGTTGTGGGAAAAGCCCTGCCAGAACTCCTTCAGCGGCGAGGGGTAGGCCAGCGCCAGATCCTGGCCGGCGTTGGCTTGCGTATTCTGAGTCATAAGATCCACCTACTGGCTGTTACTTGGCGTGACGGATGCGCGGATTGGCGATGCCGTACAGGATGTCGACGACGAAGTTGGTGACGATCACCATCGTGGCCACCATCAGGATGCCGTTCTGCACCACCGGATAATCGCGGCGGCTGATGGCGTCGATCAGCCATTTGCCTATGCCCGGCCAGGAGAAGATGGTTTCGGTCAAGACCGCGCCGCCCATCAGCGTGCCCACTTGCAGGCCGATCACGGTCAGCACCGGGATCAGCGCGTTGCGCAGGGTATGGATGAAGATCACCCGCGCCGGCGACAAGCCCTTGGCGCGCGCGGTGCGCACATAGTCCTCGCGCAGCACTTCCAGCATCGACGAGCGCGTCATCCGCGCGATCACCGCCAGCGGGATGGTGCCCAGCACGATAGCGGGCAGAATCAAGTGCATCAGCGCGTTCTTGAAGGCGCCGGCATTGGCTTCCGGATCGGCGGCTTCCGCCAGCCAGGAATCAATCAGCATGAAGCCGGTTTGCGGATGGATGTCGAAACTCAGGTCAACGCGGCCGGACACCGGGGTCCAGCCCAGTTTGACCGAGAAGAACATGATCAGGATCAGGCCCCACCAGAAGATGGGCATGGAAAAACCGGTGAGCGAGATGCCCATCACGCCGTGATCGAACAGCGAGCCGCGCTTGATCGCGGCGATGACGCCGGCCAGCAGGCCCAGCACGGTGGCGAAGATCAGCGCGGCGATGGCCAGTTCCAGCGTGGCCGGGAACAGGGTCTTGAACTCGGTCCAGACCCCGGTCTTGGTGACCAGCGATTCGCCCAGGTCGCCATGCAGCAGATTGACCACGTAATCAAGGTACTGAGCATACAGCGGCTTGTCCAGGCCGAGGCGGTGCAGGGCCTCGGCGTGCATTTGCGGGTCGAGCGCGCGCTCGCCCACCATCACCTCGACCGGATCCCCCGGGATCATGCGGATCAGGCCGAAAGTCAGCAGCGTGATGCCAAAGAAGGTGGGCACCAACAGGCCCAGCCTTCGCAGAATAAAGGAAAACATGAGAACTTCTCCCTTGCGCCGGCCCCGATGGGCGACTGGGCGCAATACTCAACTTTGAGACCCAGGGCTGACGACGCCATGACGATGCAACGGCGCGCGACGACCCTATTGCGTTTTGGGAGACGTTACCGGGGATAAACGGAGAAGAAGCAAGGAAAACAGCAGGAAGAGCGCCGAAGCGATGGCATGCAACTGAACCACCCACCCACATCAGCTGCGCCACCGCTACGGCAAGTGCAAGATAGCACCCGTCGCCGCAGATGAGCTTGACCCAGGTCAAGCCGGACGCACAGCCTCTCCACGCTGTGACTGACTACCCTCTGAAGACCACCCTGTAGACGTTCCACCGCCATCGGGCCCGTCGCCTCTGCGTGCGACTGGAAACCCAAGGCTTGTAATGGCTAATAGAACCCAGTTTCTGCGCTGAGGCAAGACGCGCCGACGCCGGCCGCGACGCGGCAGGCAGGACAGGCCCGCATCAGGAGTTCCATTCGCCGAACTTAGTCAAAACATCGGGGGCTAAGCCCCCGATGTCGCTGCTTGCATGAGGGGGCGGCTTACTTGACGCTGACACCGTAGAAGGAGTTCAGGCCAAACGGGCTGACCTTGAAGCCTTGCACCGATTTCAGCATCGGCTGATTCACGGTGGAGTGGGCGATCGTGGTCATCGGCACTTGCTGTTTGACGATTTCCTGAGCCTTCATGTACAGCTTGGTGCGCTCCGCCACATTGGAAGTGCGCTTGCCTTTCTGGATCAGGTCCTCAAACGGCTTGTAGCACCACTTGGAGAAGTTGTTGCCGTTCATCGCGTCGCAGCCGAACAGCACGCCCAGCCAGTTGTCCGGGTCGCCGTTGTCGCCAGTCCAGCCGATCAGCATGGAATCATGCTCGCCCGCCTTGGCGCGCTTGATGTACTCGCCCCATTCGTAGGAGGTGATCTTGGCCTTGACGCCGATCTTGGCCCAGTCCGCCTGTACCATTTCCGCCATCAGCTTGGCGTTGGGGTTGTACGGACGCTGCACCGGCATCGCCCACAGGCTCAGCTCGAAGCCGTTGGGATAACCGGCCTTGGCCAGCAAGGCCTTGGCCTTGGCGGCATCGTAGGGCACGTCCTTCAGGCTCTTGTTGTAGGACCATTGGGTCGGCGGCATCGGGTTGGTGGCCGGCTGGCCGGCGCCTTGGTATACCGCATCGATGATGGCTTTCTTGTTGATCGCCATATCCAGCGCCTGGCGCACTTCCAGCTTTTCCAGCGGCTTGTGCTTGACGTTGTAGGCCAGGTAGCCCAGGTTGAAGCCCGGCTGGGCAACCACCGCCAGCTTGGAATCGGCCTTCATCGCCGCGATATCGGTCGGCCGCGGATTGACGGTGATCTGACACTCGCCGGCCTTCAGTTTTTGATAACGCACCGAGGCGTCGGTGGTGATGGCGAACACCAGATTGTCCACTTTCGCGCCATCCGCCTTGTTCCAGTAATCCTTGTTGGCGGCGAAGCGGATCTGCGCGTCTTTCTGGTAGCGCTTGAAGATGAACGGACCGGTGCCCACCGGCTGCTGATTGATCAGCTGCGGCTTGCCGGCCTTGAGCAGCTTGTCGGCGTACTCGGCGGACTGCACCGAGGCGAAGCTCATCGCCAGGTTTTGCAGGAAGGCCGCGTCCAGGCTCTTCAGCGTGAACTTGACGGTATTGGCGTCCACCTTTTCGACCTTGACGATATTGGTGTCCAGGCCCATGTCGGTGAAATACGGGAATTCGGTTGGGTAGGCTTTGCGGAACGGGTGGTTCTTGTCGATCATGCGGCTGAAGGTGAACACCACATCATCTGCGTTGAACTCGCGGCTGGGCTTGAAATAGTCGGTAGTCTGGAACTTCACGCCCTTGCGCAGATGGAAGGTGTAGCTCAGGCCATCGGCGGCCACGTCCCATTTCTCGGCCAGCGCCGGCACAACCTTGGTGCCGCCGCGCTGGAATTGCACCAGGCGGTTGAATACGGTTTCGGCGGACGCGTCGAAGTCGGTGCCGGTAGTGTATTGACCCGGATCGAAACCGGCCGGGCTGCCTTCCGAGCAGTACACCAGAGTGCCGGCGGCCTGGGCCGACATCGCGGCCCCCGCGATCAGGCCGGCTGCCAACAGCGCTTTCTTGACAGTTTTCATAATTATTTCCTTTCCCTTGTACAGACTCGTAGGTCTTGCTTTATCGGTGGGTTCAATGCCCGCCATGGGGGGATACATTATGCAGAGAGGACGCTTTTGACAAGCGTCCTCTGCTTTTTTCTGCCAAGCGCCCTTCGCGCTAGGACTATTTTTACCGACTTATCAGATTTTCCTCAGCACAACACTGCCCACCGAATAGCCCGCGCCGAAAGAAGAGATGACGCCGACATCGCCGCTGCGCAGATCGTCAGAATGCAGATGGAATGCGATGATCGAACCGGCGGAACTGGTGTTGGCATAGCGGTCCAGGATCACCGGCGCCTCGACATCGCCGGCCTCGCGGCCGAGCACGCGCCGGGCGATCAGCTGGTTCATCGCCAGATTGGCCTGGTGCAGCCAGAAACGCGCCACCTCGGCCGGCGCGATGCCCAGGCCGTCCAGATGGGCGGCGATATGCTCGCCCACCATCGGACACACTTCCTTGAATACCTTGCGGCCCTGCTGTACAAACAGTTTGTCCGCTTGGCCGATGCCGCTCTCGTCGCAACGATTGAGGAAGCCGAAATTATTGCGGATGTTATTGGAGAACACCGTGGCCAGCTTGCTGCCCAACACCTCGTAACGCTGCGCCGAACTGGCCGCATCGGCCCGCTCCAGCACCACCGCGGTGCAGGCGTCGCCAAAAATGAAGTGGCTGTCGCGGTCGCGGAAATTCAGGTGGGCGGAACAGATTTCCGGGTTCACCATCAGCACCGCGCGCGCCTGGCCGCTGGCGATGGCGTTGACCGCGGTCTGAATGCCGAAGGTGGCCGACGAGCAGGCCACATTCATGTCGAAGGCGTAGCCATCGATGCCCAGCGCCTGCTGCACCTCGATCGACACCGCCGGATACGGCCGCTGCATATTGGAGCAGGCGACGATGACCATATCGATGTCGGCGGCGCTGCGGCCGGCCCGCTCCAGCGCCTGGCGCGCTGCGGCCACCGCCATTTCCGCCTGAATCGACAACTCGTCGTTGCCGCGCTCCGGCAGATGCGGCGCCATTCTGGCCGGGTCCAATACTCCGGACTTATCCATCAGAAAGCGTTGCTTGATGCCGGAAGCCTTTTCGATGAACTCGGCGCTGGATTCGGCCAGCGCTTCCATTTCACCGGCGGCGATGCGTGCCGCGTGCTGCTGATTGTGAGCCTGCACGAACGCGTTGAACGTTGTGACCAGTTCCTGATTGCTGACCGCGTGCGGCGGCGTGAACAAGCCGGTTCCGCTGATGACGACCTTGTGCATGAATTGTCCTTTTAGCCCCCGTAAGCCGGGTAAGAACCGCCAAGCAAATCTCGGATCCCGCGTTGCGCCGACTGTTCGCGTCGGCGCCCCTTGTCACAGGAGCGCGGTGAGACTTTGTTAGCGGCTTAATCTTAAGTGTAATAATTATGTGGCGACTCCAGCTGCGCCGGCCGCGCTGCCGCGGCCGCAAAACGCGCCCTGTCGCGGTCTGCCCATAGGCAAACCATTCCGTCGCCGGATTCTACACCAAGCCCTTCATCTGAAAGTAATAAAAGCGCAAACCCCGCCACCAGCGCCGTTGCGGCGGATTCGCCGCCATGGAGCGCGTCCGGCCGCCGTCCCAGAAGGCCATATGCAGCGGCTCCCGCAGCGCAAGCCAGTACCCCAATCAGCAAAAACCGAGTAAAATGATCGGCTTTGCGCGACGGCGCCTCCGCGGTGCCCGCCTTGACCAGCGTCAATAATACTTGACTAAAACAGTCGGATATTAGGTATAATCGTCTGCATCAGGAATTCATCCCTCCAAAACCCCACTCTTGGAGACCAGAGACATGCGTTTAACCACTAAAGGCCGCTTTGCCGTCACCGCGATGCTGGACCTGGCTTTGCGCGAAAGCGGCGGCCCGGTCACGCTGGCCGGCATCAGCGAGCGCCAAGGCATCTCGCTCTCCTACCTGGAACAATTATTCGGCAAACTGCGCCGCGCCGAACTGGTGGACAGCGTACGCGGCCCCGGCGGCGGCTATACCCTGGCCAAAACGACAATAGATATTTCCGTGGCCGACATCATCACGGCCGTGGACGAACCGGTGGACGCCACCCAGTGCGGCGGCCGCGAGAACTGTCGCGGCAATCAGCGCTGCATGACCCACGATTTGTGGACCAATCTGAACGTCACCATTTTTGACTACCTGTCCAAGGTCAGCCTCGCCAGCCTGGTGGAGCAGCAAAAAGCCAAGGACGGCAAAGAAAACACTGTATTGCAGGATAAGCGCGAATGCAGCGTGCTTCACGCTTCTGCCGCCTCCGGCGCCCTGTAGGCGCGGACCCCTCTTCTGTGGAGAACATAAATGAGCCAGCTCAAGCTTCCTATCTACCTCGACTACTCGGCCACCACGCCGGTAGACCCGCGCGTTGCCGCCAAGATGATTCCCTTTCTGTGCGAACAATTCGGCAACCCGGCCTCTCGCAGCCACAGCTTCGGCTGGGACGCGGAGGAAGCGGTGGAGAACGCGCGCGCTGAAGTGGCCAAGCTGATCAACGCCGATGCCAAGGAAATCGTGTGGACCTCCGGCGCCACCGAATCCGACAACCTGGCGATCAAGGGCGCGGCCCATTTCTACAAGAGCAAGGGCAAGCACCTGATCACGGTCAAGACCGAGCACAAGGCGGTGCTGGACACCATGCGCGAGCTGGAACGCCAGGGCTTCGAAGTGACCTACCTCGGCGTGAAGGACGACGGCCTGCTGGATATCGAAGAGTTCAAGGCCGCGATTCGCCCGGACACCATCGTCGCCTCGGTGATGTTCGTCAACAATGAAATCGGCGTGGTGCAGGACATCGAGCAATTGGGCGAAATCTGCCGCGCCAAGGGCGTGATCTTCCACGTCGACGCCACCCAGGCCCCGGGCAAGGTGGTCATCGACATGGAAAAGCAGAAAGTGGACCTGTTGAGCCTGTCCGCCCACAAGGTATACGGCCCCAAGGGCATCGGCGCCCTGTACGTGCGCCGCAAGCCGCGCGTGCGCCTGGAAGCGCAGATGCACGGCGGCGGCCATGAGCGCGGCTTCCGCTCCGGCACCCTGGCCACTCACCAGATCGTCGGCATGGGCGAAGCCTTCCGCATCGCCCGCGAAGAGATGGACAGCGAGCGCGAACGCATCCGCATGCTGCGCGACCGCCTCTGGAACGGCATCAAGAACATGGAAGAGGTTTACATCAACGGTGACATCGACCAACGCGTGCCGCACAACCTCAATGTCAGCTTCAACTTCGTCGAGGGCGAAAGCCTGATCATGGCGATCAAGGAACTGGCCGTGTCCAGCGGTTCGGCTTGTACCTCGGCTTCGCTGGAGCCGTCCTACGTGCTGCGCGCGCTGGGCCGCAACGACGAAATGGCGCACAGCTCGATCCGCTTCACGCTGGGCCGCTTCACCACCGAGGAAGAAATCGACTTCGCGGTGAATCTGCTAAACCAAAAGATCGGCAAGCTGCGCGAACTATCTCCGTTGTGGGAAATGTTCAAGGACGGCGTGGATCTGAATTCGGTTCAATGGGCCGCCCACTAAGGGCGACGGCAATATCCAGCGCCGAGCCGGCCTTGCCGGCGCGGCACTGAAGGAGATAATCATGGCATACAGCGACAAGGTAATGGATCACTACGAAAACCCGCGCAACGTGGGCTCTTTCGAAAAAGGCGACGACAGCGTGGGCACCGGCATGGTGGGCGCGCCGGCCTGTGGCGATGTGATGAAGCTGCAAATCAAGGTGGGCGAGGACGGCGTGATTCAGGACGCCAAGTTCAAGACTTATGGCTGCGGTTCCGCCATCGCCTCTTCCTCGCTGGTGACCGAGTGGGTCAAGGGCAAATCGCTGGACGAAGCGCTGGACATCAAGAACACCGCCATCGCTGAGGAACTGGCGCTGCCGCCGGTGAAGATTCACTGCTCCATCCTGGCCGAGGACGCGATCAAGGCCGCGGTCAACGACTACAAGCAGAAGCACGGCAAATAATTCAGCGGGGACACATCATGGCTATCACGCTTTCCGAACGCGCCGCCGCGCACGTCAGCGCCTTCATCGCCAAACGCGGCAAGGGCCTGGGCATCCGCTTGGGCGTCAAGACCTCCGGCTGCTCCGGCATGGCCTATAAGCTGGAGTTCGTCGACGCGGCCAGCGATGACGACGTGACCTTTGAAAGCCATGGCGTCACCGTGTTCACCGATGCCAAGAGTCTGGCCTATATCGACGGCACCGAGCTGGATTACGCCAAGGAAGGTTTGAACGAGGGTTTTCAGTTCAACAATCCCAACGTCAAGAACGAATGCGGTTGCGGCGAAAGCTTCAACGTCTGATCCCGATGGGCGGGACGCGCCAACGCGCGCCCCGCTCCACTGCACGCTAAGCTTTCCGGCCTTCCCCTATGAGCACCGACTTCAGCCAAGACTTCTTCTCCCTGTTCGACCTGCCGCGCCGCTTCGCCATCGATAGCCAGGCGCTGGAACACGCCTGGCGCACCGCGGCGGCCCAGGTCCATCCCGACCGCTACGCCAGCGGCAGCGATGCCGACAAGCGCAGCGCGCTGATGCAGGCGACCCGGGTGAATGAAGCCTACCAAACGCTGAAGTCGCCGCTGAACCGCGCCCGTTATCTGCTGACCCTCGCCGGTGTCGACACTCAGGAAGACACCAATACCCAGATGCCCACCGACTTCCTGATGGCGCAGATGGAGTGGCGCGAGAACATCGAAGCCGCTCGCGATGCCGACGATCTGGCGACGCTGGAAACGCTGTCGCGCCAACTGCGCGCCCAGAGCCGCGAACATCAGGCCGAGCTCGAGCAAGCGCTGGATCAGCGCTCGGATTTGGACGCGGCGGCGCTTCTGGTGCGAAAATTGCGGTTTTTGCAAAAGCTGGACCAGGAAATCGGCGATGCGATCGAGGGCTTGCTCGGCTGAGTCCACGGCCGCCGCCCGCGCCGCTCCCCGTGAGCCGGCGCCGCGCCGGACCTTGCCGCTGCCAGCGGCTCACCTCCTACTGACTTGAACTGAATATGGCCTTACTGCAAATCGCCGAACCCGGACTCTCCGCCGCTCCGCACCAACACCGACTCGCCGTCGGGATAGACCTGGGCACCACCAATTCGCTGGTGGCCTCGGTGCGTAGCGGCTCCGCCTCCGTGCTCAAGGACGAGCACGGCCGCAGCCTCTTGCCCTCGGTGGTGCGCTATGCCGACGAAGGTCATGTCAGCGTCGGCTACGAAGCCCAGAAAGAGCAGAACAAGGACCCGCACAACACCATCGTCTCGGTGAAACGCTTCATGGGCCGCGGCCTGGCCGACCTGCCCGATGCCGGCAACCTGCCCTACCGCTTCGTCGACGCCCCCGGCATGCTGCAGTTGGTCACCCGCGGCGGGGTCAAGAGCCCGGTCGAGATCTCGGCCGACATTCTGCGCACGCTGAAGCAGCGCGCCGAAGCCAGCCTGGGCGGCGATCTGACCGGCGCGGTGATCACGGTGCCGGCCTATTTCGACGACGCCCAGCGCCAGGCCACCAAGGACGCCGCACGCCTGGCCGGGCTGAACGTGCTCCGCCTATTGAACGAACCCACCGCCGCCGCCATCGCCTACGGGCTGGACAACGGCAGCGAAGGGACTTACATCGTCTACGACCTGGGCGGCGGCACCTTCGACGTATCGATTCTCAAGCTCAGCCGCGGCGTGTTCGAAGTACTGGCCACCAGCGGCGACTCCGCGCTGGGCGGCGACGATTTCGATCACCGCGTCTACTGCTGGGTGCTGGAGCAAGCCGGCCTCTCCGGGCTTGGCGCCCAGGACACCCGCTTGCTGCTGACCCGCGCCCGCGAGGCCAAGGAAGCGCTGACCGAGCACGCGGAAACCCAGATCACCGCCTTGCTGTCCGACGGGCTGACGCTGGATCTGACGCTGGACCAGGAAACCTTCCGCCGCATCAGCAAGAATCTGGTGGACAAGACCCTGCTGCCGGTGCGCAAGGCATTGCGCGACGCCGATGTCGCGCCGGAAGACGTCAAGGGCGTGGTGATGGTGGGCGGCGCCACCCGCATGCCGCAAGTGCAAAAAGCCGTCGGCGACTTTTTCGGCCAGCCGCCGCTGACCAATCTGGACCCGGACAAGGTCGTCGCGCTGGGCGCGGCGATCCAGGCCAATGTGTTGGCCGGCAACAAGGGCGATGAGGAATGGCTGCTGCTGGACGTGATTCCGCTGTCGCTGGGCATTGAAACCATGGGCGGACTGACCGAGAAGATCATTCCACGCAACAGCACCATTCCAGTGGCGCGCGCCCAGGATTTCACCACCTTCAAGGACGGCCAGACCGCGATGTCCATCCACGTGCTGCAAGGCGAGCGCGAACTGGTGAGCGATTGCCGCTCACTGGCCCAGTTCACCTTGCGCGGCATTCCGCCGATGGTGGCCGGCGCCGCGCGCATCCGCATCACCTTCCAGGTGGACGCCGATGGCCTGCTGGAAGTGTCCGCCCGCGAGCAGACCTCCGGCGTGGAAGCCCGCATCGAGGTCAAGCCCTCTTATGGCCTCAGCGACGAGGAAATCAGCCGCATGCTGACCGAGTCCATGAGCCATGTGCATGAAGACATCGAGGCGCGAAAACTGCGCGAGGCCATCGTCGACGCCACCAGCCTCAGCGAGGCCTGTCGCGCGGCGCTGGCGGCCGATGGCGATCTGCTGGACGCCGATGAGCGCGCCACGCTGGATCAGGCGCTGGCCGTGGTCGATGCCGCCATCGCCGCGGCCCAGACCGCGCGCGATGTCAATGAAGCCAGCGGCCGCCTAAACCGCGCCTCCGAAGAATTCGCCTCGCGGCGCATGGATCGCAATATCCGGCGCGCGCTCAAAGGCCACAATATTTCTGATTTGTAAGGATCCGCCATGCCGCGAATCATCGTACTGCCCCACGCCGACCTCTGCCCTGAAGGCGCGGTCATCGACAACGCCGAAGCTGGCCAAAGCATCTGCCAGGTCTTGCTGGACCACGATATCGAACTGGAACACGCCTGCGAGATGTCCTGTGCCTGCACCACCTGCCATTGCATCGTGCGCGAGGGCGGCAACTCCCTGAACGAAGCCGACGAGCTGGAAGAAGACCTGCTGGACAAGGCCTGGGGGCTGGAAGCCCAATCCCGGCTGTCCTGCCAGGCGATTGTCGCGGAAGAGGATTTGGTGATAGAAATCCCCCGTTACACCATCAACCACGCCCGCGAACACCATTGAGTTTTCCTTCTCAAGCGCACTGCCTTTGTCGCCGTCGCCTTGCCGTGCCATAGCACTGTCTGCGGCTTGGCTTCGCGGCATCGCCGCTTGATAAGAAAAATCAAACTCAAGAAACAGCAATTCAGGCTCAGGAGAAACACAAGATGAAATGGACCGACGTGCTGGACATCGCCATCGAACTGGCGGAAACCCACCCGGAGATCGACCCCAAAACCGTGCGCTTCGTCGATCTGCACAACTGGGTGGTCACGCTGCCGGACTTCGACGATGATCACAGCCGCGGCGGCGAACGCGTGCTGGAAGCGATACAGCAAGCCTGGATCGACGAAATGGAATAAACAGGCCAAGACCATTTGCCTGATACGGAAAGCCGCCGCCCCCGGGACGCGGCTTTTTGTTCGCCTAACGCACCGCCTGGCCGCTGCTCCAGGCCTGGCGCAAGGCGCGACCGCAAACCGCCGATTGCAGATAGGGCTTGTCCGTCGCCGAACGGGACAGCCAGCCGGCGTGCGCCTCGCGCGCCAGCACGCCGTAATGGGCTTTATCCCGGCTGATCCATGGATAGAAGCCGAAAGCGCCCGGACTGCTGAACGCGCCGTCGCCGCTGCCGGGATCGTCTTCCACCCAGTGGCCTATCGAATAATGCCAAACCTCGTTTTCCGGTATCGGGCTCTGCAGCGCCTGCCGCGGGCAGGCGCGTGGATTGGCGCATACCGCGTGCGCGCCCAGCAAGGCATGGATGGCAAGCCGCCCCGCGATGATGGCCTGCAGGAAACGGGCATAATCGCCGGCGCTGCCCACGCCGCCGCCTGCCGGCTGCGGCTGCGCATAGCCGAAGCCCCAGTCGGCGCCCATCACCGATAAGCCGTTGCGGACTTCAACCGCCAGCGCCTCATTGCCATCCTCGCCCAGCCCCATTTCAAGCGCATGCCGCTGCATATGCCCGCCGTTGTAGAAGAAACGGCCATCCCCCGCCGCATCCGGCCGCCCATAGTCATTGATGCGGCTATTCATGCAGCTGGCCACTGTCTGCCAGGCGCCGCAGCCGCGCAGCCCGGTATAGGCGCTGCGAAAACTCAGCAAACGGATATCGGACTCGCTCAAGCGGCCCTGGCGTCGCTGCGCCACATAGGCGGCGTAAATCCACTTGGAGGCGGAAGCGAGCGCCAGCCGCGTCTGCCGCCCCGGCGCGCCCGCGCCCACGG
>NZ_JAJOHW010000090.1 GCF_021129195.1 Chromobacterium aquaticum | reverse complement strand
CGCGGGCGGCGGCGATCAGCGCGCGGCGGTAGGCGCGACCCAGCACATCGAAGGGAATCAGCCGCGAATCCGGCACCCCGTCGCCAAAGTCGATGAAGCGGCTTTCGGCCCTTGTCGTGGCCTGAGCGATGCGCGCTACGGCCGGTGTCGGGCGCGGCGACAGCAGCGGCAGGGTCGGCGCGACGAAGGTGCCGCGCCGACCCTGCGTCAGCAGCCAGCCCTGCGCCGCCAGTTCCTCATAGGCCAGCACCGCGGTCTTGCGGTTGATCCCCAGTTGCGCCGCCAGTTCGCGGCTGCCCGGCAGCGACGCGCCCGGCGGCAAGCGGCCGCGCTGGATGTCGGCGCTGATCTGCTGAGCGATCTGCAGATGGGCCGGCAGGCCGCCGCTTCGATCCAGGCTCAATTGCAGATCCCATTTGCGCAGCATGCGTGTTCCCCTTGTCGCCGTTTTTATTTCTGGACCATCAATCTTATCAAAACTGGATGTTTTTGCTGGTCCAGTGTCGGCTTAAAGTGGCCGGGACAGATATTCAAGGAGCGGCAAATGACACAACAGGCAAACAGCGGCGCGTGCCGCTACCGGCTGGCGGCGATAGAGCGACTGGGGCGCGAGGTGCGCGGCTTGCGGCTGGAATGCGCGGATGCGGCGCCGCTGCGCTTTCAGAGCGGACAGTTCGTCGCGGTGACCACGCCGGGTGGGCTGCGGCGCAGTTATTCAATGGCGGCCGCGCCCAGCGCCGATGGCGGCATCGAGTTGCATGTGCGTCTGCAGCCCGGCGGCGAGTTTTCCGAATGGCTGCGCTGCGACGCGCGGCCGGGCGACGCGCTATGGCTGGAGGGGCCGTACGGCGATTGCGTGTGGCGCGACGATGCCGGCGCGGCGCAAACGCTGATGTTGGCGACCGGCACCGGCATCGCGCCGTTGCGGGCGATGTTGCAGTCGGGGCCGGACAGGGTTGGGCGGCCGCCGATCGCGCTCTATTGGGGAGGGCGCACCGAGGATGAGCTGTATCTGTTCGACGAGCTGAGGGCCTGGGAGCGCGAGCGGCCGGATTTCCGTTTCGAGCCAGTGCTGTCCGAGGCCGGGCCGGGCTGGAACGGCCGGCGCGGTTTCGTGCAGCAGGCGGCGGCCGAGGATTTTCCCTGTTTGCGCGCGGCGGAGGTATACGCCTGCGGCGCGCCGGCGATGGTCGCCGCGGCCAGGCAATTGCTGACGCGGCAGCGCGGGCTGCCGGAACAGCGTTTCCTGGCCGACGCCTTTCTGGCGGCGACGCCGGCATCGGTCGCGGCGGAATCGATGGCGCTGCGGGTGCGCGTCGGGGAGGGCGGGGATCGGCTGCTGGAAGTGGCCGCCGCCGGCAGCCTGATGCAGGCGCTGGCCGCGGCTGGGCTGATGCGCGGCGTCTGCGGCGGGCAGGCCTCGTGCGGCACTTGCCTGGTTCGCGTCGAGCAAGGTGGGCTGGCGCGCTTGCCGGCGATGGAGCGCGCGGAGCGTCGGCTGCTGGCGGCGCTGGAGCTGTCGGAGGCGGACGACGGCCGCTGCCGGCTGGCTTGTCAGATCGCCTTGCAGCCGTGCTTGCACGGTTTGACGGTGGAGATTTCCGGGTAGGCGACCGCCTGTCCGCATTCAACAAAGGAGCATGAAATGGCAGCAAGCATTGAACAATCAGACTTGGAGGGCGTGGGCCCGGCCTTCGATCCGCAGCAATTGATGGCGGTGCGCGACATGACCCGGCAGGCGATCGCCTTGATCGCCGCGGCGATGCGGCCGGGCATGTTGGAAGAGGACGCGGTGGAGCTGGCCAAGGACATCCTGGCCGAGCGCGGCATGTTGCGCGGCTGGCACGATGTCTACGTGCGCTTTGGCCGTAATACGCTGAAGACTTTCGGCGCGGCGTCCGATCCTGGCGTGCGCCTGGGCGAGGACGATATTTTCTTCATCGACATCGGCCCGGTATGGAAGCAGTGGGAGGGCGACGGCGGCGACAGTTTCGTCACCGGCTCCGATCCGGAAATGGCGCGTTGCGCCGGCGACGCCCGCGCCATTTTCCACGAGGTGAGGCGCAAATGGGCGAGCGAGGGCTGTAGCGGGCGCGAGCTGTACCGCTTTGCCGAGGCCTGCGCCGCCGGTCGTGGCTGGGAACTGAACCTGGACCTGTCCGGCCACCGGCTGGCGGACTTCCCGCACGCGGCCATCCATGAAGGGCCGCTGGCGGAGGTGGACTTCACGCCGGCGCGCATGCTGTGGGTGCTGGAAATCCACATCCGCCATCCGTCGCGGCCCTTCGGCGCTTTCTTCGAGGACATGTTGTTGGAGGATGGCTGTTTCGCCGAGTGAGGGCCGCCTAGATCTTGTTTACAAGCCCAGCTCGCTCAGGCCGGGATGACCGTCCGGCCTGCGCCCCAGCGGCCAGCGGAACAGGCGCTCGTCCTCGCGGATGGGCAGATCGTTGATGCAGGCGTAGCGGCGCTGCATCAGGCCGTCGGCGGCGAACTCCCAGTTCTCGTTGCCGTAGGAGCGGAACCACTGGCCGCTCTCGTCCCGCCATTCGTAGGCGAAGCGCACCGCGATGCGCGCGCCGTCGTGGGCCCATAATTCCTTGATCAGCCGGTATTCGTGTTCGCGCCGCCATTTTCGGCTGAGGAACTCGATGATCTGCGCGCGGCCGCGCGGGAATTCGGCGCGGTTGCGCCACTGGCTGTCCTCGGTATAGGCCTGGGCCACGCGGGCCGGATCGCGGCTGTTCCAGCCGTCTTCGGCCAGGCGGACCTTGAGCATGGCGCTGTCGCGATCGAAGGGCGGCAGCGGCGGGCGGAGTTCTGGTGCGTGCATGAGGATGTTCCTGTCTGGTGAGGGAAGGCGGCCAGTGTGCGCCGCGCCGGTGGCCGGCGGAATCCCCGCGGCGGGTAATGCTGTGTTGCGCCTGGCGGAAGAATGGGCCGGGCGCGGGCTGGCGCACCGCCCGCGCTTGAGGCAGACTGCCGGGCTGGGGCGCTCCGCCGATCTTGCCGAATCCACGCCGTGAACAAATACAGCCAAATCTTTTCCGACATCGTCGCCGACATCGACAACCAGCGTTATCAGCAGGGTGACCGCATTCCTTCCGAAACCGAGCTGATGCACAGCTACGAGGCCAGCCGCGGCACGGTGCGCAAGGCGGTGGACATGCTGCAGGAACGCGGCTATGTGCAGAAGATCCACGGCAAGGGCGTGTTCGTGCTGCGCTCCGGCAATATCGAGTTCCAGCTCAGCGGCATCGTCAGCTTCAAGGAGGCTCACCAGCATCTGGGCCGCCGAGTTAGCTCTCGAGTGGCGGAGATGGAGACGGTGCCGGCCGATGCGCAACTGGCGCGGCTGCTGGACGTGCGCGAGAAAACCCCGCTGCTCAAGATCAAGCGGGTGCGCAATATCGACAATGAAAACGTGATCCTGGACATCAATTACTTTGTCGCCAGCCTGGTGCCGGGCCTGGACCGCGAAGCCGCCGCCGGGTCTATCTACGACTTCATCGAGCGGCGGCTGGGCCTGAACATCAGTTATGCGCAGCGGGTGATAGAGGCGCAGCCATGCAGCGAGGATGACCGCCGCTACCTGGACCTGAACGGCATGGACCATGTGATCGTGGTCAAGAACCACACCCATCTCTACGATGGCCGTCAGTTCGAATACACCGAGTCTCGCCACCGGCTGGATAAATTCTTCTTCTCCGACGTGGCCCGCCGCAAATAAGCGGCCGGCGTCCCATTCCGCCGCGGCGTCCCGGCCGCGGCGCGGCTTTGTGCCGTTCGCCATTCCCTCCCTTTTGCCGTTGGCCGCGCCATCGCCCTTGTTGCGTTGGCGCTGAGAATATTCTGATTTTCCGCAAACTCGTCTGTACGAGTGTTGACGCAACTTATCTGTACGAGTTAGGGTGCCGTCATGGCCGGCGCGCTTGCCAAAATCGGCGCCGGACTCGATAACAGGCGCTGCGGCACCGCCGCAGACCGGGAGACGCAGGGATTAAACAGATGAGCCACGATTACCACAGCATCGCCGCGCGGATACTCGCCGCGGTGGGCGGCCGCGACAACCTCCAGCAGGCCGCGCATTGCATTACCCGGCTGCGGCTGTCCTTGAAGGACGACAGCCGGGTGGACCTGGAGGCCTTGCGCCAGGTGGACTTGATCAAGGGACAGTTCAGCCATGGTGGCGTGTTCCAGATCGTGATCGGCTCCGGCGATGTGGACCGGGTGTATCAATCTTTGATCGAGCTGGCGGCGCTGCAGCACGCCACCGTGGCCGAGGTCAAGGCCAGCGGCGATCAGAAGCAGGGCCGGCTGCAACAGCTGGTCAAGGTGTTCTCCGATGTGTTCATGCCCATCCTGCCCGCCATCATCGTGGCCGGCCTGCTGATGGGCTTGAACAATCTGCTGGGCGCCAAGGGCATGTTCATCGAAGGCAAGAGCCTGCTGGATGCCTATCCGGGCCTGAGCGGGGTGTGGGGATTGTTGAATATGATGGCCAACACCTCCTTCGTGTTCCTGCCGGCGCTGGTGGGCTGGTCGGCGGCCAAGCGCTTCGGCGGCAGCGAGGTGCTGGGCATCGTGCTGGGCCTGCTGCTGGTGCATCCGGACCTGCTCAACGCTTGGAACTACGGCCAGGCCGCCGCTGGCCTGGGCGGCGCCAGCGTGCCGTATTTCGACGTGCTGGGCTGGTTCCGCGTCGAGAAGGTGGGCTATCAGGGCCAGATCCTGCCGATCCTGGCCGCCACCTGGGTGATGTGCCGGGTGGAGCTGTGGCTGCGGCCGCGGGTGCCCAACGCCATCCAGCTGCTGGTGGTGCCCATCGTCACCATCGTGGTCAGCGGCGCGCTGGCGCTGGCGGTGATCGGCCCCGTGGCGCGCCACCTGGGCATCGCCATCACCGATGGCCTGGTCTATGTGTTCAACCTGGCGCCGCTGCTGGGCGCGATGCTGTTCGGCGCTCTGTACGCGCCGCTGGTGTTGACCGGCATGCACCATATGTTCATCGCGGTGGATCTGCAATTGATCGCCAATCAGGGCGGCACCTTCATCTGGCCGATGATCGCCTTGTCCAATATCGCCCAGGGCAGCGCGGCGCTGGCGATGTTCTGGCAGGCGCGCACCGCCAATGAGAAGAATATGGCGTCGACCTCGGCGGTTTCCGCCTTCTTCGGCATCACCGAGCCGGCGATGTTCGGCGTCAATCTGCGTTACAAGCTGCCGTTCTACGCGGCGCTGGCTGGCTCGGCGCTGGCGGCGGCCACCATCACCCTCAGCCATGTGCGCGCGTCGGCGATAGGGGTGGGAGGCTTGCCGGCCTTCATTTCCATCATTCCGCAGCAGATACCGATGTTCCTGGTCGGCACCGTGGTGGCCCTGGTAGCGCCGTTCGCGCTGACATGGGCGCTGGCGCGCCGCCAGCCGCAAGCGGTGCTGAGCGAGAAAGCCCTGTGATGAACAAGAATTTGAAATCCGCGGTGGTGTATCAGATCTATCCCAAGAGTTTCCACAGCCATGGCGGCGGTGCCACCGGTGACCTGCTGGGCGTCGCCGACAAGCTGGACTACCTGGCCTGGCTGGGGGTGGACTATCTGTGGCTGACGCCGTTCTACCGCTCGCCGCAGCACGACAACGGCTATGACGTCAGCGACTACTATTCCATCGATCCCGCCTACGGCAGCATGGCCGACTTCGAACTATTGCTGGCCGAGGCGCGGCTGCGCGGCATCGGCGTGATGCTGGACATCGTGGTCAATCACACCTCCACCGAGCATCCGTGGTTCCGTCAGGCCTTGCAGGGCAGGAACAACCCCTACCGCGACTTCTACATCTGGCGCGACCAGCCCAATAACTGGGGCTCCAAGTTCGGCGGCTCGGCTTGGGAGCTGGACCCGGCCAGCGGCCAGTATTATCTGCACCTGTTCGATAAGACTCAGGCGGACCTGAATTGGGACAATCCGGAGGTGCGGCGGGCGGTGTTCGAAATGATGAATTTCTGGGCGGACAAGGGTGTGGCCGGCTTCCGGCTGGACGTGATCAATCTGATCTCCAAGGACCCGGCTTTCTCCGAGGACGATAGCGACGGCCGCCATTTCTACACCGACGGCCCGCGCGTGCACGAATATCTGCAGCAGATGCATCGCGAAGTCTTCGCCGGCCGCGATTTGATGACGGTGGGCGAGATGTCGTCCACCTCGCTGGAACACTGCGTCGCCTATTCGCACCCCGAGCGGCGCGAGTTGTCGATGACCTTCAACTTCCATCATCTGAAAGTGGATTACCCTGGCGGCGAGAAGTGGCGCGCGGCGCGTTTCGATTTCATCGCGCTCAAGCGCATCCTCTCGGATTGGCAGAGCGGCATGCACGCCGGCGGCGGCTGGAACGCGCTGTTCTGGTGCAATCACGATCAGCCGCGGGTGGTGTCGCGCTTTGGCGACGACGGCCGCTACCGCGTGGAGTCCGCCAAGATGCTGGCCACCGCGCTGCATGGCTTGCAGGGCACGCCCTATATCTATCAGGGCGAGGAGATCGGCATGGCCAACCCCGGCTTTGCCGACATCGACGCCTACCGCGACGTGGAAACGCGCAATGCCTACCATCGGCTGCGCGCCGGTGGCCTGGGCGAGGCCGAGACGATGGCTGCGATCCGGCAGAAATCGCGCGACAACTCGCGCACGCCCATGCAATGGGACGACAGCCGCCACGCTGGCTTCTCGCGCAGCGCGCCGTGGATAGGACTGGCGCCGGACGCGGCGACGGTCAACGTTGCCGCCGCGCGCCGCGACCCGGACTCGGTGCTGCATCACTATCGGCGCCTGATCGCGCTGCGCAAGCGCTACCCGGTGTTCCGCGATGGGGATTACCGCTGCCTGACGCCGGACGATCCGGGGCTGTGGGTCTACGCGCGCGCGGCGGAGCAGGAAAAACTGCTGGTGATCTGCAATTTCAGCGCCGAGGAGCGCGACTACTCGCCGCCGGCCGAATACCTGACGGCGGATCATGGCTGGCAGCTGCTGTGCGCCAATTACGCCGACGCGGCGGCGCACCCGGCCCGGGCGCGCCTGCGGCCTTACGAATCCTTGCTCTACCGCGCCGAATTGTTCTGAGAACTGTGCTGATCCGTGGGCTCCGGCCCGCTTGCGGCCTGCCGGCATTCCCGGCCGGTAGGCCGCGCTTTGCCCAAAACACAAGGGAAATGGAGAGAGATGCAATGACGCGATTCACATACCGCGGCCTGGTCCTGCTGGGTTTGGCCGTCCCCTTGCTGGCGGCCCCCGCCGCCCAGGCGCTGGATTTCCACGGCTATCTCCGCCTCGGCGCTGGCGGCGCCGACAGCGGCGGCAAGCAGAGCTGCTTCCAACTGGCCGGCGCCGAAACCAAGTACCGGCTTGGCAATGAGTGCGAGCAGTACGCCGAGCTGGAGCTGGGCCAGCAGCTGTTCCAGGCCGAGAACGGCAGCAAGATCAGCGTGGTGGGCATGGCCAGCTTGTACAATAGTTATGGCCGCGCGCCGACCTTCCAGGGCGACAACGGCAATGTCCGCTTGCCGCAGGCCTATGCCAAATGGAGCGATATCCCACAGTTGAACGGGGCCACGCTGTGGGCCGGCCGCCGCTATTACAAGCGCCACGACGTGCATATCGCCGATTTCTATTTCTGGAACCCCAGCGGCACCGGCTTCGGCCTGGAGGACTACCGCCTGGGCGGCGATCTCAAGCTCAGCTACGCCTTCTCGCGCAACGACAACTGGGGGCAGGAGGACCAGGCCAATAAGCACGATCTGCAACTGGGCGGCATCGCCGTCAATCCCGGCGGCGAATTGAGCCTGGGCCTCAGCTACATCCAGCGCGCCGGCCAGGTGGCGGACGCGCACAGCGGCTGGTCGCTGAGCGCGCTGCATGAGCAAAAGGGCGTGTTGGGCGGCCGCAATCTGTTTGCGCTGCAATACGGCGTCGGGCCGGGAACCGGCCTGGGCGGCACCGGCGGCCTCGTCAGCGATAGCGGCACACGCCGCAGCCGGCTGGTGGAAGCGCTGGACTGGCAAGCGACGCGGGAATTCGGCGGCCAGCTGATGCTGGCCTGGCAGCGCGACGCGCGGCCGGACGGCGGGCAGACCTGGTGGTCGGCCGGCGCGCGCCCGGTCTATGCCTTTGGCGAGCGCTTCAAACTGGTCGCCGAGCTGGGCGTGGACCGGGTCAAGGCCGCCGATGGCCAGGTCCGCACCTTGAGCAAATTCACCATCGCGCCGACGCTGGCCTTGGATAAGGCGTTCTGGAGCCGGCCGGAACTGCGTTTCTACTATACCTATGCGCGTTGGAACCGCGCCGCCCAGCAAGCGGCCGCGCCCGGCTCGGCGCTGGCCGGGGATGGCACCTTTGGCGGCGCGCTCAGCGGTTCCAGCTTTGGCGTGCAGTTGGAACATTGGTGGTGAGCGGCGTGTGAGCGCAGCGGGCGCAGGCATTCAAATTTTTTGAATGTCTCGCCCGGATAATTGATCTGTCGATCCTGTCCGGCGGCTGTTAGATTGGCCTGTCTGACGCTAGACGGGAGGGACTATGCCGGACATCGATGCCTTGTTTCGAGCCCGTATCGGCTGGGACGCGCGGCGCTCCTTGCAGTTCGACGAGATCGACGCCCTATTGCGCGAAGTGGCGCTGAGCCTGCCGTTCGAAAACTTGAAGTTGTTCGACGGCGAGCCGGAGGCGCTCAGCGAGCGAGCGCTGCTGGAGAAAATAGCGCTGCGCGACGAAGGCGGCCTGTGCTACGAACTCAATCCCTTGCTCTATCTATTCCTGCGCCGCAACGGCCTGGAAGCCAGCCTGATCCGCGCCACGGTGTTCGATGAAGACAAGCAGGACTGGCTGCCGCTGGTAGGTACTCACGTCGCCATCCTGCTATGGCACCAGGAGCAGGGTTATCTGCTCGATTGCGGTTTCGGCCTCAAACAGCCTATGCGCATGGTGCCCTTGTGCGGCGAGGCCGTGGTGTCCGCCAACGGCGCCTACCGGGTGGCGTGGCCGGCCGGCGCCGGCTTCGCGCAGCTGGAACGGCGGCCGGCGGCCGAGGAGCGCTGGCAGATCGCCTACGGCTTCGATCTGGACGACGAGATCGCCGATTGCGGCGCGCTGAGCGAGATCCAGCGCCGCATCGCCGAGGACCCGCGCTCGCCGTTCAATAAGAGCCGGCTGATGGCGCTGCTGACCGCCGAAGGCAGCCGAGTGCTGACCGAGGAGACGCTGACCGAGACGCGGAACGGCAAGCAATGCCGGCTGGCCTTGCGGCCAGGGGAGTTCGAGGTGTTCCGCCGCCTGTTCGTCCGCCGCTTCGCTCCCATCGCCGCGCCCTGACGCCGGGGGCTTGCCGTCCCCGCCCGGATGGGTACACTGGGCGCTGGTCCACTCTCAAGAGAGCTTAGCCGCCATGTCCGCCCTGTTACGCGCTGCTCGTCGTTTCGCCCCTGCCCGCATGCTGCTGGCCCGTCCGCGACTGGTGGGCGCCGCCGTTGTCGGCCTGCTGGCCCTGCAGGCATTGCCGTGGTTGATGCCGCTGCAGGACATCACTCGCTACATCGTGGCGTGGAATGTCGGCGTGCTGCTTTATCTGGCCTTGGTGGGCTGGATGATGTTCAGCGAGGGCAGGCAGCAGATCCGGCACTGGGCCAAGCTGGAAGACGAGGGGCAGGCGCTGGTGATGACGCTGGTGATTCTGGCGGCGCTGGCCAGCCTGGCCGCCATCGTGATGGAGCTGGCGGTGGTGAAGGACCTGCACGGCTGGCGTCGCGCCGGCCACATTCTGCTGGCCATCCTGACCATCTTTTCTTCCTGGGCCTTCATCCACGTGATGTTCGCGCTGCATTATGCGCGCAGCTATTACGCCGCCCATGCGCGCGGCCTGCCGCCGGGCCTGGAGTTTCCCGGCAAGGAAGAGCCGGATTACGGCGATTTCCTCTATTTCGCCTGCATCATCGGCACCTCCGGCCAGACCGCCGATGTCAGCTACACCACCAGCGCGCTGCGCAAGGTGGGCACGCTGCATTGCGTACTGTCCTTTTTCTTCAACGCCACGGTGCTGGCCTTGATGATCAATATCGCCGCCGGCCTGATTTGAAGCCGGCGCGCAGCGAGACCTCATGTTGAATGTCGTGAAATTATTGTTGTTGTTCGGTCTGACCGCGGTGGCGGAAATCGTCGGCTGTTATTTGCCCTGGTTGTGGCTGCGCAAGGAGGGGCCGTGGTGGCTGTTGTTGCCGGCGGCGTTGGCCTTGATGCTGTTTGTCTGGCTGCTCAGCCTGCATCCGGCGGCGGCGGGCCGGGTCTATGCCGCTTACGGCGGCGTCTATGTGGCGGTGGCCTTGTTGTGGTTGTGGCTGGTGGACGGCATGCGGCCCAGCGCCTGGGATATCGCCGGCGCGGCGGTGGCCTTGTGCGGGATGGCCATCATCATGCTGGCGCCGCGGCCGGTCTGAGAACCTGTTCAAAGTCTGCTGCGCTTCGGCGATACGGCGTTGAAAACCGCTTCGAAATGCTCATGTACCGAATGTACACTCCGCTTTCTCAGCCGTTTTCGCCTTGTCTCGCTCTTGCTCGCGAGACTTTGAACAGGCTCTGAGAGTGGATTGCCGATCCAGCGCGCGGCGAAGCGACATGAAAAAACCGGGCCTAAGCCCGGTTTTTCTTGATGGCAATGCGGTTCAGACGGTTGGCGGCAGGGTGTCGGCGAAGGACGGCCGCGTCATCAGCCGTTCCAGCAGGCTGGCCAGATTGGGGTGGCTGTCGCGCCAGTCTATTTCCGGGAAGCGGAAATCCAGATAGCCCAGGCAGGCGCCGACGGCGATGTCGGCCAGGCTGTAGCCGATGCCGTTGCACCACTGGCGGTCGGCCAGGTCGGCGGCGAGCGCGGCCAGGCCGCGATCAATCTTGCCGCGCTGGCGCGCGATCACCTCGGGCATCTGTTTGTCGTCCGGGCGGCGTTTTTCCAGCACGATGGCCACCGCGGCATCGACGATGCCGTCGGCCAACGCCTCCCAGCGCCGGGTGGCGATCAGCAGGCGGTTTTCCTGCGGCAGGATGCGCGACACCGGTGAGATATTGTCCAGATACTCGGCGATGACGCGCGAGTCGTACAGCGTCGAGCCGTCATCCAGTTCCAGAACCGGCACCTTGCCCAGAGGATTGTAGTCGCCGACGCGGGTATCCGCGTTCCACGGCACGTCCTCCTCCAGTGGGCAGTCTATTTTCTTTTCGGCCAGCACGATGCGCACCTTACGGGCGTAGGGGCTGGTCAAGGAGACGATGAGTTTCATGTTTCGGATCGATCTGGATGATGGCAGGCGAAGTGCTCGCCGGATGCGATCCGGCGAGCGACTACTTTAGCGCAATGCCGAGGCGGCTGGAAGGCTTACTTCAACTCCACCTTGCCGCTGACTTGCAGTTGCAGTTGGGACTGTCCAGGCTGCAGATCGGGCTGCGCCACTTCCGCGTTGGCGGCCATGCCGGCGGCCTTCATCATCATAGGCGGACGGAAGATGGGCGATTGGCTGCCAATGTCCAATTCCTTGATATTGCTGATATTTTTTCCGATTGCCTTGGCGGCGACCTTGGCCTGGGATTCCAGGTTGGCGATGGCTTCCGGCAGCATGCTTTGCTCGGCTTCCTTGCGCGCCTGATCGGACACGCTGAATTGCAGACCCTGCAGCAGCAGATTCTGTTGCAGTTTGGCCATCAATTCCGCGGCCTGGGCGAAGTCGCGGCTCTTCAGCTGGATTTCCACCCGGCCTTGCCAGCTTTGGATCTTGCCGTTCTTATCGTAATTGGGCCAGGTGTTGTAGCCGCCGCTGGACAGCTGCACCTTGGCGTAATTGCGGCCTAGCGCGATGCCTTGGGCGGCGGCCTTGTTAAGCCTATCGGCCAGTACCGCCGGCTGGGTGTTGCTCATTTGCTGGTAGAAGGTGGCGCTGATTTGATCATTGGCCACTTCGCGCTGCGCGCTGGCTGACAGATTGAGCTGGGTGCTCTCGGCCAGCGCCGGGGCGGCGCTGACGGTGAACAGGGTTCCAAGGCTGGCAAGCAAGAGAGTTGGTTTGTTCATGTGTTCATTCCCATGAAATTGTTGTCTTGATCGGAAAAGTCCGATTTGCAGTGTGTAGGCCCATCATGCCCGAGAAAAGTTTCCGACGGCATACTACCCTTCGGCCAGTTCTATCCGGTTGCGGCCATTGCGTTTGGCCTGGTACAGCCGGCTGTCCGCCGCCAGGAACAAGCTGGACAGGCTGTCGTAGGGCTGCTGGCTGGTGCTGGCGATGCCTATGCTGGCGCTGATACGCAGCGGCGCCGCAGCGGCCGAGGGCTGCGGGCTCAGTTCGGCGATCGCGCGCATGATGCGCTGCGCGGCTTCGTGAGCGGCGTGCAGGCCGGTGCGCGGCAGCAGCATCACGAATTCCTCGCCGCCGTAGCGGCCGACGATATCGTCGGCGCGCGCCTGGCGGCGCAGGCAGTCCGCCAATTGCCGCAGCACCAGGTCGCCGCTTTGATGGCCGTAGCGGTCGTTGATGCTTTTGAAGTGGTCCACGTCCAAGAGCAGCAGCGCCAGCGGCTTGCGCTCGCGCCAGGAGCGCCGGTAGGCGGCCTCGGCCAGTTCGCGAAAGCCGCGCTGATTGAGCAGATTGGTCAGGCCATCGTGGCTGGCCTGGTGCTGAGTATGCTCCAGCGCGCGCTCGTAGCAGATGTACAGCGCGCACAGGATGAAGCTGAAGCTGAGCCAGTGCATGCCCAGCGAGCTGAACATGGAGAAGCGCATCGCGGCGGCGTCATAGACGGCGCCGGCCCAGCCGGCGTGGACGATGCGCGCCAGCGCCAGCAAGGCGTACAGCAGGCAGACCGCCAGCGCCATCTTGCGGCCGGCGCCGGTAATACGCGAATGGCCGGGCCACAGCTCGCGCGCGGTCAGCAACCAGGCGATCAGGTAGACCAAGCAGACTGCGGAGGTGCGCTGTCCCATATCGGCCGGGCCGGCCTGCAGATAGGTGGCCATGCCGGCGGCCACCAGCAGCAGGCTTTGCCAGACGCGCGGATTTTTGCCGTTGAGCTGACGGATGCCGCAGAGCGCGAGGGGATGGAATAGCATCCACAGCAGATTGTTGAACACCAGTTGCGGCCACGGCGGCAAGCCGATGGGCAAGAGACTGAACATGCCGCCCAGGCTGATGCAGCCGCCGGCGATGCCGAAATAGAGAAAGGCGTGCTCGCCGCGCTTGCGCAGCCAGAACATCGTGGTGACGGCGGTCAACACGATGCCGTAGCCGGTGGTGCTGAGCACGGTGGCCTGGAAGTCGAGGATGCTTTGCATGTAGGAGTCTGTTCAAAAGCCACCGTGCGACGGATGCGCGCGTGGGCGCAAGCCAGAGCTTGAACAGGCTCCGAGGCGGATGCGCTTTGCAGTGTGAATTATGACAAGCGGCCCATCATAGGGCCGTTGTCCATGGGCTTCAATCCGCAAAGCTACGCAGCCAGCCTGACAAATCCCGACAATATGTCGTCGGGATTCCTGCCTGGCATCAAGCCAGGTATTCGTAACCGGGCAGCGTCAGGAACTCGACGAAATCGTCCGAGGTGGTCAGCAGGTCGAACATCGCGGCCGCGTCGTCGTATTGGCGGGTCCAGCGCGCGCCGTATTCGGCCTTGAGCTTGGCCACCTCCGCCGCGTGCAGCTGGCGGAACAGTTCCGCTGTTACCTTGCGGCCGTCGTCCAGCACGCCCTTGGGGCTGCGTATCCATTGCCAGATCTGCGAACGGGAGATTTCGGCGGTGGCGGCGTCTTCCATCAGATTGTGGATGGGCACGCAGCCGTTGCCGGAAATCCAGGCGCCCAGGTACTGGATGCCGACGTTGATGTTCATCGCCAGTCCGGCCTCGGTGATCGGCGCATCCGGGCGGAAGTCCAGCAGTTCGGCGGCGCCGACCTGAACGTCCGGCCGATGCTTGGCGATCTGGTTGGGCGCGTCGCCCAGCACCTTGCCGAAGGCCTCGGCGGCGATGGGCACCAGGCCGGGGTGGGCCACCCAGCCGCCGTCGTAGCCGTCGGCGGCGTCGCGTTCCTTGTCCGCGCGGACGCCGGCCAGCGCTTTCTCATTGGCCGTCGGATCGTTCTTGATCGGAATCAGCGCCGCCATGCCGCCTATCGCCGGCGCCGCGCGGTGGTGGCAGGTCTTCAGCAGCAGCAGCGCGTAAGCGCGCATGAAGGGCACCGTCATGGTGATCTGGGCGCGGTTGGCCAGGCAGAAGTCGCGGTTCTGGCGGAATTTCTTGATGCAGCTGAAAATATAGTCCCAGCGGCCGGCGTTGAGGCCGGCGCTGTGCTCGCGCAATTCGTACAGAATCTCGTCCATTTCAAAGGCGGCGAGTATGGTTTCGATCAGCACCGTGGCCTTGATCGTGCCTTGCGGGATGGACAGCTCGTTCTGGGCGAACACGAACACCTCGTTCCACAAGCGCGCTTCCAGATGGCTTTCCATCTTGGGCAGATAGTAATAAGTGGCGCTGCCCACGCTGCGCAGATAGGCAATGTTGTGGAAGAAGGACAGGGCGAAGTCGAACAGCGCGCCGGAGACGATGTCGCCGTCCACCTTGACGTGCTTTTCCATCAAATGCCAGCCGCGCGGGCGTAGCAGCAGGGTGGCGGTGTCGGCGTTGAGCCGGTATTGCTTGCCGTCCGGGTTGGCGAAGGAGATGGTTTTGCGGTAGGCATCGCGAACATTGATCTGACCGTTGATCTGGTTGTCCCAGCTCGGGCAGTTGGAGTCCTCGAAATCCGCCATGAAACTCTTGGCGCCGGAATTGAGCGCGTTGATCATCATCTTGCGGTCCACCGGGCCGGTGATTTCCACGCGGCGGTCCAGCAGGTCGTCCGGCAGCGGCGAGATCTTCCAGTCGCCGGCGCGGATGGCGGCGGTATCCGGCAGGAAGTCCGGCAGCTTGCCCGCGTCCAGCTCGTTCTGGCGCGCGGCGCGGGCGGCCATCAGCTCGCGGCGGCGCGGTTCGAAGCGGCGGTGCAGCTTGGCGACGAAGGCCAGCGCGTCGTGGCTGAGGATGTCGGCGTAGGCCGGGGTGAGCGGGGCGAGGATTTCCATCCCCTGGGGAAGCGTTGCTGCCATGGCGGGACTCCTTGAAGATTCGGGTGGCGCGGATGCGCCGGGACAGGCGCTCCCGCGTCCGGGCCTGGGACGGTGAAACGGGACCAGGCTAGTCTAGCTAGGCAAAGCGTAAAAAAAAATGCATATATAGACATATCATCTTTTACTTTTTGTTAGCTAATCGTGGGGCGGCCAGCATGTTGAAACAGTTGGAGACCTTTGTCGCGGTGGTGACGCAGGGCAGCTTGTCGGCGGCCGCGCGCCAGGAGGGCGTGGTGCCGGCCATCGTCGGCCGCCGCATCGACGCTCTGGAGGAAAGACTGGGGGTCAAGCTCTTGACCCGCAGCACGCGCAGCCTGGCGCTGACCCAGGAGGGCGCGGCGTTTTACGAGGATTGCCAGCGCATCCTCGCCGATCTGGCGGACGCCGAGGCGGCGGTGGCTTCCGGCAGCGGCCGCGCGCGCGGCCATTTGCGGGTGTCGGCGCCGGCCGGTTTCGGCCGCAAGCACGTGGCGCCGCACATCGCCGGCTTTCAATTACGCCATCCGGACGTCAAGGTGACGCTGGATTTGTCGGACCGGCTGGTGGACTTGCAGCGCGACCGCATCGACTGCGCGATCCGCATCTCCGACCTGGCCGATTCCTCGCTGGTGGCGATCCGGCTGGCGGAAAACCGCCGCGTGGTGGTGGCGGCGCCGGCCTATCTGGCGCGCCACGGCCTGCCGCGCCGGCTGGAGGACCTGGCTGAGCACAACTGCCTGTCCTTGGGCGAGAGCCAGAGCCGCGGCTGGGCGTTCCGCCGCGACGGCGAGGCGGTGAACCTGCGCGTCGGCGGCCGGCTGGAGTGTAACGACGGCGCGGTGCTGCATGACTGGGCGCTGCAGGGCCTGGGCCTGGCCTGGCGTTCGCTGTGGGAGGTGAAGGACGATCTGTCCGACGGCCGGCTGGTGACGGTGTTGGACGAATTCTCCACGCCGGACTATCCCGTGTGCGCGGTGGTGCCGCAGCGCCGCTTGCTGCCGGCGCGAGTGCGGCACTTCGTCGATTATTTACGGTCAGTCTATGCTGATGAGGCTTATTGGAATTGACATCATGAAATGGAAAAATTGGGGCGCCGCGGCCTTGTTGGCCGGCTTGGCGGCCGTCCCGGCCTGGGCCGGCGCGAGCACGGTGGGGCTGAGCTGCCTGCCATCGGCCGGCGCCGGCGTGGACATGCGCGAGTGGCTGCTGGATCGCTTGGTGTTGAAGGGGGCGGCGGTGGACGAAACGCGGCCGCAATGGAAGCTGTGCTTCAAGCAAGGCCAGCAGCGCCAGGTGTATTGGCCGGCGGATGGCTGGTACGCCGGCGGCTGGCGCGATTGGCGCTACGGCGGCGGCATGTACTGGTCGCCGGACTATCAGGTGCGCACCGTGCGCACGCTGGCGCTGGAGGTGGTCAATAGCGCCGACGGCGCGGTGCTGTGGCAGGGCCAGCAGGAGTTGGACGACGGCGACAACGGCCGTCAGCAATTGGAGAACGCCGCGCGCAAATTGATAGATTTGATGCCATTGCCATGATTTGTTTTGCGCTATGATGACGTGCAGGGTTTGATAATGGCGGGCTATATGGGGTTTCCCGTATTGCCGACGGCCGGCCCTGCGGTACTATCGCATTCTTCCCCGGCATGAACTGCGTGGATCGGTGGCTTAAGCACCGCGCTCGACAATGGCAAGTCCTTGTTATGGCGTCTAATTTAAAGCCAGCGGCGGACAGGACAGCGGGGGAGAGGACACAACAGATCATACAGGCCCCATCCGAGTATGAAGCGCCCGCCGGGACAGCGGGCGCTTTGTCGTTGTACCGGACGGCCGTTACGGGACAGTGAAACAAATGAGTTTGATGCGCAAAAAGAGCGTCCAGGGAATGCTGGCTACCGCTCAGACCTCGCGTGGGCTTCGCAAGGAGCTTTCCGCTTTCGACCTTACCATGCTCGGCATCGGCGCCATCATCGGCACCGGCATCTTCGTGCTGACCGGCACCGGCGCCACGGTGGCCGGCCCCGGACTGGTGCTTTCCTTCGTGATCAGCGCCTTCGCCTGCGGTTTCGCCGCGCTGTGCTATGCCGAGTTCGCTTCCATGCTGCCGGTTTCCGGCTCCACTTACACCTATGCCTATGCGACGCTGGGCGAGATGATAGCCTGGATCATAGGCTGGGACTTGCTGCTGGAATATCTGCTGGCCTCGTCGGCGGTGTCGGTGGGCTGGTCCGGTTATTTCCAGAGCCTGCTGTCGGGCTTCGGCGTGACCCTGCCTGAATACCTGACCGCCGCCGCCGGCTCGCTGCCGGGCAAGCAGACGCTGTTCAATCTGCCGGCCTTCTGCGTGGCGATGGTGATCACCGCCTTGCTGGCCTTCGGCATCAAGGAATCCAAGCGCGTCAACAATGTGGTGGTGCTGATCAAGGTGGGCGTGGTGTTGCTGTTCATCGGCATCGGCGTGTGGCACGTCAAGCCGGTGAACTGGCAGCCGGCGCTGCCCTTCGGCTTCTCCGGCGTGTTCCACGGCGCCGCCATCGTGTTCTTCAGCTTCATCGGCTTCGACGCGGTGACCTGCGCCGCCGAGGAAGTGAAGAACCCGGCCAAGGACATTCCGCGCGGGGTGATCTGGTCGCTGGGCGTGTGCTCGCTGCTTTACGTGGTGGTGGCCGCCATCATGACCGGCATCGTGCCTTATATGCAGTTCGCCGGCGTAGACCATCCGGTGTCGCTGGCGCTGCAAGTGGCCAAGCTGGACTGGTTCGCCGGCTTTGTCGACCTGGGCGCCATTCTCGGCATGATGACGGTGATCCTGGTGATGACTTACGGCCAGACCCGCATCCTGTTCGCGATGTCGCGCGACGGCCTGCTGCCCAAGATCTTCTCCGAGGTGAACCCCAAGTACGGCACCCCGTACAAGGCCACTTGGCTGATCGGCACCATTATCGCCTTGCTGGCCGGCTTCGTGCCGCTGCACACCCTGGCCGAGCTGGTGAACATCGGCACCCTGGCCGCCTTCACCCTGATCGCCTTGTCGGTGATCGTGCTGCGCAAGCGCGAGCCCGATCTGCCGCGCAAATTCGTCTGCCCGGGCGTGCCCTACATCCCGACGCTGGCCATCTTGTGCTGCGGCTTCCTGATGACTCAGCTGTCGTTGCTGACCTGGTTGTGCTTCATGGCCTGGCTGCTGATCGGCCTGGTGGTGTATTTTGGCTATTCGCGGCGCAATTCGCTGTTGAACAACCCTGCTTAAAGGCAGAAAAGGAAAAAGCCGGCATCCGCCGGCTTTTTTTGCGCCTGGCGTCGGCGGGCGGATAATGGCGGCATGGATAAATAAGGGGGAAGCGATGGAAGCGAAGACCGAATTGTCGGCATGGCAGGGCGACATCACCACGCTGGTGCTGGACGCCATCGTCAACGCCGCCAACACCAGCTTGCTGGGCGGCGGCGGCGTGGACGGCGCCATCCACCGCGCCGCCGGGCCGGAGCTGCTGGCGGAATGCCGGAGCTTGCACGGCTGCCGCGTCGGCGAGGCTAAGCTGACCGCCGGCCATCGGCTGCCGGCGCGGCATGTGATCCACACCGTGGGCCCGGTGTGGCAGGGCGGCGCCCACGGCGAGGCGGAGCTGCTGGCCGCCTGCTACCGCAACAGCCTGGAATTGGCGGCGCGTCATGGTTTGGACAGCATCGCCTTCCCGGCGATCAGTTGCGGCGTTTACGGCTATCCGCAGCAGCAGGCCGCCATCATCGCGGTGGACACGGTGCGCGCTTGGCTGGCGCGCGAGCCGCATGGCTTGCGGCGGGTGTTGCTGGTGGCTTTCGACGACGCGATGGCTGGCCGTTATCGGCAGTTGCTGGCCGGCGCTAGCTGACCTCGCCCTTGGACGGGCGCGGCAGTTGGCCGCCGCAGTGTTTGCAGAAGCGCGCGTCCCAGTCGTGGCCCTCGGTGAAGCAGTGCGGGCACAGCCGGGTGCCGGACACCGCCTCCGCTGTCTTGCTCTTGGCGCCGCTGCCGCGCGCGATTTCGGCGGTGACGATGCCGGTGGGCACCGCGATGATGCCGTAGCCGGTGATCATCACCACGCTGGCCAGCGCCTGGCCCAGCGGCGTCTTGGGCGTGATGTCGCCAAAGCCCACCGTGGTCAGGGTGACGATGGCCCAGTAAATGCTGACCGGGATGCTGGTGTAGCCGTGCTCCGGCCCTTCGATCACGAACATCAGCGTGCCCAGGATCACCACCAGCAGCACCACGGTGACCAGGAACACCGTGATCTTGCGGCGGCTGGCCAGCATTGCCCGTTTCAGCTCGCTGGCCTCGCCGATATAGCGCGTCAGCTTGAGGATGCGGAACATGCGCAGCAGCCGCAGGATGCGGATATCGGCCAGGAAGCGGCTTTCCGGGATGAACAATCCCAGATAGAGCGGCAGCACCGCCATCAAGTCGATGACGCCGAAGAAGCTTTTCACATAGCGCATCGGCTTGTGGATACAGATCAGCCGCAATGCGTATTCGATAGTGAACAGAATGGTGAAACACCAGTCTAGAATCTTGAGCTGGGCGCCCCAGGCGGCCTGTATGCTTTGCACGCTTTCCAGAATCACCGTCAGCACCGACAACAGGATGGCGATGATCAGCGCCAGGTCGAAGATGCGCCCCAGCCGGGTATCGGCCTCGTAAATGATGATGTAGAGCTTGCGGCGCCAGCCGGTGAGCGGGATCAGCGTTTCCTGTGTCGGCATAAGTGGGGAGTGGACCTCGGTCTGCGGGTGATGGGCACTGGTTTCAGTGTAGCGGTTTTGCCGTCGCGGCCATGGCGGTGCCAGGGCGCGGCCGGCTGAGACTGCCAAGTTTGCCGATTATAAGCAAACAATATTTAGCATTGCCGTACGGCTTGTTTATGATGCTGGGTAATATGGTTTTCTTCAAAACTGTCTGTGGAGAATAAAGATGCGAATTGCCAATGCAGTGACGGATTTGATCGGCAACACCCCGCTGGTGCGGCTGAACCGGGTGAGCGATGGTTGCGGCGCCACCGTGGTGGCCAAGCTGGAGTTCTTCAACCCGGCTCACAGCGTCAAGGACCGCATCGCGGTGGCGATGATAGACGCCGCCGAACAGGCCGGCAAGATCGGCCCGGACACCACCATCGTTGAACCCACTTCCGGCAATACCGGCATCGGTCTGGCCATGGTCTGCGCCGCGCGCGGCTACAAGCTGGTGATCACCATGCCGGAAACCATGAGCCGCGAACGCCGCCAGCTGCTGCGCGCCTATGGCGCCGAACTGATCCTGACCCCGGGCCCCGATGGCATGGGCGGCGCCATCGCCAAGGCGCGCGAGCTGGTGGAGCAGAATCCGGACAGCCATTTCATGCCGCAGCAGTTTGAGAACCCGGCCAATCCGGCCATTCACCGCAACACCACCGCCGAGGAAGTGTGGAACGACACCGACGGCCAGGTCGACATCTTCGTCGCCGGCGTCGGTACCGGCGGCACCATCACCGGTGTGGGCGAAGTGCTGAAGGCGCGCAAGCCCGGCGTGCAGATCGTGGCGGTGGAGCCGGACGCGTCGCCGGTGCTGTCCGGCGGCCCCAAGGGCCCGCACCCTATCCAGGGCATAGGCGCCGGCTTCGTGCCCGCCATCCTCAATACCGATATTTACGATGAAATCATCCGCGTGAAGAACGAGGATGCGATGGAAACCGCGCGCGCGGTGGCCGCGCGCGAAGGCTTGCTGGTGGGCATTTCCTCCGGCGCGGCGGTGTGGGCGGCGCTGGAGCTGGCCAAGCGTTCGGAAAACGCCGGCAAGCTGATCGTGGTGGTGATTCCCTCCTTTGGCGAGCGTTATCTGTCCACGCCCTTGTTCCAACATCTGGCGGACTGAGTCCGGCCGCGTCCGCGAGCATCGACAGCCTGGCGGCTTTCTGCCAGGCTGTTTGTTTTTGTCGTTTCGCATCGAGGGGGAAATCATGGAGCAGTTGCAAGCCTTCCTGGCCCGGGCCGAAGCCATGCTGGCGCGCCTGGAGCCCTTGCTGCCGCCGGCGCGGCCGGAGCCGGATTGGAACGCATTGGCTTTCCGCTGGCAGCGCCAGGGCATGGCCGGCTGGCTGGAAGCGGTGGCGGAGCCGCACGCGCCGGAACTGGAACGGCTGACCCATATCGACGCCCAGCGCGCGCAGTTGCTGCGCAACACCCGCCAATTCGTCAAGGGCCGGCCGGCCAACAATGTGCTGCTCACCGGCGCGCGCGGCACCGGTAAATCCTCGCTGGTCAAGGCGCTGCTGCCGGAGTTCGCCGCCAAGGGCCTGCGCATCATCGAGGTGGACAAGGCGCAGCTGGGCGATCTGAACCGCATCGTCGAGATGGTGGCCGGACGCAAGGAGCGCTTCATCCTGTTCTGCGACGATCTGTCCTTCGAGCAGGGCGACGACGCCTACAAGGCGCTGAAGACCGCGCTGGACGGCGGCCTGGCACGCCGCGTCGACAATGTCTTGGTGTACGCGACGTCCAACCGCCGTCATCTGATGCCGGAGAAAATGAGCGAAAACCGCGAAGGTTGGGTGCAGGACGGCGAAATCCATCCGGGCGAGGCGATAGAGGAAAAGGTGTCGCTGTCCGATCGTTTCGGCTTGTGGCTGTCCTTCTATCCCTTCGATCAGGACGCCTACCTGGCGGCGGCGGCCGAGTGGCTGGCGCATTTCGGCCTGAAGCTGGACGCCGAGGCGGAAAAGGCCGCGCTGCACTGGAGCCATCTGCGCGGCAGCCGCTCCGGCCGTGTCGCCTGGCAGTTCGCCTGCGACTGGGCCGGGCGCGGCGCCAAGGAGCGCAAAGCCTTATTGTGATTTCAAATAGCGCAGGCCCACGCTTTTGACCTGGCCGTCGGCGGCGGCGCGTATCACCATCTCCAGGCGGTCCAGCCGCAATACGTCGCCGGCCACCAGTGGATAGCCGCAGGCGCGCTTGCAGTATTCGGCGATGCTGGCGGCGCGGTCGCGTTCGCTCAGATTCAGGCCGTAGCTGTCGGCCAGATCGGCCAGCCGCGCCTGGCCGGACACGGTGAAGTAACCGTAGTAAGGATCGTCGCCGGGCGGGTGGAAGGCCTCGCCGGCGGTTTCCAGCGCCGGGCCGGGGCCGATCAGGCAGGCCCAGTCGCCGGCGCGCAGCGTCTGGCTGGCCGCCGGCTCCAGCGGCAACTCCTCGCGGTACAGCGCCGCCAACTTCACTCCGGCGGGCAAGGCCAGTTCGCCGGCCAGCTGGCCTTCGGCCGGGCTATCGGCGCGCACCAGGCAGGAAGCGGCCTCGTAGCGGGCCTGCTGGCCGCTGACCACCGGCACCCGGTGCTCCACGTCTGGCCGCGCTGGCAATTTCAGCTTCAGCTTTTCCGCCAGCGGCGCGATGGTCCAGCCCTGGAACAGCAGCGACATCATCACCACGAAGAAAGCCACGTTGAAGAACAGCTGGCTATTGGGCAGCCCCGCCATCAGCGGGAAAATGGCCAGAATCACCGGCACCGCGCCGCGCAGGCCCACCCAGCTCATGAACAGCTTTTCCGCCTTGGGCACCGGGAAGGGCAGCATGCACAGCCATACCGCCAGCGGCCGCGCCACCAGCATCAGCACGATGGAGATCGCCAGCGCATAGGGCGCCACCGGCAGCAGATTGGACGGCGTGACCAGCAAGCCCAGCACCAGGAACATGGTGACCTGGGCCAGCCAGGCATAGCCGTCGTGGATATTCAATAGATTGGGCAGGTCCGCCACCCGGGCGTTGCCCACCACGATGCCGGCCAGGTAGATGGCGAGGAAACCGCTGCCGCCGGCCGCCGTGGTCAGGCTGAACAGCGCGCCGGCGGTGCCCAGGCTGAACAGCGCCAGCATCGCGCCGCGCGGCCCCAGGCGTTGGAACAGCCAGACCATGGCCTTGCCGCCGCCCCAGCCGGCCAGCGCGCCCAGGCCCATTTGCTTGACGAACAGCCACAGCATGGCGGCGACGCCGGCGTCCTGACCCTGTTGGCCCAATACCCCGATCAGCGCCGAGGTCAGGAACACCGCCATCGGATCATTGCTGCCGGATTCGATTTCCAGCGCGCTGCCGACGCGGCGGTTGATTTCCAGGCCGCGCCCGGACAGGAGGGCGAACACCGCGGCGGCGTCGGTGGAGCCAACGATGGCGCCGATCAGCAAGCCCTCCAGCCAGCTCAGCTTCAGCACCCAGGCGGCGAACAGGCCGGTCACCGCCGTGGTGATCAGCACCCCCAGCGTGGCCAGCACCCCGGCCGGTTTCAGGCTGATGCGGAAGCTGTCCTGGCGCGTGCGCAGGCCGCCGTCGAACAGAATCACCACCAGGGCGATGGTGCCGACCACATAGCTGAGTTGGTAATTGCTGAACACGATCTTGCCGGGGCCATCCTCGCCGGCCAGCATGCCCAGCGCGAGGAAGACCAGCAGCAGCGGCGCGCCGAAGCGGGAGGCGATCGAGGACACCACCAGGCTGGCGAGGAATACCAGCGAGCCGGCCAGGATGAGTGAGTTTAAGGTGTCCAAGTGCAAGCTCCTTCTGGCTGGATGGGGGAAGGTGATGACGAAATCGCTCAAGCCTGGCGGCGGAACGCGGACGGCCGTCCCTGTGCCGCGATGGGCGGCAAGGAATGACAATCGGGATAAATATGCAGATTTCGCAGGTTTACCGTGCTAATGGTAACACTTTGAGGCTTATCAGCCGCGCTTGAAACGGCCCATCCGTTAATTTTTGCAGTTTATTCGTGCTAGCTGATTTTATTTGGCTTGGTAATACTGCCAAATATATGACGAAGAAGTTATTTGGTGCAGAGTTTGGTGTATATTGTTTTTGCATTTTTTAATTGTTAATTAATGATAAGTAATTATCGAGAGGTGTGTATGACGGTACGTAAATTTGCGCTGCTGGTGGCGGGTCTGAGCGTTTCCTGGATGGCTTTTGCTTCCATGGCTCCTTGGTACCTATGGGAAAGCAAGTCCGACGGCCATCTGGTGTGCTCGCAATTCTCCTATGGACCGGGTTGGGTTTTGCTCAATAGCATTCCTTACAAAGACGCGGGCTGCCGCGTTCAAGGCCGCCCAGGCTGATCGGGGGCTGCTGCCGACGGCTCCGGCCCAGGGCAGAGTGCGCCATTCCGGGCGCAAGCAGGAGGACGGGGGCGCCGCGGCGCCCCTATTGCTGCGTGCTAGTCAAGAGGCTGCGTGCAGGGCATGACACCGCCTTCCAGGCAAAGTGGCAGGCGGCGCTTTATGCCAACAGTATGATTCGGTATATTGTCATGGCATTTTTCCGCCTGGCCACTCCATCTTGGCCGTGGTGTCCTTCACTTTGTCCTGAGGTATGCATGATGATTCGCAAAATTGTTCTGACCCTGGCGGCCTTGTCCTTCCCCCTGCTGACCTTGGCCGCGCCGGCGCCCTGGTATTTGTGGCAAAGCAAGGTGGACGGCAAGCTTGCTTGCTCGCAATTCTCCCTGGGACCGGGTTGGGTGCAGTTCAGCAACCAGCCTTACAAGGACGCGGGCTGCACCAAGCCGGGCCGTCCGGGCTGAGGTCTGAGGTCTAAGAGCCTGTTCAAAGGCTCGCCTTAGCTCGCGAGATCGTAAACAGGCTCTAATACAGTTATTTGAGTCAATAAGGGCGCCGCGGCGCCCTTATTGCTGGGGAGCGCTTGCGGTAGAATGCGCTGCCGGCCGTCGAGAGCCGGAACGATATTCACCGGGCAAGACCAAGCAATGAGCGACAGCAAGATCATCGAGGTAGTGGCCGGCGCGCTGATGCGGCCGGATGGCAGTTTCATGCTGGGCAGCCGGCCGGAAGGCAAGCCCTATGCCGGTTACTGGGAGTTCCCCGGCGGCAAGGTGGAGCCGGGCGAAAGCGGCGAGCAGGCGCTGGCGCGCGAACTGCACGAGGAAATGGGCATTGAAATGCTGGCCGCGACGCCGTGGCTGACTAAGGTCCACCATTATGAACACGCCTCGGTGCGGCTGCATTTCTTCCGTGTCTGGTCCTGGCGCGGCGAGCCTCAATCGCGGGAAGGCCAAAGCTTCGCCTGGCAGACGCCGGGCGCTTGCACGGTGCAGCCCATGCTGCCAGCCAACGGACCCATTCTCAAATCGCTGGAATTACCGGCGGCTTATGCGATCACTTGCGCGCACGAAATCGGCGTCGATGCGCAGTTGCGTCGGCTGGAACAGGGGCCGGCCTGGGGCATGGTGCAGGTGCGCGAACCGCAGATGGCGCGCGCCGAGCTCGCTGATTTCGTCGCCAAGGCGGCTGCCATCGTCCATGGCCGCGGCGGCAAGCTGCTGCTCAACGCCGACCCGGTCTGGGCGGCGGAGTGGCCGGTGGATGGCGTGCATCTGAACGCCGCGCGACTGGCCTCGTTGAACGAACGCCCGGACTTTGTCTGGGTTGGCGCTTCGGCGCATGACGCGGCGCAAGTGGCGCGTATAGGCGAACTGGGCCTGGATTACGCCTTGCTCGGCCATGTCGCCGCCACCGCCAGCCATCCCGGCGCGGCGGCGCTGGGATGGGATGGGTTCCGGGCCTGCCTGGCCGCCGGCGCGCCGACGCCAGTGTACGCCTTGGGCGGCATGAGTTTGGAGGATTTGGACGCCGCCCGTTGTCACGGCGCGCATGGGGTGGCGTTGATGCGGGGGGCCTGGCGATGACGGCCAAGCAACGGAAATGGCTGGCGCTGGGCGGTGCCTTGCTACTGCTGGCTGGCGTCAAGTTCGGTCTGATTTATTACTGGTATGGCCAGCGGCAGCCGGTCAAGCCGCAGCCCTTGGCTTGCGGCGCCGGCCAACTGTCCTGCGCGCTGCCCGGCGGCGGCGCTTGGCGTTTCGTGTCGGCGCCGGTGCACGGCAAGCCGTTCGAAATCCGCCTGCAAGGCGTCGTCGCGCGCGAGACGCCGCAGGTGGAGTTCAATATGGCCGACATGGACATGGGTTTCAATCGCTACACCTTCGTGCGCGACGGCGCCGATTGGAAGGCGACGGTGACGCTGCCGCTGTGCGTCAGCGGCAGCCGTGACTGGCTGGCGACGCTGAGCCTGGACGGCAAACGCTATCTGCTGCCGTTCTCCGCGCGCTGAACCACGGGGGCGGCGCGCCGCCTCATCTTTTCTTGCGCTTGACGTAGAGCGTCTTGTGCACCCGGGCCACCACCTCGCCCTGCTGATCCACCACGTCCACCAGTAGCTGCGGCAAATACTTGTCGCCGTGCGCGGTGTGGCGTCTGACTTCGTCCAGCGTTTCCGGCGTCAGCCGGAAATGCGCGCGCACCGTGCCGCGTCCCGGTTTCAGATAGTCGATGCTGCCGCTCTTGTCCCACACATAGTAGTCCCGCCCCAACTGATGCATCAGCATCAGCATGAAGAAGGGATCGGTCATCGCGTACAGGCTGCCGCCGAAATGGGTGCCGACGTAGTTGCGATTGCCGAAGCTCAGTTTCAACTGCACCTCGATGTCGCTGAAGTCGGCTGCCAGCCGCTTGACGCGGATGCCGGCACCCAGGAAGGGCGGCCATAGATTGAGCAGAAATCGGAACAGCCAGGCGGGTGGTTTCATCGCGTTAAAACGGTCGTTTGAATTCTGTCATCGTCGATAAAAAAACCGGCGCTGTCAATCGCGCCGGTCCGGTTTGTCGCGGGCGGGTTTATTTGACCACGCCGCAAGCCACGCGCGCGCCGCCGCCGCCCAGCGGCAGCGGATGGTCGCTGTGATTGTCGCCGCCGGCATGCACCATCAGCGCATGGCCAGCGAAGTCGGCGGCCTTCAGCCGTGGTGCCAGCACCGGGTAGGTCGCCTTGCCGTCGGCGCCCACGTATAGCGCCGGCAGGTCGCCCTTATGGCCTTGGCCATAGGGGCCGGCGTGCGCGCCGGTCTTGTCCGGGTCCCAGTGGCCGCCGGCGGCGCCGGCTGGCGTGATGGTCCCATTGGCGCCGACGGATGGCGCGCAGGACGCCTTCTCATGCACGTGGAAGCCATGCACGCCCGGCGGCAGCTTTGCCAGATTAGGCGTCAGCAAGGCGCCATAGGGCGTGTCTTCTATCTGGACGCTGCCGGCGGGGCCGGCATCGCCCTTGGCGTCGACAAAGGACAGTTCCACGGTTTGGGCCAGCGCCAGCGCGGGCAGACAGCACAGCAGGGTGAGTAGAGTACGCGACATGGGCAGAATCTCCTGGTGAGAGCGGGGGAAAGCTATGGCGATTGTGCCATTCCCCGCTCCTTGGACGGCCTGGCTGATCGGTCGGTTCTCGCCCAGCGCCGGATCACGCTCGCGAGACTTTGAACAAGCTCTAGGAGGCCAGCCGATCCGTGGGCGGCAACTCTTGATTCTGCGCTTCGGTATCCTGCGAACAGCGGTGGCAGTCGGCCACGGCAGGAGTCGGAACCGAAGCCGGCCGCCGCCAGCTCATGCGCCGCAGCGTGTCGTCCTTCAGCACGGCATGGTGCCAAATGGCGGCGGAGACGTGGACGGCGAGCAGGCCATAGAAGATCCAGCCCAGCCATTCGTGCAGCCGCACCGCGCTGACGACCAGAGCCGGATCTGCCTCGACCAGGCGCGGAAAGTAGATGCCGAGCAAGGGCACCGGGATTCTCAGGCCCTTGGCGTTGACGATGATCCAGCCCAATAAGCATGAACCCAGGATGAAGCCGTAGATCGCCAGATGAGCGGCGTGGGCGCAAGCGCGCTGCGCGCGGCTGCTGCCGGCCAGCGGCGGCAGCGCCGGACCGGCCAGCCGCGTGGCGGCGCGCAATAGCGTGAGCGAGAGCAGGGCCATGCCACAGCCGATGTGCACGACCATCACGCTGCGCATGTCGATGGCGGTGTGACTGACCAGAAGGTCGCGTAGCCCACCGGCCAGCGCCAGGCTGGCCATCAGCAGCACGCTCAGCCAGTGAAACAGAATTTGCAGACGCGGGTAGCCTTGGCTGCGGGACGCCGGGGCGGAAGGGTGCATGACGCTTCTCCAATGAAGCCCGGCCGCGTCGGACATATCCTCCGCGGCGGGGCTGGATTTAAAAAGCGCCATTCAAACGCTTGCATGGCCAGGAGGCCAGCTTTCTTAAGTCATTCTAAATCCAGTCAATCCCATGCTTATATCCGGCTAGTTTTTATATGAATCTTCTATTCAGTTAATTTTAAATCATTATCTCATTGTCCTGAGTTTCCCGAATTTAGATTCCTTTTAGAAATATTGAGAATGGCTGAACGGCTGTGTGAGCATGGCCGGGCAGAGAAAAGCCCAGGTCCTTGATCAAGCTTGGCTTTGCCGCGGCAGCGGAGCGATTCCCTGCCGAAAGCGGTAAGCGGATGGCGCGTGCTGGCGCGGACCGGACCGATATTCTCAAGCGCCCGCCCTGAAGCGTGGCCTTATTTCTGGAAGAGTAATTTTATGACGATGATCAGCGCTCAATGGCGACGAGCTAGGCAAGGCGGATTCACGCTGCTGGAATTATTGGTGGTGCTGCTGATTATTGCCTTATTGGCCGGCTATGTCGGTCCCAAGCTGTTTTCCCAAGTGGACAAGGCCAAGGTCAAGGCCACCCAGGCGCAGATGAAAACCCTGGGCGATGCGCTGGTGCAATACCGGCTGGATGTCGGCAGCTATCCCAGTTCGGAACAGGGTCTGGACGCGCTGGTGAAAGCGCCGCCGGGCGTGGCCGGCTGGCATGGCCCTTATCTGGCGCAGGATGTGCCGCTGGATGCCTGGGGCCGGCCGTATCAATTGCAAGTGCCGGGCCGCGCGGCCGAGGCGGAAATCCTGTCCCTGGGCGAGGAAGGGCGAGCGGGAGGCAATGGTGAACTGGTGCACGCGCTGTAAGGCGTTGCTGTTGACGGCGCTTGCCGCGCTGTCGGGCGGCGCGCAGGCCGAGGCTAACTGCTGGCGCGCCGCCGGCGCGCGCCATCAGGTGGATCCGCTGCTGCTGTATTCGATCGCCAAGGTGGAGTCCTCGTTGAACCCGCGCGCGATCAATTACAACAAGAACGGCAGCCACGATATCGGCCTGATGCAAATCAACAGCCAGCATTTGCCGGCCTTGAGCCAGCGCGGCATCACGCGCCAACGGCTGCTGGACGATCCCTGCCTGAGCATACAGGTGGGCGCGTCGATACTGTCCGGCTTCATCCAGCGCTATGGCTATACCTGGCGCGCGGTGGGCGCTTACAACGCCGGCGGCGCGGCGGCGCGCGAGACGGCGCGCCAGCGCTATGTGGGCAAGGTGTGGCGCGAATACTTGCAACTGCGCGCGGAACGTCGCCGAGATGGCTGAATACCGGATCAGCACGTTGCGGCAGGGGGCGGTGCAACTGCGCCTGGTGCAGGCGGACAGCGAAGCGGCCGCGCGGGCCCAAGTGGGCGCGGACGAGGGCATGCTGCTGGAAGTGGCGCGCGTTGCCGGCGCCCGGCGCGATGGGCTGCGCCTGAACGGCGCGGCGCTCGGCCTGCTGTTGCAGGAGCTGTCGGCGCTGCTGGAGGCTGGCCTGGTGCTGATCGAGGCGCTGGAAGCGCTGCGCGACAAGGCCGGGCAGGGCAATAGGCCGCTGCAAGGGGTGTTGGAACAATTGCTGCAGACCCTATACCAGGGGCAGCCGTTGTCGCGGGCGATGCAGGCGCAGCCGGCGGTGTTCCCGGAGCTGCTGGTGGCCACCGTGGCCTCGTCGGAAGGCAGCGGCCAATTGCCGGCGGCGTTGAAGCGCTACCAGTACTACGAACAACGCGTCGCCACGTTGCGCAAGCGGGTGACCGGCGCGCTGGTCTATCCGGCGGTGGTGCTGAGCGTGGGCGGCGGCATCCTGCTGTTCATGCTGTTCTTCGTGATCCCCCGCTTCGCCGTGGTGTTCGAATCGCTGCGCGAACTGCCGGCCACCGCGGCCGCCATGCTGTGGTGGGCGCGGCTGGTGCAGAGCCACGGCGGCTTGTTGGGCGCGGGGCTGGCCGGAGGCCTGCTCGCGGTGGCGGCGACGCTGCGCGCGAGCCGGGTCCGTCGCGCGCTGCTGGCGCGGTTGTGGACGCTGCCCAAGCTGCGCGATGTCGCCCAATTGTTCGTGCTGGCGCGCTTCTACCGCAGCGCCGGCTTGCTGATCGACGGCGGCACGCCGGCGCTGCAGGCCTTCGAGCTGTCCGGGCGGCTGCTGCCGGCGGCGCATGGGCAGCGGCTGAGCCGCGCGCTGGAAGAGCTGCGCGCCGGCAAGCCGGTGGCGGCGACGCTGGCGCGCCATGGCCTGACCACGGCGGTGGCCGAGCGGCTGCTGCGCGTGGGCGAGCAGAGCGGAGACCTGGGCGGGATGTGCGAGCGCATCGCCCACTTTCACGATGGCACGCTGGACCAGGCGATAGAAGTGTTCAGCAAAGTGTTCGAACCGATTTTGATGTTGGCGGTCGGCGGCCTGGTCGGCCTGATCGTCACCCTGTTGTACATGCCGATTTTCGAACTGGCCGGCGGCATGGGCTGAGGAATACCGATGGAACAATTACTGGATGTCGCCGTACCCACCGCCTGGCAATGGCGGCGCGAGAGCGGCGAGCAAGACCTCTCGCTGGCCGAACTGCTGGACCGGCAACTGGAGCGCGAACCGGACAGCCTGCCGCTGGCGGCCAGGCTGCTGGGGCTGAGCGCGCTGAGCGGTGGCCAACTGCGCGAGGCGGCGCCGCGTTTCGACCTGCTGCCGTTGGCCGAGGCCCTGTCCTGTCGCGTGGCGCCGCTGGAATGGCAGGGGCGGCTCTATCTGGCCATGGCCGAGCCCTTGCATCTGGACGCGCGGTTGCGGCTGCAAAACCGCTTGCTCGGCGCCGGCCACCGCTTCGCCATCTGCCTGCCCGGCGTCGTCGACGCCTGGCTGAAACAGGCGGAGGCCAGCGAGCGGGTGATGGACGGCGCTGCGGTGGACCTGGCCGAGGACAGCTTGGCCAAGGCGGTGGAATCGATCTCGCTGAGCAGCCTGGCCAAGGATGAAAGCCCGGTGATCCGCCTGGTCAACATGACCTTGTACGACGGCCTGCAAAGCCGCGCCAGCGACATCCACCTGGAGTCCAGCGTCGCTGGCCTGCATATCCGCTACCGCATCGACGGCGTGATGCAGTCCATCCGGCAGGTGCCGGGGCAATTGGTGGCCAGCCAGGCGATGTCGCGGCTGAAAGTGCTGTCCAGCCTGGACATCGCGGAAAAGCGCGTGCCGCAGGATGGCCGCTTCAAAGTGGCGCTGCAAGGGCGCGAAGTGGATTTCCGCGTCTCCATCATGCCGGGCGCTCATGGCGAAAACGCGGTGTTGCGGCTGCTGGACAAATCCCAGCGCGGCGACAGCCTGAACCTGGACACCCTGGGCTTTCCCGGCGAAACCGCGCGCCGCATCCGCGCGCTGGCGCAACTGCCCTATGGCCTGACCCTGATCACCGGTCCCACCGGCAGCGGCAAGTCCACNNGAAACCGCCGCCATCGCGGTGCAGTCGGCGCTGACCGGCCACCGCGTGCTGTCCTCGGTGCACGCCAACGACGCCTTCAGCGTGATCGACCGCTTCCTCTACATGGGCGTGGAACCGGCCTCTTTTCTGGAGGCGCTCAACGGCGTGGTGTCGCAGCGCCTGGTGCGTCGTCTGTGCGCGGCCTGTGGCGGAGCCGCTTGCGAGCTCTGCCGCGGCAGCGGCTTTCACGGCCGCATCGCGCTGGCGGAAGTGCTGCGGCTGGNNCAACAGGCGCTGGCACAGTGCGCAGATTATCAATCGATGCGCGCCGCCGCCGATGAGGCGGTGGCGCGTGGACTCACCACTTACCAGGAGGTCAGCCGTGCCGTGGCCATGGAATGAAAGAACCGTGCTGATCGAGGCCGAAGAGGCGATCCTGCTGCCGGATGTCGCAAGCGAAGGCAAGCGCTGGCGCTGCCGCCACCACGGCAAGCCGGCGCAGGCGCTGGCCATGCTGCTGGGCGGCGCCGCGCGCGCGCGCCCGGCCTGGCGCAACCGCGTGCATGTGCTGCTCGGCTATCCATGGGCGCATAGCCAACTATTGCCGTGGCAGGACGGTCTGGCCGGGCGGCAAGCGCAGTGGCGCGCCTATGCGCTGGGCCTGATGCGTGAGCGCGGCATCGGCGGCGAACTGGCGCTGCGGCTGACGCCACCGCGTCACGGCGCCGCGCGGCTGGCTTGCGCCGCCGACGCCGCCTTGCTTGGTGA
>NZ_JAJOHW010000089.1 GCF_021129195.1 Chromobacterium aquaticum | reverse complement strand
GGTCGGAACAATTCGTGCAATGACATGCATATGAGGTTTATTGTTGTGGCATGATATCGGGCGGCCGCAGTCTGGCCGCCCTTATGCATGCCGGCCGTGCCTGACGCGGCCAGCCATCATGCGACCTCCGCGTCCCGAGCAGCCTGACGGGCCGCCCATTCAATGAAAAGAACAACACAAGATGAACACACGATTTGTCTCCGTCCTGACATTGTTGTTGGCGTTGACGGCTTGTAGCGGCAAGCCGTCCGAGGCGCCTCAAACCGCCGCCGGCAAAGGGGGCGCTTCGGCGCCGGCCGCGCGCGCGCTGTCCAGCGCCGACGTGGTGGCGGCCACGCCGCGGCCGCTGGCGGCCACGATTTCCTTCACCGGCTCGCTCAATGCGCTGACCAGCGGCAGCCTGGCCGCAGAGGTGGAGGCCAGGGTCAAGGAAGTGCGCGTGCGCGAAGGCGAGGCGGTCAAGCGCGGCCAGGTGCTGGCGGTGCTGGACGCCGAGGTGTTGTCGCAGTCGGTGACCGAGCAGAACGCCCAGGTGGCCAATACCGAGGCGCGGCTGCGCCTGGCCAAGGTCAAGCTGGAAAAGCAGCGCGAGCTGCTGCACAAGGGTTTCATCTCGCAGATCGCCTACGACGAATTCGACAGCGATTACCGGGTGAAGGAAGGCGAGGCCAAGGCCCAGGCCACCCAGCTGGCGCGTGCGCGCCGGCTGCTGGCCGACACCCAGATCCGCGCGCCGATAGACGGCGTGGTCTACGAGCGCAAGATCAATCCGGGCGAAGTGGCCGGCAAGAACGCGGTGCTGTTCGCCATCGCCGACCTCTCGGTGCTGGAGATCGCCGCCACCGTGCCGGCGCGGCTGATTTCCCAGATCCAGCCCGGCATGCGGGCCAGCTTCACCGTGGACGGCCAGAGCGAGCCGCAGCACGGCGAAGTGGTGCGCATCAACCCGGTGGCGGTGCCCGGCACCCGCAGCTTCACCTTGTACATCCGCGTGAAGAACCCGGAGCAACGCTTGAAAGTGGGCCAGTTCGCCAAGGGCGGCATCGTGCTCAAGCAGCTTGACGGGCAGGTCGTGCTGCCGCTGCCGGCCATCCACGATCCCGACGGCCAGGCCTGGGTGATGGTGGTCAAGAAGGGGCGGCTGGAGCGCCGTCCGGTGCGGCTGCTGCTGCGTTCCGAGGCAGACCGGCTGGCGGCGGTGGAGGGCGTGACGGCCGGCGAGCCGGTGATCGCGGTCGACCTGGTGGGCGTGAAGGCCGGCGATCCGGTCTCCTTGCCCAGCGGCAAACTCTAAGCGGAGACAACCAGTATGTGGCTGACCCGAGTCAGTGTCCGCAATCCTTATTTCGCCGCCGTGCTGATGTTGACGCTGGTGGTGCTGGGCCTGTTTTCCTGGCAGCGGCTGGCGGTGGAGGAAATGCCGGACATCCGCTTCCCCATCGCCCTGGTGTCCACCGATTATCCGGGCGCGTCGCCCGAGGTGGTGGAAAGCGAAATCTCCAAACCGGTGGAAGAGGCGGTCAACACCATCAACGGCATCAAGGAAATCCGCTCCTATTCCATGGAAGGCAACTCCACCGTGGTGGTGGAGTTCGAGCTATCGGTGAACCCGGTGGTGGCGGTGCAGAACGTTCGCGACAAGATAGGCGCGATCCAGGGCCAGTTCCGCCGCGAGATTTCCGCGCCCACCGTGTCCCAGGTGGACCCGAATGACAACCCGATGCTGAGCCTGGTGCTGACCTCGGACCAGACCCGGCCGCGTGAATTGACCACCTGGGTGGACAAGGTGTTGAAGAAGCGGCTGCAGATGGTGGCCGGCGTCGGCGACGTCAAGCTGTTCGGCGGCGTGCGCCGCGAGATCCGCGTCGATGTCGATCCGGTGCGGCTGGAAGCCTCCGGCCTGTCCTTGCAGGACGTGGCCGACGCGCTGCGCGCCGCCAACCAGGACTTCCCCGCCGGCTCGGTGTCGGCGGTGAGCAAGGAATGGGCGATCCGCGTCGCCGGCAAGCTCAAGTCCGCCGAGGACTTCTCGCGGCTGGCGGTGGGCTACCGCAACGGCGCGCCGATCCGGCTGGACGACATCGCCACCGTGGCCGACACCGAGGCCGAGCAGTCCAGCATCTCGCTGATAGACGGCCAGCCCGGCGTGTCGCTGGACCTGCGCGCCGCGCGCGGCGCCAATGTGGTGGAAGTGGCCGAGGGCGTCAAGGCCAGGGTGGCGGAGCTCAAGAACCAGATGCCGGCCGGGGTCAAGGTGCATTACACCTATGACAGCGCCGAAGACGTGAAGAAGTCGCTGAACAACGTCGAATCCACGCTGCTGGAAGGCGCCGGCCTGACGGTGCTGATCGTGTTCCTGTTCCTGGGCAGCTGGCGCAGCACCGTGATCACCGGCCTGACGCTGCCGGTGTCGCTGATCGGCACCCTGTTCGCGATCCAGATGTTCGGCTTCACCTTGAACATGCTGACCCTGCTGGCCTTGTCGCTGTCCATCGGCCTGTTGATCGACGACGCCATCGTGGTGCGCGAAAACATCGTGCGCCACACCGGGCTGGGCAAGGGCCACTACCAGGCGGCGCTGGACGGCACCAATGAAATCGGCCTGGCGGTGCTGGCCACCACGCTGACCGTGGTGGCGGTGTTCCTGCCGGTGGGCTTCATGGGCGGCATTATCGGCAAGTTCTTCCACCAGTTTGGCCTGACCGTGGCGGTGGCGGTGCTGATATCGATGCTGGTCAGCTTCTCGCTGGACCCGATGCTGTCGTCGATCTGGCACGATCCGCACCATCACGGCGACAAGCACCGCGGCCCGCTGGGGCGGATGCTGGACGCCTTCGAAAGCTCGCTGGACCGGCTGGCGGAACGCTATGTCGGCGCCATCCGCTGGGCGTTGGGACATCGCAAGACCGTGGTCGGCACCGCCTTGCTGCTGACCATCGCCAGCTTCCTGCTGGTGCCGGGCATCGGCGGCGAATTCATCCCGGAGCGTGACAGCGGCAAGTTCACCATCAGCTACCAGACCGCGCCCGGCTCGGCGCTGGAATACACCGCCACCAAGGGTCATGAGCTGGCGGCGGCGGTGAAGGGCATTCCCGAGATCAAGTCGATCTCGATGAATGTGGGCGAGGGCAATTTCGGCGCTGGCAAGAACGATGGTTCGGTGACGGTGGACATCGGCGCCAAGGACAGCCGCCAGCGCAGCCTGAGCCAGGTGATCGCCGACGCGCGCGCGCGGGTGCGGCCGGTGGCCGGCGTCACCATCAAATCGGTGGCCAACGAGCAGCAGCAGGGCAAGCCGATCAAGGTGGGCCTGCGCGGCAGCGATCTGCGCGAATTGTCCGCGGTATCGGAAGACCTGATGCGCCGGCTGGGCAAGATCCAGGGCGTGCGCGATATCGAATCCAACCTCAGCGAAGGCGATCCGGCCTTGAACCTGGTGCTCAAGCGCGACGCCGCCACCAGCCTGGGCGTGGATCTGGCCCGCGTCGGCAAGACGCTGTCCATCCTGCTGGCCGGCAACGCGGTCACCACCTGGGAAGCGCCGGACGGCGAGAACTACGACGTCAAGCTGCGCGTGCCCAAGTCCGAGCGCCGTCAGGAACTGCTGGACGCGCTGACCGTGGCCGGGCGGCCGGATGCGCACGGCGCGGCCAATATGATCCCGCTGTCCTCGCTGATAGAAACCCGGCAGGGCATCAGCCCGCGCCAGATCAAGCGCGTCAACATGATGCGCGAGATCACCATCCTGGCCAATATCGAGGGCCGCGACGCCGGCACCGTGTCCGCCGAGGTGCATAAACTGGTGGAAGGGCTGAAACTGCCGCCGGGCGTGGTGCTGGCGCAGGGTGGCCAGCAGAAGGACATGCAGGAATCGCTGGGCTACGCGGTGCAAGCGCTGGCGCTGGGCGTGGTGTTCATCTACCTGATCCTGGCCGCGCAATTCCGCAGCTTCACCCTGCCGGTCACCATCATGATGGCGCTGCCGCTGGCCTTCGTCGGGGTGTTCTGCTCGCTCTACCTGTTCGGCTCCACGCTGAACATGTTCTCGGTGATCGGCATCATCATGCTGATGGGCCTGGCGGCCAAGAACGGCATTCTGCTGGTGGACTTCATCAACCAGGCGCGGCGCGAGGGCATGGAGCGCAGCGAGGCCATCGTCGAGGCCGGCCGGGTGCGGCTGCGTCCCATCATGATGACCAGCCTGGCGATGATCTTCGGCATGCTGCCCTTGGCGCTGGGCACCGGCGACGGCTCGGAAAGCAACCGGCCGATGGCGCACGCCATCATCGGTGGCCTGCTGACCTCCACGGTGCTGACCCTGATCGTGGTGCCGGTGGTCTACACCTATCTGGATAGCTTGCGCGGCTTGGTGCGCCGCCTGCTGGGCGGCAAGCCGGCGCACCAAGCGGCGGCCGAGCACTGAAACGACAAGAGCCTGCGTTAACGCAGGCTCTTTATTTGGGCGGAAGGGGGGCTTAGAACGTGTTTACGATCTCGCGAGCAAGAGCGGGGCAAGGCGAAAACGAGCGAAAAAGCGGAATGTACAGGTGGTACATGAGCATTTTGAGCTTGGTTTCAACGCCCATTTCTATCCATCCCGCCGACGCGCAGCAGATCGTAAACCGGTTCTTAATTCTTGGGCGGCGCCACGCAGTCATTGCCCTCGAAGCTCACCGACAGAATGGTGTGGGTCTTGGGATCGGCGACGAAATTGGTGGTGCAGCGGTAATACACCGAGCCGCCGCCGCTAAAGCCCCAGGGGTAGTTGTAGAGGCCGCCCTGATAGGGCATGTCCTGGCTGTAGGCACTGCGGTAGGTATAGAGTTGATTGCCGTTGGGCATGGTCAGCTGGCTGGTGGGCGCGCCCCATTGCGCCAGCATCTCGTTGACGTCGCGGCCTTGCCAGCCGTAGACCTTCTGCGCGTAACCCGCCTGGGTGGCGCAGCCGGTCAGCAGGCTGGCCGCAAGCAGGGACAGCGCTAGTGTCGTTTTCATGGTGCGCTCCTGAGCGATGTGGCGGGCGGCTGGAGAGGGCGGCCGCTCGCGGTGGTTCGAAGGGATACTTTTACGATGGCGTCGCCGGCGTCGCTTGTCAACAAGCAGAGCCGGCGCACCTTGTTCATGAGTGTTAAGAACCTGTTTACGATCTGCTGCGCGTCGGCGATACGGCGTTGAAACCGAACTCAAAATGCTCATGTACCACCTGTACATTCCGCTTTTTCGCTCGTTTTCGCCTTGTCTCGCCTTAGCTCGCGAGATCGTAAACACGTTCTAAGAGCCGCTAGAACAGCGACATAAAAACTAGGCCGGCGCCAGACGTCAGGCCGGAGCAACAACAAAGGAGAAAGTCATGAGCCTGACGCGATGCGCGCTGCTGGCGCTGATGGCGTGGGGGGGAATGTCGGTGCAGGCCGCTGACATGAACAAGGTGCTGCACGTGGCCTTCAACGCGCCGGAGACCGGTTTCGACCCGTCCAAGACCTCGGACATCTACTCCGGCGCCATCATCGAACACATTTTCGATCCGCTGCTGACCTTCGACTACCTGGCGCGGCCGGTCAAGGTGGTGCCCAATGTCGCCACGGCCATGCCCACGGTCAGCGCCGACGCCAAAACCTATACCTTCACCCTGAAAAAAGGCGTGTACTTCGCGCCGGACCCGGCCTTCAAGGGCAAGAAGCGCGAGCTGACGGCGGAAGACTACGTCTACGCCTTCAAGCGCTTGATCGATCCGGCGGTGGCCTCGCCGATCAGCGATCTGGTGGCCGGAAAATTCGTCGGCCTGGACGCCTGGGCCAAGCCCGCCGGCGGCAAGATCAACTACGACGCGCCGGTGGCCGGCGTGCGCGCGCTGGATCGCTACACCCTGCAACTAAAGCTGATCCAGCCGTATCCGGCGCTGAAATACATTCTGGCCGCGCCCTTTGTGCAAGGTCAGGCGCGCGAGGCGGTGGAAGCCTACGGCAGCAACACCAACGCCCATCCGGTGGGCACCGGTCCCTATATGCTGGCCAAATGGCAGCCCGGCACCCATATCTCGCTGGTGGCCAACCCCAATTTCCGCAAGCAGACCTTCAACTACCAGCCGGGCAGCGACCCGGAAGACCAGCGCGTCGCCCGCGAGATGAACGGCAAAAGCTACCCGCAGATCGGCCGCATCGAAGTGTCGGTGATCCAGGAGGAGCAGCCCACCTGGCTGGCGTTCAAGAGCGCGGAGCTGGACCTGGTGGGCATCCCCCAGCCCTTGATCCGGCAACTGTTGCGCATGGACCCGAGCAACCCGTGGCGAGCCGAGCTGAAGCCGGATCTCCAGCGCCAGGGCATCCGCTTGCTGCGCAGCCTGGATGAGGAAATCACCTTCTACGCCTTCGGCATGAAAGACCCGGTGGTGGGCGGCTACGGCAAGGACAAGATCGCGCTGCGCCGCGCCATCACCATGGCCTTCAACACCGATGAAACCATACGCGACATCCGCCGCAACCAGGCGGTCAAGGTCCAGTACGTGGTACCGCCCAATGTGGCCGGCCACAACCCGGATTTCCGCGGCGCCTTCCCCTACAACCCGGCGCTGGCCAACGCCTTGCTGGACCGCTTCGGCTACAAAAAGGGCGCGGACGGCTACCGCCGCCAGCCAAGCGGCGCGCCGATGGTGGTGGACTTCCTGACCGGTCCCACCGCCATTGACAAGCAATGGAACGAGTACTGGCAGAAAGCCTTCGATCTGATCAAGGTGCGCGTGGACTTCCGCGTGATGCAGTGGAACGAGCAGATCAAGGCGCAGCGCGAATGCAAGTTCGGCATGAACGGCGCGGCCTGGAGCGCGGACTTCCCGGACGGCGAAAACTTCGTTCAGCTGCTGTACGGCCCCAATACCGGCGGCGTCAACTACGCCTGCTACCAGTCCGCGCGCTACGACCGGCTGTATGAGCAGTCCCGCAATCTGGAGGATGGCCCGGAGCGCAACCGGCTATACGACGCGATGAACAAGACCGTGATGGCGGACACGCCCTGGGCCTTCAGCGACATCCGTTTCCGCAACACGCTGATCCAGCCCTGGGTGCGCGGCGCCAAGCTGCATCCCAACTACAACTACATCTGGCGTTTTCTGGACGTGCAGAAGTAAGCGGCAGGCGAGGAGAACATCATGTCCGCTTTTATCATCCGACGCATCCTGCAGATGATTCCAACGCTGTTTGGCGTCATGCTGCTGGTTTTCACGCTGTTCACCCTGGTGGGCGGCGACCCGTCGCTGGTGCTGGCCGGCAAGCACCTGACGCCGGACGTGCTGGCCAATATCCGCGCCCAACTGGGCCTGGATCAGAGCCTGCCGCGGCAGTTCTGGATTTTCGTCAAGCAAGTGCTGACGCTGGACTTCGGCACCTCCTGGTCCACTCAGCAGCCGGTGGCCGACATCATCGGCAGCCGCGTCGGCCCGTCCTTGACGCTGACCGGCGCGATGCTGGTGGTGGACCTCACCATCGCCATTCCGCTGGCGGCGCTGGTCGCCTATTTCCGCGGCGGTCTCACCGACCACATCGTCACCATCGCCTGCACCGTGGCCATGTCCATCAGCGCGCTGGTCTACATCATCGCCGGCCAGTATTTCCTGGCCTTCAAAATGGGCTGGTTCCCGGTGCGCGGCTGGGGGGATTCCTTCTGGGTCAATCTCTTCGTCTACGTGCCGCTGCCGCTGCTGATGGGCCTGATGGTGTCGCTGGGGCCGGACATCCGTTTCTACCGCAGTTTCTTCGTCGAGGAAATCGGCCAGGACTATGTGCGCACCGCGCGCGCCAAGGGCTTGTCCGAACGCGCGGTGATGCTCAAGCACGTGTTGCGCAACGCGCTGATCCCGGTGGTCACCAGCGTGATGATGTCGCTGCCTTATATGTTGATAGGCGCGCTGGTGCTGGAAAGCTTCTTCGGCATTCCCGGCATGGGCAATGAAGTGGTGATGGCGGTGAACAAGAGCGATTTCCCGGTGATCAAGGCCATCACCATCTATATCGCCATCGCCACCATGGTGTTCAATCTGCTGGGCGATCTGGTCTACAAGCTGATCGATCCGCGCGTGCAGCTGAAGTGAGAGAGGGCTGGAGATGACGACATTGAACAATAGCGCCGGCGCGGCGGCGGCCGCTCCCTCGCGCGGCTTGTGGGCGCTGGGCTGGCAAAGACTGAAGCGCAAGAAAGTGGGTTTTGTGTCGCTGTGGATCGTGGCGGTCTATCTGCTGCTGGCCATCGGCGGCTGGTTCAATCTGGTGGGCGCAAGCTGGACCGATGAAATCGCCGTGCCCTACGCGCCGCCCAGCTGGGTTCAGGCCTCCGCCGACGACGTGTTGCCGCCGGAGCCGACCAAACCCGCCCAGGCGGCTCCCATTGTCACCATGACGCCGGAGGAAGACCCGATAGGCGCGGAGCTGCAACAGGCGCGGCAACACGTGGGCGAATACGCGCAGGCCGCGCCGGCCAAGCGCGCCACCTTGCCTTTTGGCGCGGATCTGCGCGGCCGTGATGTGATAGAGAAAACGCTGAAAGGCACCTCCACCTCCATCTTTGTCGGTGTGTTCGGCGCGGTGGCGGCGCTGTTGGTGGGCTGCGCGCTGGGCGCGGCGGCCGGTTATTTCGGCGGCCGGGTGGACGACGCGCTGGGCTGGTTCTACAGCGTGTTCACCTCGGTGCCGGACATGCTGTTGCTGCTGTCCTTCGCCGCCGTCTCCGGCCGCGGCATCACCACCATCATCGCGGTGATGGCGCTGACCAGCTGGACCGGCTGCTTCCGCCTGGTGCGCGCCGAATACCTGAAACTCAAGGGCCGCGAATACGTGCAGGCAGCGGACGCCATCGGCGCCGGCAGCGCCCGCAAGATGTTCATCCACATCCTGCCCAATATCTCCCATCTGCTGCTGGTGCAGTTCTCCTTGCTCACCGTGGCGCTGATCAAGTACGAGGCCATTCTGTCCTTCCTCGGCTTCGGCGTGGGCGTGCGCCAGGTCAGCCTGGGCTCGATGCTGGCGGAAGCGCCCACCGAGCTGATCCAGGGCTATTGGTGGCAAATGCTGGCGGTCACCTTGTCCATGTCGCTGCTGGTCACCGCTTTCAGCCTGCTGGTGGACGCGCTGCGCGATGCGCTGGATCCGCGCGCGGCGGTGCAGTGAGAGGGACCGAGGCGGCTCAGAATCAGGGTCTGCGGCCGGGGCGCTCTTTTAAAAGTGGCATTCCGGCAGCGGGCGTCGCTGTCCGGCCGCCCTGCTTACCTTGAAGCCTGACTAGCCATCCGCAACAGCCAGTTCACCACGCTGGCGGCCGCATCGGCCGCTTAAACCATGTGGAGGCATTGATTCGCACGGCTTTTGCCCTATATCGGCGTGACGGATGTCCAGGAGGCTGCGATTGAACCGGCGGAAATCGCCGTTGATGAACTGGAGAATGGCATCGCGCTAATGGTTGCCGAGCCCTTGAACCTAGCTGAGTCCACGTTTCACCGGGCTGGATACTGAGATTGCGTGTGCTGGCCGACATAAAAAACCGCCAGGAAACCGGCGGTTTTTTATGCTGTAGTGCTTGCAGCCGGTTCACGATCCCACGAGCCGTGAACCGCGGCTTAAGCGGCCGGCTCCAGCTTCAGCTCCAGAATATGGTCGCCATGCTGGTCCGACTCGCCGCCATGAACCCAGCCAAGATGGCGGTAGAAGCCGTAGGAGCGCGCCGCCGGATCGCTGGAGCAACTGAGGAACAGCCGCTGCCAGCCATGGCCGGCCAGCGTGTCCACCATATGCAGCAATAGGCGGCGTCCCCAGCCGCCGGCCTCGTATTCCGGCAGCAGCGCCAGCACCACGATCTCGCCGCTGTCGCGATCGCCAAAGCAATAGCCGGCCATGCGCTCGCCGTCCCAGGCCACCCAGCCCGGCAGTTCGCCGCTGAGGATGCCGTCGCGCCAGCTCGCCACGGTAATGCCCAGCTCGGCCAGCCTGGCCTCGGTGAACGCGTTCTCCCGGGTCAGCGCGCGTATGCGCAGGCATTCGGCCGCGTCGTCGGGGAGGGCGGGTTTGAGCCTCAGGGTCTTCATCTTGTTGTCCTTATCAATGAGGTGTTGGCTCAGCCGTGGATGATGTCCCAGCTGCCATACAGCGCCAAGCCCGCGGCGCGGGCGACCGCGAGCGAGGCAAGGTTGTCCGGCTGGCTGCGGTACTGCGGTTCGAAGCCGCGCCGCAGCGCGGCGCGGCCCATCGCCCGCGCCAGTTTATGTGCATGGCCGCGGCGGCGGAACGCCGGCAGAGTCAATAAGCCCATGTCGGCGATGCCGCTGGATTCCCGCCATGGATACAGGCTGCCGGCCCCAGCCAGGCGGCCCTCGGCGAAAACGCCCATTACCAGCCAGTGATCCAGCTCGACATAGGCGGCGTCCAGGTCCTGTTCCGACGCGCCGCCCTGAAAGGCGGCGAACAGGGCCTGGTCGTCCGGCGTCAGCGGCCGGCAGCCGTCCGGCTGCGGGCTTTGCGATAAGGCGTCCAGCTGGACGGCGGGAAAATAGAAGATCTGGTCCGCGCCGTGCAGGGTGCGGCCGGCCGCGGCCAGCGCCTGGCGCAAGCTGTCCATGGTCCAGACCTGGCGCTGCGCCAGTTGCAGCCGCTGCGCCAGGTCCGCGCGCAACAGCGCCTGCCTCTGGCCGGCTTGCGGCTCCAGCAGCATGCCTTGCGTTTCATCATCCAACCGGGGGCAGCTGGCTATCCGGAGCGTAGCGTCCTCGTAAACCAGGGTTTCACCGGCGAAAGCCGCCTGCCAGTAATCGTGCACAGTCGCAGAAAACACATGGGCCCCTTTTGAGGTGATGGCGCCGCCGCCGTGACCGGGCGGGGCGATGGGATGAGCGGGTTCAGACCGTGAAAGTTGAGAATTTTGTCATACTCTCGCGCGCCACGCTGTGCTTATTGTGAGGGCATGCCCGCGCCTTGGCATTGCCAGGGGGCATCGGGGTCATGAGGGAGCAAAAACGCCGGCCATGAAAAACGCCGCCAGCGGGGCTGGCGGCGTTGTCGGGACTGGCTTCAGGCCTGAACTCAGGCGGCGTCGTTCACCCAGCGGATGGCCTGGGTCGGCGCAACCTTGTTTTCCGTCACGATCTGCAGGGCCAGGCCGCCGCAGGAGGTTTCACGGTACTTGGCGTCCATGTCCTTGCCGGTTTCGTACATCGCGGCGATCACCTTGTCCAGCGACACCTTGGGGCTGCTGACGCGGTGCATGGCCATGCGCGCGGCGTTGATGGCCTTGACCGCGGCGATGGCGTTGCGCTCGATGCAGGGAATCTGCACCTGGCCGCCCACCGGGTCGCAAGTCAGGCCCAGGTTGTGCTCCATGGCGATTTCCGCCGCCATGCACACCTGGGACGGGCTGCCGCCCATCAACTCGGTCAGGCCGGCCGCGGCCATGGAACAAGCCACGCCCACCTCGCCCTGACAGCCCACCTCGGCGCCGGAGATCGACGCATTGAGCTTGAACAGGCAGCCGATGGCGCCGGACGACAGGAAGAAGCGCAGGCAGCTGTCCTCGTCCAGCGGCTGGATGAAGTGGTTGTAGTAGGCCAGCACCGCCGGCACGATGCCGCAGGCGCCGTTGGTGGGCGCGGTGACCACGCGGCCGCCGGCCGCGTTTTCTTCCGACATCGCCATCGCGTACATATTGACCCAGTCCATCACGCTCATCGGGTCATTGGCCACTTGCAAGGAGCTGGTCAGCATGCGGTGCAGGGCCGGCGCGCGGCGCGGAATCCGCATCGGGCCGGGCAGATTGCCCTCGGTGCGCATGCCGCGCTCGATGCTGGTCTTCATCACATCCCACACCTTGGCGAAGTGCTGCTCGACATCCTTGGCTTCGTGGAAGGCTTTTTCGTTTTCCATCACCAGCGCGGACACGGACAGGCCGGTTTCCTCGCACATATCCATCATCTGCTGCGCGCTGAGGAAGTGATAGGGCACCGGGGTGTCGCTGCAGGAGCTTTGATTGAAATGCTCCTCGTCCACGATGAAGCCGCCGCCGATCGAATAATAAGTCTTGGTCAGCACGCACTCGTCGCCGACGAAGGCGTGGATCTGCATGCCGTTTTCGTGCATCGGCAGGTTGGCGGTGTGGAAATCCATGTCGAAGCCCACGCGCTGATGGGTGCGGCCCAGCGTCAGCTGGCGGGTTTTTTCCACATCGGCGATCAGGGCCGGGGTCTGTTCCGGGTCCACGGTGTCCGGCAGATTGCCGGCCAGGCCCAGGATGATGGCGTGGTCGGTGCAATGGCCCTTGCCGGTCAGGGCCAGCGAGCCGTAGCAGTCGACGTGAACATGGGTGACTTGGTTGAAACGGCCGGTTTCCTTGAGCGAGCCCAGGAACTGGTGGCCGGCCTTCATCGGACCGACGGTGTGGGAACTGGAGGGGCCGACGCCGATTTTGTAGATATCAGTCATGCTGAACATGATTGCTTACCTCTTGGCTTGATACTTAGGCTTGATGCTGAGGAACCCGGCCGGCCGCGACCGGCCGGGTTGTCAGAGAAGGGCGATCAGGCGAACAGATCGTAGAAGATGGCGGAGATGGCGATCAGGCCGATCAGAACCACGAAGATGTTGCTGGCGGCGCCGGAGTATTTCTTCATGGCCGGCACTTTGGCGATGGCGTACATCGGCATCAGGAACAGCAGCATCGCGATCACCGGGCCGCCCAGGGTTTCGATCATGCCCAGGATGCTGGGGTTGAAGGTGGCCACGGCCCAGGTGGTGATGATCATGAACACGGCGGTGAAGCGGTCCAGCTTGGCGGTCTCGATGGACTTGCCGTTCTGGCGCAGTTGCTTGATCACCAGGCCGTTGAAGCCTTCTTTGGCGCCCAGGTAGTGACCCAGGAAGGACTTGCTGATGGCGACGATGGCGATCAGCGGAGCCACCCATTCAATCACCGGGTTGCGGAAGTGGTTGGCCAGGTAGGACAGGATGGAAATGTTCTGCGCCTTGGCAGCGGCCAGGTCCGCCGGGGACAGGCTGAACACGCAGCTGAACACGAAGAACATCACCGACAGCACCATCATGACGTGAGCGCGGATCAGCACGCGGCCGGCGGCCGGCTCAGCGGCGTCGCCATGCAGCTTCTGCTGGTCAACCGAGAAGGACGAAATGATGGGCGAGTGGTTGAAGGAGAACACCATGACCGGGATGGCCAGCCACAGCGTTTTGTAGAACGCGCCGTGGGACAGGGCGTCGCCCAGGCTGCCGGCTTGCTGGATGGCCGCGCCGTTCCATTCCGGAACCAGGTACAGCGCCAGCAGCATCAGGCAGGCGACAAAGGGGTAAACCAGCACGCTCATGGCCTTGACGATCATCTTCTCGCCCAGGCGCACGATGGCCATCAGACCCAGGATCAGGATCAGCGACAGGATGGCGCGCGGCGGAGCGGACACGCCCAGCTGGTTGACCATGAAGGATTGCACGGTGTTGGTGATGGCCACGCTATACACCAACAGAATGGGGTAGATGGCGAAGAAGTACAGCAGGGTGATCAGCTTGCCGGCGCCCACGCCGAAGTGCTCTTCCACCACCTCGGTGATGTCAGCGCCCGGCTTGGAGCTGGACAGCACGAAGCGGGTGAGGCCGCGGTGAGCGAAGAAGGTCAGCGGCAGGGCCAGCAGCGCCATGACGATCAGCGGCCACAGACCGCCGATGCCGGCGTTGATGGGCAGGAACAGGGTGCCGGCGCCAATGGCGGTGCCGTACAGACCCAACATCCAGACGGTATCTTGCTTGGTCCATGCGGACGAAGCGCCTGATTTGGGCAGGGGGGTGGAAACGGCTTGAGACATGATATTGGCCTTCATTAAAGACAAATGGGGTAATCGTTTTGGCGTGCCGCCCGGCGGCGCGCCGTTTTATCTCTTGCTAGACTTTTAGTCAGTAGCGGGAACCGTTGATTAGTGATTCACGCTTCATTGATGTGCATGGTATAGGCAGTTGTACCGAGGGGGTTACACCTTTCAGAACATCAGTTGATTCTAATCAACTTTATTTTGAAGCAAAACGAACATCCGAACAATTGCTATTTGCTGTTGATGACTTATCAATATCATGATGATTGATTGTTTTTGGTTTAAAAATAAGAAAAATAGGTCATAAAAATAAGAAAATTGCTCGATATGTGGTTTGTTTGCGGAATATTCCAATTTTCAGATTGTTTTGATTTTATGTTGCTTTGCTGATCGTTGTTGAGTGAAACCGAGCGCTTGCTTGAAAGCTCAGCCGGGTTTTTCGACATGGTTCGAGCTAGTTGTAACGCGGTAAGACACGCGCATGGCATGGGTGGAGCGACGGCGGCTAGGATTGGAAACAGGCTGCCTAGTCCGTGGCAATGGCTTGGTTTGGTGAGCTAACTAACTGAAAAATAGTAATTAATTGGATTGCTGTGGTGGGTGGCGGGCACAATGCAGGGGAGGTGGAGGTGCTCGCTTACGTCAAGACGTTTGCTATATCAGCATGGCCGACGGCTTGTGATGAAGTATCATAATATGAAATCCGAGCAGCAAAATTTTTTTCGAAAACGAACAAAAATTTTTCAAAACGAACATTTTTTGATTGGTTTCAAACATTGTTTTGCCTATCAAACGACCGTTTTTCACTTATATTACTGATTTTTAAGCGTTTTTGTGTTGTTGGCAATCGCGCTTGCCATCGGCGTAAAGCCGGTGTCCGGTGGAGAAGGACGCTTTCGTGGCGCGGCGAAAGGCAAAACCGTTGCCGGCCATGTTGCAAAAAGAAGGAGCTGAACAGAGTCTCGCCAGGGAAAGACCTGCGTTTGATTGTTATCAAACAACGATGATGCAATACGAACATAAAATTTTCGTGAACCAACAATCGGCGCAAGCGCAGGCGCGGGAAGCCATCAAGGATGACAGTCAAACAAACTCGTGTCGGAAGCAGGCCAGGCCGGGCAAGTCCCGGCGGAAACCTGAAAACGGCATCATCAGTTGATAGGCATTGCATCAAGATGGACCCGAGGCCGGCGGCTCTGCCCTAGCTCGCGAAATGAAAAACATGAATCACGCCTCCACACTCGCCTATGTCGCGGCCGAAGCCGCCTCCAAACAGACCGTGCTGCGTCAGCACCCTGGGCGCTATCTATTGAGCGCCGGCATGGCCGGCGCGCTGATCGCCGTGGTGCTCAGCGTCAGCCTCAAGCTGGGCCAGGTCTTCTTCGCCGTCGGCTCCCCCGGCTACTACATCGCCGTGGCCGGCTTCTTTGGCGTGGCCCTGGTCAGCATCATCGTCTGCAAGCTGGAGCTGTTCACCAGCAATGTGATGTACTTCAGCGTGGGCGTGCTCAGCGGCGACTGCCGCGTGTGCAACCTGCTGCGCAGCTGGACCATGGTCTACCTGGGCAATCTGCTGGGCGTGTTGCTGTTCACCGCGGTGTTCGCCGGCGCCGGCGGCATGGGCAGCCTGCCGGCCGACCACCTGCTGTTCAATGTGGCCGCGCATAAAGTGCATGCCGGCGCTTGGGAAATCTTCTGGAAGGGCGCGCTGTGCAACTGGGTGATCTGCCTGGCGGTATGGGTGCCGTTGCGCATGGCCGGCGATGCCGCCAAGATGCTGATGATCCTGCTGCTGGTGTTCGTGTTCTTCTTCTCAGGCTTTGAACACAGCATCGCCAACATGGCCTTCTTCTCGCTGGCCCTGCTGCACGGCATGCAAGGCCTGGACGCCGCCGCCATCCTGCACAATATGATTCCGGCCACCCTGGGCAATATCGCCGGCGGCGCGCTGGGCGTGGGCCTGGTGGTTTACCTGCTGGAGCGTCACACGCTGCCGGCGCGGCGCGAAGCCGCAAAACCGGCCGCGACGGCGCTCGGAACCAGTGTTTGATGTTCGTTTTCGAATGTAATGCGCCGGCTACAATGACGGTGTGTTGATGTGGTTTTTCATGGTATTGAAAATAAAGCGTTTTTTATGGAATTTCGCCGCCGCGGCGCCCGGTTCGGAAACCGCGTTTTAGTCGGCGGCAGTTGATCTTTATCAAACGATTTTTTTCGAAACCGAATGTACAATATGTTCAGTACTCAACATTTACTGATAGTTACTAGGAGGCACACATGGATGCTCTGAATCGTGACGCGACTCAAGCCAACCCCTGGCGCGATTTCACCGGTGGTGAATGGCAAAGCAAGGTGGATGTCCGCAACTTCATCCAGCTGAACTACAAGCCGTTTGAAGGCGACGCCAGCTTCCTGGCGCCCGCCACCGCGCGCACCCAGAAGCTGTGGGACACCCTGAGCGAGTTGCTGAAAGAAGAACGCGCCCGTGGCGTGCTGGATGTAGCCGCTGACCGCGGCAGCTCCATCACCGCGCATGACGCCGGCTACATCGACCAAGCCAGCGAAGTCATCGTCGGCCTGCAAACCGACGCTCCGCTCAAGCGCGCCATCATGCCCAACGGCGGCCTGCGCATGGTTGAGAACGGCCTGGAAGCCTTTGGCTTCAAGCTGGACCCGGTCATCAAGGACGTGTGGACCCACTACCGCAAGAGCCACAACCAGGGCGTGTTCGACACCTACACCCCGGACATCATGGCCGCGCGTAAATCCGGCGTGATCACCGGCCTGCCTGACGCCTACGGCCGCGGCCGCATCATCGGCGACTACCGCCGCGTGGCGCTGTACGGCACCGACTTCCTGCGCGCCGAACGCCAAAAAGTATTCCATGAGCTGGACGACGCCGTTTTCAACGAAGACGTGCTGCGCCTGCGCGAAGAACTGTCCGAACAATTCCGCGCGCTGGACGAACTGAAGCAGATGGCCGCCAAGTACGGCTTCGACATCAGCCGCCCGGCCGTCAACGCCCGCGAAGCGGTGCAGTGGACTTACTTCGCCTACCTGGCCGCCGTGAAAGAACAAAACGGCGCCGCCATGTCCTTCGGCCGCGTCGCCACCTTCCTGGACGTCTACATCGAGCGCGATCTGGCCTCCGGCGCGCTGACTGAAGAACAAGCCCAGGAAATGATCGACGACCTGGTGATCAAGCTGCGCATCGTGCGCTTCCTGCGCACCCCGGAATACGACCAACTGTTCTCCGGCGACCCGACCTGGGTGACCGAATCCATCGGCGGCATGGGCGAAGACGGCCGTACCCTGGTGAGCAAGAGCAGCTTCCGCTTCCTCAACACCCTGTACAACCTGGGCCCGGCGCCGGAACCCAACCTGACCGTGTTGTGGTCCACCCAGCTGCCGCGCGGCTTCAAGGACTTCTGCGCCAAAGTGTCCATCGACACCAGCTCCATCCAGTACGAAAACGACGACCTGATGCGTCCGCACTGGGGCGACGACTACGGCATCGCCTGCTGCGTGTCCGCGATGCGCATCGGCAAGCAAATGCAGTTCTTCGGCGCCCGCGCCAACCTGGCCAAGGCCATGCTCTACGCCATCAACGGCGGCGTGGATGAAAAATCCGGCGTGCAAGTGGCCAAGGGCTTCGAGCCGATCAAGAGCGACGTGCTGACCTACGACGAACTGATGCCCAAGTTCGACCTGCTGATGGACTGGCTGGCCGCGACTTACGTCAAGGCGCTGAACTGCATCCACTACATGCACGACAAGTACGCCTACGAACGCATCGAAATGGCGCTGCACGACCGCGACATCCTGCGCACCATGGCTTGCGGCATCGCCGGCCTGTCCGTGGCCGCCGACTCCCTGTCCGCCATCAAGCACGCCAAAGTGCACATCATCCGCAACGAAGCGGGCCTGGCGGTGGACTACAAGATCGAAGGCGACTACCCGGCTTACGGCAATAACGACGACCGCGCCGACAGCATCGCGGTATGGCTGACCGAAACCTTCATGGACAAGATCAAGGCCCAGCCGCACTTCTACCGCAACGCGATGCCGACTCAGTCCGTGCTCACCATCACCTCCAACGTGGTGTACGGCAAGAAAACCGGCAACACCCCGTGCGGCCGCCGCGCCGGCGAACCGTTCGCTCCGGGCGCCAACCCGATGAACGGCCGCGACGTGAAAGGCTTTGTCGCCGCGGGCGCATCGGTAGCCAAGCTGCCGTATGAAGCCGCGCTGGACGGTATCAGCTGGACCGCTTCCGCTACCCCGGACGCATTGGGCCATAGCGAAGAAGAACGCGTTGCCAACCTGGCCAACTGCCTGGACGGCTTCTCCGACGCCGGCGGTTTCCACGTCAACGTCAACGTGTTCAAGCGCGAAACCCTGATGGATGCGATGGAACACCCGGAGCTGTACCCGCAACTGACCATCCGCGTGTCCGGCTATGCGGTGAACTTCGTCAAGCTGACGCGCGAGCAGCAGCTGGACGTGATCAACCGCACCTTCCACGGCAGCATGTAAGCGCAAGGCCGCTGGCCACCGCGACGGCCAGCCGGCACAACGCCAAGCCTCCCCCTCAGGGAGGCTTTTTTTATGCGCGGCGGTTTTGGATCAATGCCGCAGAAGATGCTTTCCAAGGTGCTGGCCGATCCGGAGCGCGCCGCCGCCAAGAGGGTGCTCGCTGCGATGATGGGGAGGATGGATGTTGAGGGAATTGAGGCTGCGCGGAGTGGAGGAGGGGGCGCCGCGCCATGCTTTTTGGCGGCGCGCCCACTGTAGCGATGAGTTAGAGTTGCCCTCTACAGCGTGCATGGTATTGATTGACAAACTTCCGGAAAACGGTCGCTACATAGATCTGCTTGTTTTCCTTAACCAGTGCCATGACATAGGCCCTGCCACTGCCGTTGCTTGTCCTGAAAGCATTAAAAAAGAAGAAGCCAACATTTCCATACTCGTCTTTGTTGGGGACAATGGACTTGCATTTCAGATCTGATGCATAGTCGGAAAAATACTCCTTCATTGATGCAATAAAAGTCTTCACCTCATTCTCAGAGCTGTCTCTCCGTGTTAAGGGCGACATTAGCTTGATGAGCTCATCCTCTTGAGCGTTTTTGGCGGCATCGATAAACCTTCTTTCTACTTCTTCATAGGGGGCCTCATCCCCACGAATGAAGTAGGAGTTAAGGCCCGAATCTGCATTGGGCGCGATGTTGTCATTGGCTTGGGCGCTTGAGTGGAAAGCTAATATAAGCAGAATGGCTGCGATTGGTTTTGGCATGTACAAGCTCTAACGGGTTTTATACGGGCGCGCGGGTCCATATATCAATAGATATTACTGACGCATATTGTCACACCCAAATGCCATATTCTTCAAGCCATTTTGTAATGAATCCGTCGGTATAATAACCCTCAATGTACCGCTGCCATCTGTGTTAAAGCCGCCATTTCCTGTCCCTGACGGGGCACGGCTACTTTGGGTCCTGGGCAGCCATAAGCTCAGAACGTATTTACGATCGTAAACAGGTTCTAAGCCCCCATCATCCCTGAATGTCCCGCACCACCCCGGCGCAAGCCGGGTTCCTGTTTTTCTTCTTCTCTATCCGCCGTGCCGTGCGGCTCTCCATGGTTTTGCGTTTGAGCAGCGCCCGCTGCTGGCGATGCCGTTCGTCAATGTCCTCGTACCCATCCACCTTGCGCACGGCCAGCATGAGCATGGCTTCCAGATAGTTGAAGAAGCCCACCCGGAAGCCGCGTTGCGCCGGCTTGCGGAAGCCGATGTCGCGGCTGAGAAGGCTTTTTATGCGCGGCTGCTTTGGATCAATGCCGCAGAAAATGCCTTTGTGCTATAAAATGGTTTGATTTATACGTCATTTTTCTTGACCGCCAGCGACAGATCAGCGGACCAGAGGAGGGACCATGCACAAAAACACCATCTGCTTGTGGTACGACGGCGACGCCGAAGACGCCGCGCGCTTCTATGCCGCCACCTTTCCGGATAGCCGCGTCGGCACAGTGCTGCGCGCGCCCGGTGATTACCCGGCCGGCAAGGAAGGTGATGTGCTTACCGTGGCATTCACCGTGCTGGGCATCCCGTGTCTGGGTCTCAATGGCGGCTCCACTTTCCAGCACAGTGAAGCCTTCTCCTTCCAAGTCGCCACCGAGGACCAGGCGGAAACCGATCGCCTGTGGCAGGCCATTGTCGGCAACGGCGGCCAGGCCAGCGCCTGTGGCTGGTGCAAGGATAAATGGGGCCTAAGCTGGCAAATCACTCCGCGTGTGTTGACTGAGGCGCTGGCCGATCCGGATCGTGCCGCCGCCAAACGGGTGTTCGACGCGATGATGGGGATGGTGAAGATTGATATTGCGGGTATTGAGAAGGCGAGGAGGGGGGATATTTTAGGTAGCTGTTGACGATCCAAGAGCGGTCTGTCAACAAGGCTATCCATATTGCGGATGTTGGTCCATCATTCTGGGAGTCTTAGGCCAGAACCAATCAGCTAAAGTAGGGCTAGGTGGTGTGAGGGTTTTACGGTAAATTTATACATTTATGTAATTCTAGCGCATTAGCCACTGGCTTAGCAAGGTAAGCCAGTTTCGAGTGGATGGGGTGACTAGATTATGCCGCAGGATTTGCGATCTACATTATGTTAGATCAGTCATCGAGATATATATGAATAAAACAGAACTTGAGCAATGGCTTGTCATAGCCAAAAACAATACGATCAAGCAACTTAAATTGCAGACTGATTGGTGGCCTTTGTCATCGAATTCAAAACCATATGCGGCACAGGCATCGGCTTGGGGTATAGCTTTTTTTACAGAAGCCGCACTAAATCGAGCTGCAGGTGAGGTGCTGACTGCCAGATGTTCAAACGGATCAAACAACTTGAGTCAGAGTATCGTGGATGCTTTGTGGGTTTCCTCTCCTGATCGAATTCACGACAAAGACCAACTAATGCTTGATTATTGTGTTGTGAATCAGACTGCATCGAGTCCCATTCAGGTCACAGGTGAAAGCGAAGTTGGCCCAAGCCATCCTATCGATTTCAATCCAATTCCGACTAACGGATATGCTTGGGATTTTTACAAGCTACTTATTGTCCCCAGTGCAACGCGACTCTTTTTCGCGAGGGTTGCATCCAGCGGTGGAGTCGGCGCACCGCAGAGAATAGAAGCCTTAGCAAAATCATTGCGCAAGCTTATAGATATCTATGGTCCAACATTTTTGCGGCCAAACGATGAGCTCGGCGCTGTTCTTATTCCGTCGACAACAAGTCAAAGAGATGGCGCAATCATACTTTGGGTTAGCCAAGGACGAGTCCGTTTCGAAAAAATCACGCCTGGTTTGCTCTAGGTCCAACCATTTCGTTGAGAGAAAGCTCATAAGCATAAGCCGTGAGGTATATTCGTGGCTTCGCTGAGATGGCTCCTAACATCAGACGTTGAGTGGCCGCTTTTATATTGATCGACCTTCCGCTTTAGGTCGCTTACAGTCGCTGGCTATGAACTACTCCCGGTCAGGATTAGTCTCTCGGTACCGTGATCGAAAGCAGGCGTAAGTGCATCAGGAGCTCAATGGTTAAGATGCCGCGCTCGCTGTTGAGCCACAACAAGAAAGCCTCAATGACTGTGCTGTCCAGTTGTGGGTGGGAGGCGGCTCTAGGGCTTGCGTGCTCATAAATGCGCACACCCTATTGGCATGAATCTGCTGTGCTGGTATGCTTTATGGCTAAAATTTTAGATGCTTGCGTAATTGTTTCCGTACCTTGGTCTAGCACAGCGGAGGCATAAATGTGGAGCTGGTTTTCATGTGTGTTAATACTGTAAATGAATACGTTGTGAGTCGTCTACCTGAAACTAAGCCCGCACTTAATACTGATCGCCTGCAAGTTGCGCTTGCAGGCTCCTTCCGTCCACCAGTTGGCTTCACACTATACACATGAGGAGTGCCTTTGAAACTCTATGTGATTGATAAGAAAAAAAACGGAAAAGTATTCCTTCGTACCATTGCCCCAAACCGCCAGGCACTTGCACAAAAACTTGGAGGCAAAGTCTTTAAGGCAAATGGTGCTACTTACTGTGTAAGCGATGTCGTAGCGGAAAAGGGCTCCGACAACACCGCCATTGGAATGCTGGTGGGCGGTGTAATCGGAGCGCTGGGTGGGGGAGCGGGTGTTGCGGCTGGTGGTGTTATTGGTGCTCTACTCGGAAAGGAGCAAGACAAGAAAGAGGAAGCTGAAGTTACTCAGTTTAACAGGAGCATCGCATGAGCCGCGGCAAGTTCAGCCCATCGAGGCTATTCGTAGTCATTGCATTGCTCATCCTTGGACTTGTTCTCGTCTACAGCAAAGATGAAGCAAAGAACGCTGTTCGTATTTTTCTCGAATCTTATTGGCCAGCGGTAGTCATCTGGCTCCTTGCAATTGTCGGCGTTGGTGCAGGCAAGTTCTTCTGTGAACCCGACGAAAATGGAGGAGAGGGTTTAATCTATAGAAGTTTTGGCGGATACGCCGATGCGGTGTTCACAATTGCCACCTATGGCTTTTCTGGAAGTACATCACTTGCGCTATTGAAAGGACTCTATTTACAGCTGTTTTTTGGTGGGTCCTTCTTTACAGGATTTGGTGAATTCGACCTTGCATCAATTTTTGTCATCTCATCATTTCTACTTTTCTATTCAGTTGTAAGCACGACAAGGCAAATCATAAATGTTGTTTTCCAAGCTGAAGCGACAACGGTTACATCTGCATAACACTACAGCCAAGTCGACCGTCAAAAGCTGCATTTGTGCAGTCGGCTTGTGTTCATGTTGAGTGTCCGGCTTCTCATGGCACGCAGGGTAGCTTCGGGTCGTAAATGGCCATAAGCCCATCAATCATCATCTCCAAAAAGCCCACCCCCAACCAAACCCCGGCCTAAGCCGGGGTTCATTCTTCCTTACTTCTTCTCTATCTTCCGCACCGCGCGGTTTTCCATATTCTTGCGTTTGATCTGCGCCTGTTGCTGACGGTGCAGTTCGTCAACATGCTCGAACACGTCCACCTTGCGCGCGGCCAGCGTGAGCATGGCTTCCAGATAGTTGAAGAAGCCTACCCGGAAGCCGCGTTGTTCCGGCTTGCGGAAGTCGATGTCGCGGCTGATGCGCGCCAGCAGGCTTTGGGCGCGGTAGCCGGGGTTGTCCTTCAGCCATTGCACTAGATGGGCGCCGCATTCGCGGCCATAGGCGCAGTCGGCGGCGTAGTCCGGGTGCGCGGCTGGCATCTGCCAGTAATCGGCTTGTGGCCGTCCTGGGCGTCGTGACACGAAGGGGAGCAGGGCTTCGCGCGCTTCCAGCGCGGCTTGGCGATAGCGACGGCGAGTGGGAAAGGTTTTCGACATGGTGTTTCTCCTGCGGTGACACAAGATAAACCACCTGCCTGTGAATCGTGGGGTAGGTGTAGGCAGGCGCGAGGCAGGATTGGCGTACCGAGAAACAAGGAATCGGTGAGCGCTAGGCGCTCTCCCACCACGCACCCGCCAGCCATGCATGAAGTACAGACGCAAAGCGGGTACGGATGAAGGCGCAGATGCGCCTTCATCCCCCTGTTTCGAACGGGACGCCAATCCCGGTGCCGCTAATGACAGCACCCGGCGATTGTTACCGAGTGGGGTGGCCGGGTCAAGCTAGCGAGGCTTGCACCAGATCTGGTTCATAATCTTGGCTGGGCTTGAATCCGCTGCGCGGATGATGGTTTAGGGCCGGTTCCGCCCGGCGAACGGAAAGGGGAATTTGCGCGGCCAAATTCCCCTTTACCCCAAAGGCCGCCCTGCAAGCCTGGCCTTCGGCTTCCCGCCGGGGCCTGTCAGGCCCGAGGCGCGGCTGAACTCGCACCGCGCTAATGTAACGCGGCGCGCTATTTGGCACTCATTTGCACAAGATTTGGCACCGGCAAATAGCGCCGATAACACCTGAATTTGCAGTTTGATTGTCACCAAAACCGCATAAAGCGGGATGCTACATTGTGCAATACAAAAGGCCGGGCGAGTGCACAAGCACCGACCGGCCTCACCCTATCGCATCTATTCGCCATCCTGCACAGATGCAGGCGTATCCGGCCACGTAACCGATGTCGGGAAACCGACCTGCGCAGGAACATCACGAAGGGCTTGGCGGTACGCCTGCAGAATCGAAAACTGGCTGGTGCTCAGCGTGGTGGGCTTCGACATTTCGATCTCGTCGCGGTGACGTTGTACAAACCACTCGGTCAACTGCAGACGTTGGTCTCGTTGCGCTCGCACCTGTTCCGCCTGCTGCTCGGCGCTGGGCGACGGATTCTGAATGACCTTAGCCTCGTCGTCGGTGATCTCGACACTCCCTGCCGGCAAATACACATCGCAACCGTTCGCAAGGTCGCTTTCGGAAAGGAAGTGCAGCCCACCGGCCGTATCTTGAAAATATGGCATTGCCTTCTCTCCTTATCGGGTTTCAAACCAAGTAAAGCTGGGACCGGCCGGGCCAACAAGATAGGATTGACCTGGCGGCACCACCGCAGAAAACGAGAGGTATGTTGTTAACCCGGTATTGTTGAAGTTGGTTTGCGTTTGCGAGCCATTGATTAGCAAGTTCATGCTGTTGCCAGAACCTAAATAGACCGCGACTTGAACAAAGATGGGTTTGTTCGTCGTGTTGTAGTAGGTCGTGTTCAGCGCCCGCGATGCGGTAAGGTTTTGGAGGGTTTGCCCAAAGCCAAATGATTGCAACGAGGCCAGCCCCTGCCCTCCAAGGCCCTGCACCAAGGAAGGTGCCGTTGCCCAAGTACCGGCAGTGGCTTCGGTAACCTGGACGAAGCCCACAACACGGTATGGGGAGTTTGCCGAGACCGCCGATGCAGAGTAGATCGTGCCGGCTGACGTCGCTCCACTACTAATTGTCGCGGGGCTGATCAGTGTGGTCTCACTCAGATCTATACCGCCGGCAATGTTTGCGACGCATGCGACGGGGGTGCCTCCGTTGTACGCCACAATCAGGGCTAGCGTGGCCGCCTGGCCATTGGCCATGCCCAGCGTTGCGCCGGATGGCACGGTTATGGACAGTGCAGAGCCGATAGACGTTGACGCATTCACAGCGCCGCTTGTCAGCGTCGCAGAGCGGAAATCCAGCGTTGTCGGGTTCAACGTCAACGTCAGCGCATTTGCGCTAACGGCAGCAGCGAGGGGCTGGATTTTCGACGAGACAACGGTAGGTAACTGGCCGAGCGCAACGGCTTGACCAGCCTGGGTTGCGTTGCCTACGCCTGCTGGGCCAGGAACCGACAACGCGCCCGTTGCGGCATCGTAAACCAAGCCATCTACGCCGCCAGTCGCCGAGAACACGATTTTGGACCCTTGCAGTTCGAGACGAGAAAAGCTGCCTCCGTCGTCTCGCGCCATCAGTCGCGATCCCGGCCCAGTGTTCGGGGCCAGCACTTCGATGTTGTTGTTGGCTGCAATGTGGACCTTCAAGCCAGATGCAAAGACCGGGCTGGCAAGAGCCGCTTTTTGCGCAAGCACCGCCAGTAGAAACGTCTTGACTTGGTCATCCTTTGTGGGATCGATTGAGCCACTCAGCCCGGTAACCAGGTTCGCCAGTTCGCCCTGGATGGCGTTGAGCCATGCCGCGGTAACAATCGTTCCCAACTCACCGGTCGCAGGGTTGCCGTCATGGAACTTCTCATCAGGCGTATTGATCAGTTGCATGTCTAGGCCTCTTGATAAGCAAAGTAAACAAAGGTGTGTGCTGGCTTCAAGTCGTTAAACACCTCTTCAATGATGGGGTCACCAAATGTCGTCAGCCGCTCGCCAGCCGCGGACAAGCCGGCCTGAAAGCGAAACACTCGTGCCGCGCTATCGCTTTGAACCACCACTCGCCACACCCAAATCACATCCGCGATCCACAATGGGTCGCCTGCCCGGCTCACTCCAGCCCGAAACGGCTGAGGCTCATTGATGGTGATCTGGTAGCCCAGCCCGGCCGCCAAGCGGATGAAGTACGGGATGGACAAGCCGCCGATCTCCGCCAACTTGGCCAGAACGGCCTGCAGGCGCTGCTGATAAGGGGCGCTGGCCGGCGGGGTGATGCCGCAGACGCGCTCCCAGTTCGGCAGCAGTTGCTGTGCCAAAAATGGCGTCACGCCGCCCAGGACATAGCGCGCGCTGACCTGCGCAGCATCCAGCGCCTTGCCTTCCGCGGTCAGCTCAGCTTGCAAGGATCCGCCACTGGGCGCATAGCTCACTGGCGGCAACAGTAGGGACAACAGCTCATTGTGGTTCATGGCATCGCCGTCACGGTGACGGTGCCCACGCGCACCCATTCCACTTTGGTTTCATCCACCACCGGCACTACGTTGGCCGCCGGCAACGTCACCGCGCGGTCGACTACCCCGGACAGGTCGGAGATCAAGGCCTCCATGCGGCTCTTGATTGCGGTCTCTCCCGGTGCCAGCTGGTTAAAGTAGACGCCCAACGCCGCCTCAATCTGCACTTGTGCGGCGGCCAGGGTGATACCGGACAACTTCACCTGGACGGCGACGTTGGTCGTTTTGGGTGTAGGGGCCAACACCAGGCAGTTCTTGGCCGTGACTGGGCGCAGGTCGTCGATGTAGTCCTGTACCGCGTCGATAGTGGCCTCCGACGGCAGCGCGCCGGCCGATGTGATCGCCACGTCGACGGTGCCGAGACCACGGCGAAGCGGATAGACGTAGGCAGCGGTTACGCCCGGCACCTCCATCGCCCAGCGCCGGTAATCGTGGCGGTTGCCGCCGGCCGGCGGGCGGCGGATCAGTTCCAGCAGCCGCGCCAGCAGCGCCGCGTCGTCCTCTTCATTCACTCCGCCGGTCATGGTCACGATGCTGGCCGCGCTGGTGACGCCGGACGGCGCGGCGGTCAGCTCCAGCGCTGCATTGGCCGCGGCGTTGCCAACGGTGCCGGCGGTGTTAGCGACGGCAGTTACGGTGGCAATGCCGGTGCCGTCGATCACACCGGCCGACGTGGTGGTGTACACCTGGTCGCCCAGCTTGGCGGATAGACCAGTCGGCACCGACGCGCCCGGCATGCCGTATGCCTTGATCTGTCCTTGGGCCGCCACTGCAGCCTTGCGAGCCAGGCCGCGCACACGGGCATGCAGCTCCAGGTACTCGCGGTCGGCGGTGTCGGGGAATATCTGGCGCACGATCCACGCCTGATGCTGATACAACCCTTCGACGGCGCTGGCGACGGAGCTGGCGCGGATGAAGTAGTCGCTATCGGGGCCAGTGTCGGCATCCGGCAACTGGTTCTTGATGTCCCGCAATAGATCGTCGCGGATCTTGGCGAATGCGGGAACGGAGAATGCCATCACGCGACCCTCACCGGGTGCTGAAAGCGTTGAACACGGCCGCTGATGTCTTCGACCTGGATGTGCAGCTCAAGCCAGCCGGGTTGCTGGCGAGACGTTGTGGCGGCCACGCTGTTGGCGCGACCGTCCTTGATCAGCGGCGCAAGCGCCTGCTCGGAGTATTGGCGGGCCAGCACAGCCACGCGACTGACGTCCTTCTCGCGCTGCAGCTCGTGCAGGCGCGACCCCAAGGAGGGGTCGGCCCACCAGCTGCCCAGCGGCGTCATCAGCCGTAGATAGACCGCGTTGGCCAGGGTGTCGGTGCGGGATCCGGCGTAGTCGCCGGTTTTGGGGTCAATTAAAGCGTCCATGCCCCGCAGTGTGCGGGGCATGGTGGGGATGGTAATGTTTGATGGGCTTCAGTTACTTAGGGCTTAGGAGCTTTACTCTTCGTTATCAAGCTCTTCAGGCTCCTCAATGTCACCCACTGCCATGATCTTTGCGTTCTTCACCTGGCCGTGATGCTCTTTTGCATTAATGTGGAGAGTAATGACCCTTCGTTTCCACTCTGCACGTTGCAGCTTGTTCATCGCATCTATAGTAAGGCTGGTTTCGTCCGCTTGTGCGACAAAGTCTTCTCCAGACTCAAGGCTCAGGACCTTAATCTTGAAATCCGTTCGTAAGGAGCTGTCAACACCGAGAATTCTGAACCGTCCATCGAGACGTATTTCATTTGAACGACGTCTTGCGTTCTGAACTAATAGATGTGCCTGCTCACCACTCAGTGCAACCCCTTGAATTTCCCCACTATTGGTTGACTCCATGCCCTTGAGCATGTCCATGTTCATGTCGTAGGCAGTACGGTAAATATTGTCTACCTTCGCGTTTTCTTTAATGAGACCTTGCATGACAGTCATGCGCTTGGTCTCCTCACTGGACATGGACTGCATGACCGTGAGCTGCTGCTTCTGCACCTCTGTACCAAGTTCTTCAGATCTAACTTGGCGGCGGTGCTCTAGGATGCTCTTGATCGCGAAGTGGCCAAAAAGCAGCAACATGGCCGCAAGGATTACGATGAGCATTTGTTCGCCGGTCATCTTTCCCATCGCTCCATCAAGAAATTTTTCAGCTAGGGCTTGAAAATCGACATTGTAATCTGAAGAGCCTCCATCAACACGAACCTGAATCTCCAGGTCTTCCTTTTCCTGCTTGGTAAGGTTGTTGATGTTCGGTGTGTTGTACTTGCTTATAGCATACGATCGATAAACTGCAGCTTGAAGAGCCAAGAAGCTTTTCATCATGGCAGGGGTAATCGACTGATCGTACTTGCGACCTTTGGCATACACACGCAAGTTTGGCCACCCTTCAAAGTGGACATTCAGATCCTCAATGTCCAACTTGATCGTGCCATCAACCAGCTGCGTCAGATACCGATATGCGTCATCTTCACTGCGGATGAAAATTCCTGCCTCGCCCATAGCTTTACTTTAAATTCTTATGAAACCCACATAATGCCAAACGAATTGAAGGCAGTGCAACCTGATATTTGACACTAGAGGGGTTCACCCGTCACCCCGCCCGAGTCCCCTGGATGTGTATGATGTGCGCCGCTCTTGCCGCCAGCCACCACATCCTCTGTCGCCGTCAGCGTGCCGTCCACGTGCGCGCCGCTGCCACCACTGATCGCCATCCCGCCGCTGCCGTTGATCTGGCCCTGGGCGTTGAATACCCCGCTGGCCGTCAGCGCCGGGGTGTTGAAGGTGGCGTTGGCGCTGGCGTTAACTTCCCAGGTCTGGCAGTTGACTTTAAACACGTCACAGTCGGTCTCGATCAGGCGGCCGCGCTTCAACACGATCTTGGCCCCCTCATCGGTATAGAGCGCCACCTCACCGGGGGCCAATGACTTCAGCCGGTAGCTGCCGTGCTCGGTGGCGATCACGATGCCGTGAGCGGTCTTGCCGCCCACCGGCAGGATCACCGCCATAGTGCCCGGCGGCGGGTTGCTGGTCAGCCCGTAGTGCTGGAACAGCTCGTTGTCCTGCAAACGCTCGCCGGCCAGGCCGTCAGCTTGGGCCAGTTGCACCGCCGGGCCGCTGCTGACGCGTGTCAGTACACCGCGGAACGCCTGACGCACGCTGGACATTGCCCGACGGATGCGTTTGTCGATTTCGTTGATCATTTGCTCACGTCCACGGCTTCCAGCCCCGCCGATCCATTCTTGCCGCGGCGGTGCTTGCGTTTATGCGGGTGGGCGTCCAGCACCCATACCTTGTCTTCCTTCAGCGTCAGCGTTGTGACGGTGCCCTGGCCCCGGCCGCCCTGGAACTTGCGCGCCATCAGAAAGAAGGTCGCATCGATGCCGTGGGCGTCGCTGATCACATGAATGCGCTGGCCAGGCTGCCACAGCACGCCGCTGCTGGTGCGGTGCCCGGCCACCTTGGCGGTCAGCGTAAAGCCCTTCAACCTGGAGTCGGACAACAGCTTGCGGCCGCGAGCGCGCGCCGCCTCGGTGTTCTCGGCCTCGTGGTCGACGATGATCTTGGGGCGGTAGATCTTGACGTCGGGATCCCGCACCGTGCTCTTGAGCGCGTGCTTGCCGTTTTCCGTGGCGGTGCCATGGCGTTGGCCCAGCACCGTGAACTCGGAGTAACGCTCCGCCATCGAGCGCACCCGGCTCAAGCTGATCACATTGTTGTCCTTGCCCTCGCGGCGCATCACCAAGCTGGCCACCGGCGGGGTGTTGTAGTCCGGGCCGCCGATCACCAAAGTGCCGTCCGGCTCGAACCACGGCCACAGCCCGTTCGCCTCAGCGGCATGGACCAGGGTTTCCCAGGCGGTGTCGCCCGGCTCTACGTTGATTTTCTCCGACGTCATCGACCGGGCGGCGTCGATGCGTATCTTGCTGATGCCCAGCGGCTTGACCACATTGGCCACCACCTCGGCCAGCGTCGCTTGCTTTGCTGTGAAGATGGGGCTGGAGCAGTCCACCAGCACCGCCGCACCGTCGCGGCCGGACAGACTCAGCGTGTGGCTGTTCTTGTCGATGGGATCGGCGATCTCGTCTATCTGGCCGGTCAATACCGTGTCGCGCCCAACCCGAACCACCACGCTGGCTCCGGCTTCCACCAGCGGCGGAAACTCGCCCTTGGGCAAGCCCAGCGACACCTGCCACGCGTCGGCCGGGATCATCAAATCAGAGTCGATCTCGTAGCTGGTCCATTGCTGGTGGACCCGGCCACCGATCAGCACGCTGACCGCGTTGTCCCCGGAGGGGCGTTGGTAACGGCTATCGGGCGTAGGCATTGAGTACGTCTCCCACTTGCAGCGCGTTCGGGTTGATCAAATGCGGGTTTAGCCGCGCCAGCTCCTGTGCCCGCGTGTAATCGCCATACCAGCGGAAGGCGGCCAGGTGCAGATTGCCAGGCGCCTCGACGGTCCTGGTGATCAGCGGCGGAAGCGCCTCAATCACCGCCGAGGCGGCGTCCTGGGTGCCCAGGGCGGTGTCTTTCAGCGCCTCGGTGACGGGCCGGAAAACTTCGACGGGGAACAGCTGGCGGTGTGTTTCAATGGCTTGCTGAATGGAGTCACGCACGTCATTGGCAATCCGTTCGATTTCGGGCGGGGATAGGGTTGGCTTCTCCGCCTCGGCGGCCAGGATCTGGCCAGCCACCTCGGCCAGCGTGGTGGCCACCGTCGTCTGCACCACGGCCGTCAACAGCGCGACATCTTCCGCCTTCGCCGGAATCGGCTTGGCTTCAGCCCCGACACTGCCGCCAGACTCTCCGCCACTCCCTGCCGTGTCTGCGGATCCCGACGCCACCGCGCCCGGCAACTGGACAACATTGTTGAGTTGACCCGTCAGGCTTTTCCAATCCGACATGATCACGCCGGCATCGAAGCTGCGCAGGTCCGCCATGCCGCTGACCAGGCTGACCACGTCGCTGGCAAAGGCGCGCGGATAGTCGATCAGATCCAGCGTGGTGCCGATGATGCTCTGCAGCTGGCTGCGGATCGCGCCCAGCGTGCCCGTCATCACGTCGCGCAACGCATTCAAGCGTGACAGGCTACCGGTGACGCCGCTCAAGGCAGAGATAGCCGAGGCGAACACATCGATGCCATTGAAACGGGCCGTTTCCGCCAGCATGCTGACCGCTTCGGCCTTTTGAACCGGTAGCTGCTGGACGAAGAAAGGGTTGCCGGGCGTAGCTTCGACAAAGGCCAGCTCCACCGTGCAGTAATCCGGGCTGTCGGCGTCGTGGCCGATTTCGTAGCTGAGGAGCTGGGCCTCCTTGATGCTGCCGAAAACAGGGTGGATCAGCTCGCCGTGGCCTGGCTCGTCCAAGACTTTCAGGAAGGATTGCAGACGGTTTTCGTAGTCCTTGCCGAAGAACGCGGCGGACATCGTAATGCGTCGGGCCTTGCGGCCCAGGTCTTCCACGTCCGCGCCGTCCAGGTAGGGGTATTCGTGGCTTGCCGAGTCGCGCTGAGCGCTGTCCACGGCGCGCATGCAATCGAAGGTCACGCCGCGGAAACTGGCGTCAAGCAGGGTGTCGGCCCAGGCCATCAGTTCCTCCTCGCTTGTGTGCTGTTGCTTTGGTTGACCACTGCGACCAGGTCACCACCATTAACCCTGAATTCACCCGTCAACTGGATCTGCATCGGTTGGTTGACGGCCTGCTGCATTTTCTGTGCCGCAACATCCAGTTTGGTTGCGGCGTTCATGGTGGTCTGAAGCATGTTGAGTTGTGGGATTGGAGCAGCAGAGCTTGGGGCATTGCGTAGGTCAATCGGCGGGGCTTTGGCACGAGCCTCGTCTTGGGCATAGCGTTGAAGCCATTGCTCGTTCTCAGCCGCATAGCCTTTACCAAATTGATACCAAGGCTGATAACGCTTTCGTGCGGCGTCTATCTGAGCTTGCGAGTACTGGGCACGGAGCCGCTTCCAGCGCGCATCACCATGTTTAAGCTCATCGTCTTCTTGATCCGTGGTGAAATTGGCCAGCGATACTGCGGTCAAACCGAGGCCAGCGCCAGCGACTGGTAGGTTGCGCGCTGCTGGGCCTGTCTTCGGTAAAATCCCTCCAGGTAGCTTTGCACCGCCGCCGCCCTTACCCAATAACAGCATGGGTAACGCCGCTGCACCGGCCGCCGCGCCAAGAGCACCTATGGCTACCGTTGTCCCTGCAAGTACCGTGGACAACCCTGGATACTCTTGCGCATAGTCCGCCAACTTGCCGGCTACATCTCCAATCGTGCTACTCAGCCCATCAAAAGCCTTCTGCTCCGCAATCGTTTTCTCATTCCTTGCACGCTCAGCTTGAAACGATGCGGTGCCCTGTATTAAACCGAAGTTTGCATCCCCAGTACCCGCAGCATTGGGCAGCTTTGCCACAATGCCATTGACGTACTCTCTATTCCCCATATACCCGACCAAGGCCATCAATGCTTGTCGGTCTTGAATGAGGGTGCCAATAGCCGAACCTTGCAAAATATCAGCTTGGGAGTCCAAAAGAGCCTTTCTTTCATCCCCCTTTGCCGACTTTAGTTTTCCTTGAATGCTCTGATATCGTTTGTCATGAGCGACAACTTTATCGACCAACCCAACAAAGGCGTCTAGAGAATCCATTCCTTTCTCTCTTGCAGCCGCCAGCGTTCCAGCAAGGTCAATTCCTTTTTCCCCCTTTTTCTTTGCTTGAAATGTGGTGGAACTTATTTTTGAAGCGTCTTTAGCCGTATCTTGGCTGTTGATTTTGGCAAGCAGATTGACCACGTTGTTGCCGGCCTCATCTTTAGTGCCCGCAGTAATCACGGCAGCCTGATTTAATGCCAGCAGTTTCGCTGCACCAGACATCCCGTTCATGCCAGATTGTTTTGCAGCCGCCATCTGCTGAGGTAACCACTTGGCCATGTCTTTCAGCTCAAATCCGCCGGCTTGGCCGGCCATAATTGACATATCCAGCAGTTTCGGCAGTTCATGCTCTTTGATTTTGAACGTCTGCATGGCACGTATGGCGATATTGCCCAATTCATTGGGGTCCGCCCCTGTACCCGTCGAGTACTTCTGTAGAACAGGCAATAATTTAGTTGCTGATTGCTGGCTCATAGCACCAGAAGCGATCAGATTATCCAGGGTCTCAGCGGCTCCTTCTCGCGAGCCTCCGCCAATCCTTACCGCCTGTTGAATCGCTCCGTCCAACTCTCGCATACCAGCACGCCGCCCCCCGATATCACGCTCTGCGTAGGCCGTATTGGACATCATCGCCAGACGACGGTCATAGTCCATGGTGCGCTTCACCGGCTGCCCGACAACATAGGCTCCGGCCGCAACACCGCCAGCAACCGCCGTCAACACTTTGGCCCCTGTCGATAAATTGCGCTGCAATTCGCTGACACCTCGCATCTCGCGGCGCAGTTCTTTGACCTGGTCCCGCATGGCGCTGTAAGCGCGGGTTTGCTCCCGCGCCGTCATGGTGCCGCTGCTTGCCAGGCGCTTGTAGGCGGCCTCGGTCTGCTGGATCTCACGCTGAATGGTGCGCTCCGACCTGACGCCCAGTTGCTCCCGCGCGGCGGTCATACGCTGGCTTTCGCGTGACAGGCCAATGACCGCTTTCTCGGCGCGCTGGGTGTTCTTCTCAAGATCCTGCATCGCCCGCGCAATCGGGCGCGAGGCTTCGTCGCGGGCCTTGAGGGTTAGGCCGACTTCAGGTTCTCTTGCCATGTTTAACCGGGCTTCCTTTTGCGCTTGGATTTAATGCTGCGCTGCTCAACACTGCCGCGCTGGCGTGTCTTGCCGCCGTACAAACTATTGACGGCGGCAAGGTAGCCTTCAAACTCGACGGCGTTCAGCTCCCGGATCCGGGACTCGGGGATGCCGTGCCGGCCGAGGACGACGACGGCGAGTCGGAATCCGCTGAGTTGCTCTTCGGCCGCATCCGCTTTTTTTTGAGACGATCCCTCGCCTCGGTCATCACGTCGTAGTCGTCATCAACCATTGTGCCCAACAGCTCGTAGGTGATCGCCTCGCGCGGGATGTCGCCCAGCTTCACCAGGCTGGCCGCCAGCATCATGGTGTTGAGACGCAAGTTGGAGCCGCCGCCGCTGGTCTCGATTGCGTCGATGTTGTCGCTTACCGTCGGCAAGCGCAGCTCGAATGCGTAGTGCATCTGGCCGGAGCCGGCCGGATACTCGACGCCGTACTGCAGTTCGCCTTTTTCGGTCATTGTGGTTATTCCTTCACGTGGCGCAGCGCCTGCAGCTTCAAGTCGCGGCGTGCTTCGTTGTCGACGGAGTACTTGTCGCCGGTCTCGGTGGTAAAGCAGTCGAGATAGCTTTCCCGCTTGCCGCCGTTGCTGTTCGGATAGATCGTCAGCTTTGCGCCTTCAATCGCCTCCCAGTCCAGGTCGCCGCTCAGCGGGATGGCGACGGTCACCGACAGGTCGTATTCGGCGATGCCCTTGGCGAAGCCTTTGGCCCGGCCGGTCTTGTTCATGGTCTTGACCAGCTTCCGGCCGGTCTTGGTGCTGATGCTGACGTCGATGACTTCGACTTCCTTGCCGTCGACTTCCAGCACGATGGCCCCTGCGTATTCCTGAAGCGCCATGATGTCCTCCTGGTTGATGCGAGGCGGCCTGCGCCGCCCCTGGGTGTTTACAGCAGCAGGTCGATGCGGCCGGCGAACACGTGCAGGCCGTTGACCACGTCCACCGGGATCTTGGCGTCCAGGCGGTTCACGTCCTGGCTGTCGCGCTCGACGATCAGGCCGTCCTTGTTGGCCTCCACCGCTTCGACGATCTCCAGTTCTTCCAGCTTCAGCAGCACGTCGAACAGCTCCGAACGCACCTTGTCCGGGGTGCGCTCGGACAGCTTCTCGCGCGGGAAGCGCAGCGAGATCCGCTCGCGGCACGCCTTGCGCACGTAGTCCAGGGTGCGGATGGTGGTGATGTCCAGCAGCGCCACGTCGTCGACGCCCTGGGCGTCCTTGGTGTAGGTGCTGATGGCGCGCACGATCTGCACCCGGTCGCCGGGGCCGATCTCCAGCGGCGTCATGCCGTTGTAGAGGGCGTTTTCCTGCTCGGTCCGGGTCGGCCGCTGGTCGATGCCGGTCACGTCGATGCCCGCCAGCTCCAGCGTGTTCAGCGGCCGCGCCGGATCCTCTTCGCTGGCCAGCACGGCGGCGTAGGCGGCGGCGATCTCGCAGGGCAGGCGCAAGGCGCCTCGATGCCACGCGCCAGTGATGCGGCCGCTGTTGATCTGTCCGGCCAGGGTGGTGCCGCTCGCCAGCGAGCCAGGCCACCCAAACACGCCGATGGCTCCACGTTGCTCCATCGGCCCGGACACGAAGTCAAGGTGACTGCGGATCACGGTCAGCTGCGCTTGACTCGACAGCGGGGCCACGATGATGTTGTGTCCGCCGCCGGCCATTGCCGCCAAGGTGGCGGTATAGTCCGGGTCCAGGGTGCCGCCGGCCAGGGTCACCACCGCTACGGAGAGGCCGGGCGCGGTAGCGCTGGCCACCAGCTTCAGGTCATTGCCGATGGTGCCCTTGTGGACGCACGTCACGGTGACCACGCCCGACGCCACCGCGCCGGTTGCCGGCAGATCCGTCCGGGCGGCCAGCGCCGCGCCCAGGGCCGTCGCCACGGCGGCGGCGGTGTCGCCGCTGCTGACCGCGACATCGACCCGAGTCGCGCCGACCCACAGCTTCAGCACGCCGCTGCCGGTAGCTGTGCCGGTCAAGGTCACTGTGCCAGAGGCCGCCACACCGGCCGGATCCGCGATGGCGACGGCGGTCAGCTGCAGGTACGGGTAGGCCGTGATCGCGGCGCGGGCAATCAAGTGCAGCTGAGAGCCGCGGCCAAACAGCTGCGCCGCCTGCTCGTCGCTGAACACGTCGGCGGGCACCATCGCCGCCTGGGTGCCTGCGGCCAGTTTCTGGCCCAGCACCAGCACGCGCTGCGGATTGCCCGGCAGCGTGCGCACCGCCAGCTTGGTGTTGAATTCGAAGTACTTGCCGGGCTTGCGGATGCTGGCCGGGATGCTGTCGAAGCTGATATTCGGGCTGGCCATCATTCACCCCCTTTCTTTGCGGTGGTTTTGGCGCTGTCGGCGGCGTCGATCTCGATCAGATCGCCATCGGCCTGGATACGCAGGTAATAGGCGCTGTTCGGCACGTCCACCGTAGCGGCGTCGGTGATGAACTCACGCGGTTTGTCTTCCCTCGGCACCTTGATGCCGGGCGCGGCTTTCACTTTCATGGATCGCTCCTTGTGAGAATGTCCGAGGCGTCGGGCTGGCCGTCGTCCGGCATCAAGTGGTAATTCAGGCCGGTGCGCAGCCAATCCGGATCCGGCTCGCCGGTCTTGCCCTGGTAGCCGGTGAACACCGCGTCCGGGTCGTCAACCGTATCCGGCGCGCCGGCAGCCGGAGGCATCGGCCAGCGCAGCTGCGGCAGGGCTTCTTCCATCCAGAAGGTCGAGAACTCGCAGGCGAACACCGAGAACGCGTCGTTCTCCAGACGTGAGTTGAACAGGGTGCGAATCCGGCCGGGCTGCAGCGGATGAATCGGCAGGCCCAGGTCCTGGGCCGATAGCAAGCGGCGCACCGCGGTGACCAGCCGATACGTCCCGACTTCCGCCACGGCAGCGCCACCACGGCGGCTCGCTGCTTCGCTGCGCACGCTGCGGTCGCCGACCATCACTACGAAGCTGGCGTCGGCTTTGTATTTCCACTTCGACGCCGAGTACGGCTCGGTCTTGGGAACGCCGCCGAAGGTCACCCACGCTGCCGGGAAACGCCGGATCGCTTCCTCCAGCCCGTCGTCCAGTTCGCCGCCATAGCTGCCGACTTCGCGGACCATGCGGCCGAGGCCCAGGCGCAAACGCGCGATGATGGCCTCTTCGGTTCTGGCGATGATCATCAGAATAGCCCTCCGTCGCGAGCGAACACCCGCGTGCCGCTGGCGAACTGCACGGTGTTGTCGGTTGGCATGGGTGCGCCGTCCGGCATGCCGCCCAGCGTGACCTTGCCGGCGGCCACCAGCTCCAGGAACCTCACCGCATCGCGGTAGCGGTCGCGGATGTCGTCGGTCACCCGCGTGCCGCTACCGCAAAGGCGATAGCGGGCGATATCGCATGCGTAACCGGTGAGGATCTTCGGCGGCAGACCCAACGGCAGCCGGTAACGGCTGCTGATGTAGCCGTCGATCTCGACGCCGGCCGCTTCCAGCGCACCCGCCAGCACCGTCTCGTCGACTGCGCCGGCAAAGGCGCGGTCAGTCAGCGCAATGACTTCCCCTTCGCCGAAGCGCGCCACCATGTCGTCGCGGGTTGCGTACATCATTCGCCCCCGCCGACGCGGAGCAGCTGCAAGGACAGCATCGGCTCCTGGCACAGCATTTCGAATTCGGCGACGGTCAACTCGCTCAGCGGGATCCGGGTAACTTCGCGAGTAAACAAGCGGCCGGCGCGGCGGAACTGTTCGCACTTCGCCACCACCTCGACGGTGTCGGGGGCAAACATCCCCGTCACTTCAGGCGGCAGCGCGGGCGGCTGGTCTGCCGCTTGGGCGTCGGCCTGCTGCAGATCGCCTTCGGTCGCAGCGCCAGATTCCTGGATGCTCGGCGGCAACTCCGGCTGCAGCACGCCCGGCGGCTCCACCGCCTGGGCGGCGGGCGGCTGCAGCTTCTCTTCGGCCGCCCCGCTCGGCGCGGCCTTGGTGTTGGTTTTTGCCATAACGCCCCCTTAGGCCACGCTGCCGTCGGAGCCGTAAGCCAGCTGCCAGAATCCGTAACCACCGGCCGCGCGGGCCTCCGCGCCGAACTTGTACTTGCGGCGATTAAACACGTCGTCGGCCTGCGGATCGGTCTGCTGGACGAATACCGGCTTTTTGCGCTCCTGGTAGATGAAGGGCTTGACCGGCTTGGTGGTGTCGAGCAAGAACCAGGCGTCGTCCGAGGTCAACCAAGGCACCACCACCAGCTCGGCCGTACCTTTGTATGGGTTGGTCTTGCCATCGTCGAGGCGGTCGTTGCTCAGCAGCGCCCGGGCGATGTCTTCCAGGGCCGGCGGCACAAGCAACACGTTCGGGGTGATGTTCAGCGGGCGGCCTTCGTCGTCCTTGAACTTCTTCATCGCCGTGCGCGCAACGCCGTAGCTGGCCTGGGCGGCCGCTTGCGACGCGGCGGACAGTTTCTTGGTGCCCTTGTTCGATACCGAGGCATCAGCCACCGGGTGATCGACGTCGAAGAAGTACTGACCGTCGTAGCACAGGCTGTTGAACGACTTATTGACCAGGTCGAACACGATCTCGTCCGGCAACTGCTTGGCCGAGAAGCCGGCCATCTGCGCTTGCGGCGCGTAGATGCCGAGGTTGTCGTCTTCGATGTCGTTGCGGTCCACTTCGACGGTGGTTTCAAAGTCGTCGTTGGTGATGCTGTAGCCGAAGGCGGACAGCGCTTTGACCGCTTTCTCGCCGATCCACTTCTGCATGCGCGGGAAGTTGGCCAGCCACTTGTAATCGTTGGAACGGGCTGTCGACGGCACCAGCATGGCGATTTTCTGCCACTGGCTCGGCGCGCTGTCGAAGGCTTTGTTGAAGGTGGTCTTCAGGTTGACGAAGATCGCCTTCAGCGTAGCGGCGTTGATGATCATGGGGTTTGCTCCTTCCAGTCGCTGGGGTTTAGATGCCCTGGATTTAGATGACCCACACGCCGTCGACGTCGACACCGAGTACGGTGCCGGCTTGCGAACGGGTGTTGGTGCCGTTGGTTTTGGCCACGGTCTGGTTGTCGACGATGTAGCAGGCGCGGCCGACGCTTGCTTGGGTGACGGGGTCACCGGATTCGTTGGCCCACTTGAACGCCTTGCCGCGGCGGATCGTCATGCTGATCGCGCCGTCGGCTCCGGCGGTGTTGTCGGCCAGCACTTCGGCGCGGCCGAGGTAGGCCAAGGTCGTCGCCGTCGCGCCGTTGGTGGCGAATCCGGTCGCGCTGGCGGCAACCAGCGCCCCGGCCGGGATTTTTTGGCCGGCGGCCACCGGCACCACGATCAGCGAGCCATCCTTCATCGGGGTGTTACGGTCTTGAGTCGTAGCGGTCATGACGTGCTTACTCCTTCATCGCGGCGGCCACGGCGGCCGGGTCGTTGCCAAACATGCTGCAAACCGCCAGCGTATCAACGTCCAAGCCGGTTTCCGGGTCAGCCGCGGGCGGCTTGCCTTGGGTTTGGGTAGACGACAGCGCGGCGATGCTGGGGGCGCTGGCAAGATAGGACTGCAGCGCGTCCAGATTGGATTTGCCCAGGCCGCGCGCCCATTCTTCCTGTACCGGCAACAGCCGGCCGTCGGACAGCGCCACCGTCACCAGGTCTTCGACGACGCGGCCTTGCTGCTGGGCAGTCAACGCGGCGACTTGCTCCTGCAGTGCGCGCATGGTCTCCACCGACACGAAGCGGGCGGGGTCGACCTGGGTTGCCGACAGCGTAGCGATGCGTTGCTGCTGGCCGGTGAGCATGCCGAGCAAGTCAACACTGGCGGCGGCGGTGCCTTGGCCGGCGGACAAGTGGTCAATCAGTTTCTGAAGCTGTGCTTTGGTGTCTTCTACCGTTGCGCCTACCGGCAGATTCAACATCCAGCGCAATTGCTCCAGCAGTTCGGCGATATCCATGGATTCCTCCTGGATGGTTGGGGGGAGAGAAACTGTCGCTAAGAGCGACAAGGCGGCGACCGACAACTCCGGCAACTCATCGAGCGCCGGGTTATTGGTCAGAGCGACATGCAGCAGGCCCGTGATGCGGCCTTCCTTGTCGTATTTGAAGACGGGAGAGAGGTAGCCATACTCATCGGACTCGAGCATCGCGGCGGCGGCCGTCGTCCATTCGACGTCGATGGCGTAGAGTCCATCGTCCCGCCACTCCAGCGTGCGGAACCAGCCAGCGGCAGGCGCGGGCTTGCCGTTCTCGATGCTGCGCAGGGTTTGATGCTCATAGTCGATTACATAGCGCGTCCTCCGGTCGGTGGCTGCGGCAATCAAAATGGCGGCCTGTACGCTATCCATCTTCCAGGCGGGCACCTCGGCCGGCCGGCCGTCACGGGCGCGGAAACTACCGGCCGGGATCAGCTTGACGACGCGAGGCGCCTTGCCTTCCGTTCCGGCTTGTTTGAGGTCGACCGTCAGAGCGGCGATGAAATGTGTCAGGTGTGGCATGCCCCCATTTTGATGGGACACTGCGAGAGGGCTTAGCTGAGGGTCTTCAGTGGAAATTGATGCAGCGCATTGACCGGATCCGGCGGCGTGTCACAATACAATTCCCATTGTCATAGGAGAGTATTAAATGAGAAGAAGTAAGACGGTGATCAAGGCCATGTTGCAAGGTATCGTCAAAGCAGAAGGTGGCAATGAAAAGGAGGTACGCACGTTTATTGCCGAGAAGACTGGAGCAGGAACCGAAGAGCAAGACTTTCATTTTGCTTTATTGGAAGAAGCTGGTTTTTTATCCAGCCGTGCAGACGGTGATCGTATGCGGCTTGTCATGGGTGTAACTTACACACTGACTTGGAAAGGGCACGACCTACTTGATGATCTCGAAGCAAGTCCACTTTTCTGATGTGACCTGGCAAATATCACCCAACAGGCTACCCTCCAATCCCGCTACAGGGCGTTTAAACCCTGTTTAATTTCAACGATGCGGGGTTTCGGTGCATCACCGCACCACCAGCCATACTAAAAACGCGCCAGAACGGCGCGTTTCGTTTTGGGGTCAACCGCCCGTGGCGGCTCTCAGATAGTCCTCCACCGTCGCCTCGATCTCGCGCATGTCCTCGTCGCCCAGCACAAGAAAGGGTCGCGCCGGGATCTTGCTGCCGGGGTGGTTGACCTTGCGCACCGGATGCCGGCCGCCTGCCCAGGCCAGCGCGCGCTTGTTGCGCGGCCGGATCTCGTGGGCCTTGGTTTGCCCGCCGAACTGCTGGATCGCGGCGTACTTCACATTGGTGCCCACCACCGCGTTATCGTTGCTGCTAACTTGCGTGATGCTGCTGGCCAGCCGGCCGGACGCCTGCAGGATTTTGCCGCCGCGCACCTTCTTCTCGAAGCGCGCCGCCGATACCTGGCCGCGTTTTGTTAGTGCTCCAGCACGCGACATCCAGGACGCCGGCTTCAATCCCTGCCAGGCAGGCCGGCCCTCACGCGCGAAGTTCTCTTCCACCGCGCCGGCCATGATGCCGGCGATGGCTTGCATCAGCGGCACGCGGTGCGTGACCGCTTTCTCAAGCCGCTGCAGCGCGGCGAGAACGCCGCTGTTGTCCACCTTGATGTCTATCATGCGGCCTCCTTGTACTTGCGGTATTGCTTCGCCAGCTCCGGCGGGTATCGGCTCAGATCAGGCTCATAGGCGGCAACGCCAGGATTGAAGCCGAAGCCGGGATCCGCGACGAAGCGCTTGCCGGTAGCCGGGTCGTTGAAGGCGATTACCTTTCGCGTATTGCCTTCGCGGTCTATCGGCTGGTCCACTTCTTCCAGCCGCCCCTCGCTGCTCGACGCCAGCAGCTCCAAACGCTCCATGTCCCGCGCGCTGCGAGTGCGCACCCTGCAGCGGCAGTTCCAGCCGTTGGGCGGATAGAAGCGGCTCCAGAACGGGTCGTCGTAGCGAAAGACGCGGCCGTGCAAGCTACGGTGCGCCGGCCGGGTGCGGTTGTCCATGACGGCCACGTACTCCCAGTACGGCCGCAACTCGGCGCTGGCCAGTTGCTCCTGGAAGCGGCCGGCCATATAGGACGACTGCAGGTTGGTGCGGAAGATGGTTTCGAGCCGGCGCGGGTTGAGCCGCTTGCCCAGGATCTCGCCGGTTGCTTCGTCGACGATGCGCCCCTTGCCCCACCAGCCCTTGGCCTCCAACAGCGGCTGCAGCCGGTTTTGGAAGTCGGCCAGGGTTTCGCCATTCTCAAGCGCGGCCGTCAGCGCTTCGCGCACATCGGTCAGCACGTCCAGCCGAGTGATGCCGGACACGGTAAACGCGCGCGCATGCGCCTCGGCCCAGACGTCCTGCCACTTGAAGCTGATCGCGTAGCCCTTCTCTTTGAAGTAGGCGATAGCCTCCTCGGGCGGCAAACCGATAGCGTAGCTCAGATCGACCGCGTCAGCTGTCGGCATTCAAGCGCCCCCACACATCGGCGACGAACATCGCGCGCGCCAGCATCTCCGTAATCGCGTCGTCGGACAGCAGCGGGAAAGCCGCCGTCAGCGCCTCGACTGCGTCATCCGGCGTCGCGCCGCTGCGCAGCGCTTGGATCACCGGCTCAAGCAGGGTGTTAGCCTCGCCGCTCAGATCCGGCAACTCGATGTCGTCCAGCGCCGCCTGATCGGGATACACCACTTCGCCCTGGGCATTTGTCAGGACCGCGCGATAAGACAACGCCGCCTTGGCCTCCTTGGGCCGCAGCTCCGGCGGCAGGGACATTTCCGGGCGCGGCGCGATCAGCACGTCTTCGTTGGCCTGGGGCGTGGGGATCGCCAGCTTCTCGTAGACCCAGGCGGTGGGCACTTTCAGGCCCAGGCCCACCAGCGACGGCAACGCGTCCGAGTACAGCTTCAAGTCTTCCGGCTGCCGGGTATCGAACACCAGGCGCGGCATGCGTCGCGGATCCACCTGACCGAAGTTCAGGACCGCCAGCGGATAGAGTAGGTCTCGGGTCAGCGAGCCTTCCAACTGACGCGCGTCACTTACTGTCAGGTCGTGGCGCACTTCGTTGTGTATCGCGCCGAGGGCGTTGGTCGAGGTCTTGCCGTCGGCCTGGCTGGTCAGCGTGCCGCCGAGGATGGCTTTGGACTGGGTCCGCTCGCACCAATCCATCATCGCCTGGAACGGCTCATGGCTGCCGTTGGCGGCGTTCTGGAACTCGATCAGCATGCTGTCCGGGATGATGCCGGCCGCGTTGTGACCGATACTGGCCACCGCCTGCAGAAGCGTGGCCTTTTCTTCTTTGCTGGCCCCCGGCGGGTACTTGCCCAGCCGCAACGGCAAGCCGTAGATCTCCAAAAACTCGGCCCAGTCTCGGACGCTGAAGTTCTTGAACAGATAGGGCCAGGCCAACACGCGGTGCAGGCCCGCGCGGTTCAGATAGCCGGACTTGGCTTTATGGCGATGGATCACCCAGCCGAACCTCCAAGGGTCCGCCCCTTCGGCAGAGCCATCGCGCAACCGCAGCGCGTTGCCGTCATGCGGCAGGGTCTGGAACCAGCGCTGCGGCCGATGCGTCAGACTCCGCGGCAGCCAGTCGCTGCCCAGACGTTGCCACTCGATCTCCAGCGCGGCAAAGGCGTGACCGATGCCGTCAAGGCAGTCCAGCACCACGTCGTCGAATTCGGCCATGTCCGCCAGCCACTCCTGCAGCTGATCTGCCTGCTTTTTCTCCGCGGCGCTGGCGTTACGCGGCGGCGCGATGCTCCAGTCCAGAGTCAACAGAGCGCGCTTGCGCTTGGACATCTCGGCGAGGATGTGGCCGTCCTTCTCCTCCATGTCGGTGAACAGGTCGGCTTGCGCGGCCAGGTTGCCTTGTTCGGCGTCCTCCAGGACCCGGGCCAGGCGCTGCGGCGTCAGCCCGCGCGACGGGTGCTCGGCGAACTCGCGCGTAACCCAGCCTACGCGGGCGGTCTGAGGCTCGTGCAGGACTTCTTTTTGAATCGGTTGACCGAATTGGTCCACAATTTGCGCCATGTTTGTCACTCCTACCATGCGCCGGATCCGGCGCTGAACCCGCTGTCGTTGTCACCTCGGCCACCACGGGCCACAGGCGTGAACTCGAACACGGCATTGCCGCGCGTCGATGCGATCATCCACAGGATCTGCAGCGCGTTGAGGCCGTCGTAGTGATGGTTGGTTTGCGGCTCCGGCCAGGTGTCCAGCTCGGCCAGCAGATTGGTCAATGCCGGGCTGATCAGGATCCGCGGCACGAAGGCGTCGCAGATGAACGGCTCCAGGGAGTCGATGCGCACCTCCGGCGCGGCCAGAGACGTCACGCCGACCAAGGGCAAGGGCACGCCCGCGTTCAACGCGTCCTGCATCATGGTGTGGCGCATATGCTCATAAGCGTTGTTGTTCTCAAAGCCCCAGGCTTGGCAGCGCTGCTCGCGCTGCGCCTTGATCAAGTCCGACAACAACTTCGACGGCACCCGTCGTTTAATCTCGGCTTCGACCACATGCAAAATCTTGGTATGCCGGTCCCAGCCGCCGCACAAGATTGCGGACGGGTCCGACGACTCGCCGCGGCCCATCGACGGGTCGCACGCGCCAAACATGGTCCAGTCCGGGAGGCGCTGAACCCAGAACTGGACGTTGCCAAACACCTTGTCTTCGTCGCTGCGCGGATCGCCTTGCATCTCGGTCTTGAAGGCGGTGCCATTTTTGGCACGTTGCCGCATCAGCCAGTACAGCGAGCGGACGCTCGGCCACGACGTCACCGCGCCGGCATCCATCAGCACCTGGTTGCCCAGGTAGAAACGGTAGGACGGCAGCTCGGCGTCGGACAGCTTGCGGCCGGCCTCGTTTGCGGCCTCCGCGGCCTTTTTGTCCTCGTTCAGCATCAGCGCATGGCACTGCTCCCACAGATCCATGTGGGTGGGCAGCTTTTCGATGGCGCGGAAGTGGTGGACGATGTGGCCGATAGTGCGCTTGGCCCGGCTGATCGGGTCGTCCTTGTTCAACACGGTGCCGACGCCCAGGTACTTGACCGAGCCGTCCGGCGGTCCCAGGTAGTCAATCGCCTTGCCGAGCCAGTTCCAGCGGTTTTCACGCTCGGTCGGGCTTTTGGCTTCGGCGTCGGTGATCAGGTCGTCGCCCAACAGCAGCTTGGGCCGGCTTGCACCGTGAAACGTCCCGCGGATCGCTTGCTCCGCGCCGAAGGGTTCTACTTTCACCCCGGTGCGGGTGACGAACTCGCCGACCTTCCACATCGGGCCTCGGCCGGTGGCTTCAGGGAAGTCCAGCGCCAGTTGCGCGTTGACCGTCAGCTCAGTCTTGACCACCTCCAGCAGCTTGGTCGGCAACTTGGTTTCCGCGCCCAGCAGGATGATGTAGTCGATGAAGGGAGGCGGCGGGCCGGCCCAGCCCACTTCTTTGCGCACTTCCGGCCGCTGCATCAGCCCTTGCACCGCGCACCAGGTCGGCCCGATCTTGGTCAGCAGGGAGGACTTGGCTTCACCCCGCGGCGCGATCCACCACTCGGTCACGCCGCCCGGCTCGCGCAGCAGCTGCGGCAAGCGCTTGCATAGATGGTCCTGGAACAACGACGGCGTGCCGCGGATGTGGTGCGGGAAGTAGGTATAGGCGAAGAACTCGAAATCGCCATCCCGCAGCACCCTGCGGCGTCGGGCTTTGATCGCTTCAGGCGACGAGTCCAGCCCGGCCTGGTGCGCCTCAATATCGCGCTTGAGCTGCGCGGAGAGTTCGCGCAGCTCGTCGAAAAATTCCTTTGTGGTGAACGCCTGGCTCATGGCTCCACCAAACCTGCCATAAGCTCATCCAGTAAGGCCAGGAAGTCTTCGCAGTTGGCCAGCGGATGACCGAGCGCGTCCCTAAACCCATAATATTCAAAATGGGTGATAATCTCCGCTTTCGACATACTTTGAAAGCGAGGAAGTGGCAATGGAGAGAACTCGGGTTTCATCTTCGACGATCCGTTCAATTGGTTACAATGAAGCAACTTCCACCTTGGAGGTTGAGTTTCTAAACGGCCATGTCTACCAATATTTCAGTGTGCCGTTCGACCGTTATCAGCGCCTGATGGCGTCAAACTCCAAGGGCAGCTTTCTAGCAAGCCGTATCAAAGGCAATTACCGTTACCGGCAAGTGCGTTGAGGCCTCGCTGGCGTTGCCGAGGTATCGCGCAACTCAGCGTTCAGCGCTGGATCTCGGCACCCAGCAGCGCCATCGCCATGACGGCATGTCCGTCGGGATAGTCCGCCATCACATCGCGCAGCCGCTGCAGCGCCTCGGCGACGCGCTTCTGATCATCCGGCTCCAGATCCGCAATTGCGTCCTTGATCAGCAAATAGGTCTGTTGTTCCGCATTCATCTCGTCATCCATACAGTTTCGCCAGCTCGTTGCCGAACGGCTCCAGCACCTCGACAAAGGCCGCAGCATGCTGCGGGTGGTTGTCGCGGATGTACGCCGCCATCTTCTGCACTACGTCCATGGCCGTCGCCAGCTGACTGGTTTCCGGCAACACTTTGCGGCTGGCCGCCACGGTCTTGTTGAACGAGTCGGCCAGGCTGGCCAGCATCGCGACCTTCTTTTCCGCAGGCAGATCCCCGTTGGTGTTGATCGCGTCCATCGTCGTCTGGTACTGCGTCAAAAAGCCGGCCAGCGCCGCCCGCGCGACGTTCTCGATGCCGTCGCCGGCCAGGATCGCCGCTGCGCGCAGTTTGTCCCAGTCGTCGCCGGCCTCGGCCGCTTCGCGTTTCCAGCGGCTCGCGGTAGACATCGACACATCGCACTGCAGCGCCGCCACCTCCAGCCCAATTCGGTCAAACACATAAAGGCGCCTGACCTTGTCGCGGGTCTCCGGTGCATGCGCCATTACGTCAACGCCCGTTTAACCACCTCGACGGCGATGGCGGTGCCGACGGCCACGATGCCGCCGCTGATCGCCCCGGTCTTTGCGGCTTGTTGCTCGACGTGGCGCAGCCGCTCGTCCATGCTGTCCAGCCGTTCGTTCTGCTGTTGTTGGCTGGTCACAATCATGTCCAGCTTGCCCTCGATGCGCCCCAGGGCGCGGGTGACTTCGTTGTTGTCGCTCATCTGGCATTGATCCTCTCGTGAATGGTTTGGCACTCAAAACAGCGGGTGCAGCCCTTGGCAAAGGTCTGGCGGTTGTCCGGTATCGCGTCGCCGCAGTCTTCACAATGACTGAGGCTCGCGCCGGTTTTTTGCTGTGCTGCCTGCCGGGCCAGCGCCTGCTCGCGCTGACGCAGCTCCAGTTCTTGCGCCTGGTCGAAGATGTCCGTCATTGGGTCGGAGCACCTCCATGGAGATGGGCCAGGGTGCCCAGTTGAGCTTCAAGCTGTTGGCACCACGCGCCATAGTCGGCGGCGTGGGCGATCAAGTCCGCCGGCTGTAGCCCGGCACCGGCGGCCCCGGTTTGACCGGGATTTGCAGCATCTCCGGCGTTGGCTGCGGGCAGACCCGGATCACGCTCGGGGTAGCCGAGGGCTGAGCTGTAGAGCCGCAGGCCGCCAGGGCCGAGGCCAGTAAAACGATCACCATCAGATTGGGTCGCATCGGCAATCCTTTGCTTCAGTTGGGTCTGGGTGGTAGCCAACTGGGAACGGGTTTGCAGCAGCTCCCAGCCCAGCTTGTTGGCTTGTTCTGCGAGCTTCTGCTGGCCGGCCAGCGCGGTCGCCAGCTCGCCGGCTTTGGCATCGGCCGCGCGAGACCGCTCTTGCTCGTGAGAGAGCTGGACCGCCTGCAGCCTGCTGGCGGCGGCGGTTGACGCGACTTTCTGGCCGGAATAGAAGCCAGCACCAAAGACCAGGGCAATGGCGGCGGTAATGGCCAAGGGCTTGATGAAGGGGCGGATATCAAACATGGCGAGTTCTCCGCTGTTTGCGCGCCTTCCTGGCGGCGCGGCGGATCGCCGCCACGCCGGACTTGCGGCCAGGCATCGGCCAACTGAGGCAGACCGGCGCGGCGCTGGGGATGGGCCGCGGCTGAACGTCGGGAGCTTGGACCTTGGCCGGTGATAGCAAGCGACGCCCCCAGCTCGCCAGGCGCTGCGCGAGCTTAAGCATCCTTGCCCCCTTTGGCGTTGTCGCGACGTGTGGCGATCCAACTACGCGCGGCCGAGTAGCCGCCCACGACGCCGAGGTAGATCAGCCAGATCTCGGGCGTCAATGCACCCATCACGCCCAGATGAATAAACATGCCGGTTGCGGCCGCGCAGGCAACATTCGCCCACAATTTGCTGTGGCTCAACCGGTTGGTTGCAGGGTTTTTAAACAGGTCGCCGAGGCTCATTACTGATACCCCTTGGCCAGCTCGAAGTGCGGGAACTCCTTGAACTGCGCATTGGGACGGCCGTACCAGTTCAGCCCCAGCTCCATTCCAATCTTGCCCATCACTTGCCAGTGCGGATGTTTGGCGTCCCACATCGGCTTGCCGCCGATGGTGGGCACCACGTCGAAGGCGCGAGCGGCCGGCTTGCCCTGGATCATCGCGTTGTGGGCCGATTGTCCGGCGCGGGCATTGGTTACGCGCGGGCCAGGCTTGGTCCGACCCTGGGCATACAACTCGTCCTGCTCAGCGCCAGAACGATAAGTGGTGGTAATGAGGGCGGTGACTCCGGCGGCTTCGCAGCGGCGTACAAACTCGCGACACAGAGGCTGCAAGTCCGGGTGCAGATCCTCGATTTTTCGGCTTGCCATGACGACGATATCCTTCTCACTGAAGCCCGTCACATTGACGGAGAACACCGCCAGAATAAGAAAGCGCCCCAGTTGGGGCGCTGTGAGGGTCTTCAGTGAGTTTTTACTTCTTGGCTATCTGCTTCATCAACTTCTTCGCCATGATCCATGCCGACTCGCTTTGATCTGGGCGCAATTTGCTACAGTAAGTCCACTCGTTCGAATAATCGCCAGACTGGACTTTAGGATTGTTGGATGATGCGATGACCCGATACCAGGCGCAAGCATCTACAGGCTTTTTGGGTACATAGTTTGGCGAGTCAGTTGTTGCCCATCCAATTGCATAGCTGTAAGCCAAATTACGTTGAGCTTGATAATCGCCACGCATCGCTGATTGTTGCATCTGAATTTCTGACTCAGCCACTGCATTTGTCGATACGGCAATCAAGCATACCAATGCTAACTTTGATAAAGCATTGCACATTGCAAACTCCTGCTGTTATATCCATTTTGGATGTTAAAACAGCTTGCCTTGCGGTGTCTCGCTAATCTGGTCCACCTTTTTCAGCACCATCCAGACATTGCGCTCGGTCATCTGGTATTTGCGCGCCAGCTGGTTGACGGCATGCACGGCCGGGTGCTCGCGGGTCAGCTCGTCGAACTCGGCCCGGATCAACCTGTCGCGTACTTCTCGCATCGCTACTGCGCAGCGCGGGATCGCAAGCACTTCACCTCCAAAGTGGGCGGTGAGCTTATCGGCGGCATCGACGCCCACAACTTCAGCCAGCGCTTCATAGCGGATCTGTCCGTCACGGCGCTTGTTCTTGCTGACCGGGAATGTGGTTCCGCCCCAGACTTCCACCAAGCGTGCGGCTTTGGGCAGGCCGATCAGGGTGGCGATCAGCTGGGCCATTTCCGGCAACAAATGCTGCACGTCTTCAAGTTTCATCTCATGTCCCTCCCATGTCGTTTCGCGTCGTAAGTCAGCGCCGCCACCAACTTCTGCAACTGCTCCGCGTCCAGCCAATCCACCTTGTCCACCGTGAACATGCGCTTGGCCATTGCGTCGGCGTAGGCCCAGGGACGCTTGGCTTCCGCCAGCAGCGCCTCGACCTTGTCCATCAGCGCCTTGCGATCCCGTCCCACGCTGGGCCGCTTTCCGGTCTTGGCCGCGGTCTTCGGCTTCCAGCCGCAGCGTTTGAGATGGGCCAACACCTTGTTGACGCCAGCAACTGTCAGGTCTTTGCTCGACGACACGCCGGCAATGCTCTGCAGCATCGCGCGGTAAGTGTCGTCGTCCAGTGCCAGCTCTTTCTTTGCGATGTGGATCTTCGCCAGGGCGGGATTGCGGTTCATTTGTCACTCCGTTAAAACACGTTGCGGAGCCGGCAAGCGCCGGCTCGACACCGGGTTCTATGCCGCTTGTTCCGCAAGGATCTCGATGGAGTCGCAGACCTTGCAGAGATGGTTGATGACGGCCTTGCCGCTGGCCCAGGTGACGCAATAGCCGGTTACGGTCGCGGTCCAAAACGGATCCTCAGCACACATTTTCTTGAAGCAGCGCTTGCCTACGGCCTTCTCCAGTTCGTCCCTTTTTTTCTGGCTGACCTGCGGGCGCACTGACTTGCGTAAAAACTTTTGCTCCGGGTGCTCTTCCTTGCCGGACATCCACTTGCCTTGCCAACTGCCATTCACATAGGTGACAACGCGATAGCTCATGCCTTTGCTACGCTCAACAACCAAATCCACTCGATAGCCATCGCACTGGAGACGGACCCGCCCCCAGGGGGTACTCAGCGCGTCGATCAGCTCCTGCTTCTGCTCTTTGCTTAATTTCATGTGGCACCTCCTTACTGGCCCAAGGCCAAGGGTTTATTGTCGACTCCGTGGTTCAGCTGCGCCTCGCGTCCGGCATTCCAGCCGGCGCGACGTGCATCCACATCGCCACCGCGCAGGTTCTTGCCTGCTTGGCGATCCCTCGGCACCAATGAGCCAAGGTCTGCGTATTCCTTAGCCATGTAGATCTCCAGCGCCTCTTCATTGGCAGCCGTGCCGGCAAAGGCTTCAATCTGACGACGCACAGCTGCAACCCAGGCTTCGCAGAACAGATCAGCGCGGCGAGTACGGCTTGCAGGAACCAGGCGTTTGCAATGGGTTTGCTGGTAGACGCTGCGAGCCTTGCGCAACTGGCGCATCAGCACCGTAAAGGCATAGGTGGCGATTTCAGCGGCCGGCCCGCAGCCGATGAAAGTCCAGTAACCCGCCTTCCACTCCTGGACAAAAATCTTGCGGCAACCAAAGGCGGCAGCAACAGCGCTGGAGAGCTGGCTTTCCCACTTCACCGGCTTGGCTTTGGCTCCCGCTTTCGCCTTGGCTTCGCTTACCTCCGCCATCAGGATGTCTCCATCCTCCACGCCGTATTTGCGCATTAGCGCCTGCGCTTGTCGCAGCGCGGCGGCGGCTTCGTGCTCGTTCGCGCTCTTGGCCAGCGCTAAGCACTTCCTGATCTTTTCAATTGCGGTTTGCTTGTCCATGTTTTCCTCGGCTGCTCATCAGTACCGGGCCACCACGCCCGGCAGACCGCCTTGCGGCGGTTTCGCGGGTTAATCGCACATAGGAGAAGACTCGCCAATTCGGGGCACCCTTTGATAGCTCAAGCCTTTCTGAAATTTCCGTCTGAACATCTCAACTTCCACTCCGTCGGCTTCAGCTTGGGCTTCAGTCAGAAGTGCCCAAGCCTCACTCCCTGGGCCGATCAGATAGGCAAGCCGAGGATCTTGCTGCATCCTCAATAGGACTTGTAAGACAGCTCTAGTCTGTGCGGCCGGCGCAGGTTGCTGCGATTCCAGGTGCTTTCCATCGGTGGCGTCAACAAAAGCCACCCATTGGCCAGTCATCGTGCGCGGCAACCCGTAAATGCCAGCCTCCCCGCGAATAGTGCTCACCTTGAAACGATCACCATTCAGTAGGAATTGCACGGCCGCCGGCTGGGCGCTGGTGGCTTGTGGAGCGGTGGCAAGCTGGCGCTCCAAGTCATCAACGCGCGCAGCAAGCTGCTGAGAAAGTGCCATCTCAGCAGCCAGTCGTTCACCCGAAGCACCTTCTACCGGCTGCGCGGCCTCGGCGGCGTCAATGGCCTCAGCGGCCATGACTACGGCCTCCACGAAGTCCTTTTTCCCTGAGCGGGAGTGTTTCAACAACCCTTTCAACGCCGCCAGCAGCTGCTTTTCCAATGCAGTCATGCTGCTACTCCTTCCACTTGTTTCCGGACGCAGAGGCGTCCTACTTGGCATAACCACTCAGCAAAGTCAGGAGTGGTGTGTTCGCGCTCTGCTTTTGTCACTTCCGGTCGTAGGCGTAGCTTTTGCCTCCGACTGCTCTGTGCGATGACGTGCGACGACTCGCCAAGACGGAAGGGGATTGGGGGAAGCCCTGCAGGAGCAACCCCGCAGATGTATAGGCGAGTAGCTTTTTCCGCCTTGTGTCCCCACCACCATTGCGAAACAACCAGCGTCCAGCCCCCCCAGGCATCGACCTCTCCAGGCTCAGGCAGCGGTTTTTCTTTCCAAAGCAGAGATGTGGCCGGGTGCTCCAGCACACCGCCGTACTGGCGGATCTGGTCCACGACCCAGAGCGCCAGTTCTTTCTCGCCATCTCTTGGATTGGCAAAATGGCGCAAGCGCCCCCATGCCCGGCATGGTGGATGTGCAACAATGGGGAGATCTCCAGGGAACGTACGAGCGTCACGCTGGGCGTCGTAGACATCAACTCCCCGCATCGTTTTGTAAACGCTGTCGGCTCGGGCAAACAACACGGCAACGGTCATCGGATAGGAAGTGCTGGTGGTCATGCCGCGGCACCTCCCAAAGCTTTCTCCGGAGGCGTCACAAACACGACGTCTTCGTGAGAGGTGCTTGCGCACCAGGACAGCCACTGATCCAGGGCGTCAGCCGCCCCACGCTGGTCATCCGCTTCCGGCACGCCCGGCACCAGTAGAACCCCGTTCTGGAAGCCATGCCTCGCGACCACGTTCAGAATTGACTTGAGCGAGCACTTCGGGCCGCGGGCGATGACGATGCTGCCTTCCGGCTCCTGCCCCTGGTCGCCCCACTCAATCAGGCCCGAGGCCCAGCACCAGGCGACCTGCGGCGTCATGTCGTAATACGAATGGGCACCGCAACGAGGGCAGGCCAACACGTCCCCCAGTTCCGTCGGGCGGCCGATGCGCTCGGTCTCACGATGCGGGTAACGGCAACGGGCGCATTTCACGATCAGATCAGCCATCTCACACCCCCGCGATATCAAGAGGGATTTGGCGGTACTGATCGGTGTCGCCGACGCGCTCATACACGCGGATATACGACTTCGAGCACTGCACCCGCACCGAGTCGCTGAGCGCCGTCATCGCGCGCTGCCACTTCTCGTCCTGGATGTCCAAGCGGCGCAGGCTGAGAATGCGGCCGGTGCTGATGTTGCCTTCCTTGTCGACGTTGAAGGCGTCGTTGATCAGCGCGCGGAGTTCGCTGCGCGCCCCCTCGGTCCACGTATGTACGCATTCATCTATCAGGGCTTTGGCGGCCTGCAACCCTTCGTCGAAGGTCAGCGTGTCCTGGTTGGCACGCTTCACCATGTAGCGGCCATCGAAGGACACCAGGCTGACATTGCCCTTGGCTCCGCCAAGCTTGGCGTCGTAGCGCTCGGCCGACAGCTCGATAAACGCCCCGATATCGGCGAAGACGGTTTCCTTGAACGTGGCAAGCGTCTGGCTCACCACTTGCGCCTTCTCGATGATCTCGGCCACGAGTTGGTCGCGCTCGAGGTCAATGGGCTTGATGGCCTCAATGGGGATCAGGCGCCCCTTGGCGTCTTGTTTGTAGCCCTGCGGAATCGTGTTCATGTCTTGCTCCTCAGTAATCGCTTCACTTTTGCCAGCTCAACCCGGTTCCGGCTCAACCAATCCGGGGTGAATGACGGTTCATCTGCTGCTTGCCAAAACTTGCGTACTGGCGTCGTTACGGCGGGCTGCGGTGGCGGTTCCGGTGGCTCCGGCACCGGGGTGTCGGGAGGGGCCGGCTCCGGCTGGACTGGCTCCGGAGGGGCTGGGGCGGTGAAGGCCGCCAGCTCGTCCTGGTAATCCAGCCAAACAATCTGCCGCGCCTCCTTCCTCGTCTTCCCCATCGCCACCAGCCGCTCGACCTCGTCGGCCAGGCGCTGCTTGGTGGCCGCGTCCAACTCGATCTGCGTCATGACTCGAGTTCAGACCAGACCACCCGGCAGCCCTCGCACTTGAACTGCGCGGCGCGATAGGGGCCGAAATGCGCTTCCCGCCCGAATGAGTAGTAAGCCGCTTCGCCGGACTCAATCAGCGCTTGGCAGCGGCCGTCTTTCAGCACGGTGATCGTCGGTCGCGCCGGGGTGAAGTCGACGCGCAGCACGGTAAAACCGCGGGCGGTCAGTTCTTCAATGGCTCCGGCCAGGCGCAGCGCGGCGGCGAGCATCACTTCGTTGACGCATTGACGCTGAGCCGGGGAATAGATCTGTGTTTGAACGGCATGCATGTCAGTCTCCTTTGCGGCGGTTTTGGCACTGCTGGCAGGCGCGCCAGTGAGCCATCTTGAGCGGATTGTGAGTCGGTGCCGGGCCGGTGGCATGGCTACGGCAGAGGTCTGCGGCGATGGTCTGCCCGAGGTAGGGGCAAGCCACGGCTTGTTCCAGCAGTTCGATCACGGCCTTGGCGATCTTGTCGGGCCGTCCGGGGTATTTGCCGGACAGCACCAGGCTGATCGTGGTCAGGCTGTACCCCAGCCGAGCGGCGACGGATCGCATGCTGGTGCGCTCGGCCTCGGCGCGCAGCAAGTCCAGCCAGTGGGTACGGGTTTCAGAGGTCTTCATGGTTGATCTCCTCCTGCCACACCACTTGGTCCAAATTCGGGTCGTAAACGTAGGCGTTGCGGCCAACGACGGGCGGACGTGGACCGGTGTAGCGCTGCGACAGGAAGCGATAGCGCGGCGGGCCGGACTTGCTCCGTTTCCGGGTCTGCAGCACATAGCCGGCCTGGACCAACTGGCCGATGTACACGCTGGCTGTGGTGTGTGCGACGCGGCGTTCCGGCGTGCTGGCCAGTGCCGCAAGTTCACGCGTCGAGAACTCGCCGCCGACAATGCGCATGGTTCTCCAGATCGCTTCGGTGGCCAGATCCCGCTGGATCGGTTCCCCTTTGGCGTTTAAACGCGGGTACTCGATGCCGCAGTCTCGGATCAGGCGGAAGTGCTGCTGCTCGTTGTTTCGGACGCGCTGATTGATGCGTTCGACGTAGCCGCCTTTGACCAGGGCGTTGATGTAGTGCAGGATCCCGCCGCGGCTGGCCTCGGTGTCGCTGTATATCAGCAGCAGCGTGAAGTCGTCGCGCCGCGCGCGGATCGCTTCCCAGATCCGCTGAAAGCTGCCGCGGCCCCCGGCGCTGATCATCGGAGCCGGGCGCATCACAGGCCCCCGCGGCGTTTCGGCGCGTCGCCGGTATACAGATCGCGCTCGCCCCACTTGGCCAGCGTCATTTCGGACTCGGCCAGCATCATGGCTTCTTCATGTACGCGGGTCAGGTTCACGCACACCCGGCGCACCGAGCCATGCGCCACCTCAACCAAGCGCGCCAGCAGATCCTCGGCAATGCTCACGCTCGGGCAATAGATCGGGGCCAACAACTCGGCGTCGGCCAGCGACACCGGCAGCGCCGGAATCCAGGCCATCACCCGGCTGTGGAAACGCTCCCACCGCTTGAGTTTTTGCGGTATGGTTTCCTCGCCAACCAGCAGCAGCGTGCCCTGGCTGCCCTCGTAGATGTCCCGTACAAGTTCGATCAGTCCATCGGAGCGCAGGCAGAAGTCGAATTCGTCGATGATCAGCGGGCGGCGGCTGGCGGCGATCTGTTCGCACACCTGGTCGAGCAGATTCGGGATGGTGCCCGCGGGCTTGATGCCCATCTCGAACAGTATTTTCTCCAACAGCGCCTTGCGGTTCCAGGCGCTGCGCATCTGCACGTAGTAGCCGCGGGTCTGGTTCGCCAGAGCGCTGCAGGCGATGGTTTTACCGCGGCCGGCTTCGCCGTACATCACACCGATGCCGGGCAGGCCATCGACACGCGACAGCAGTTTCTCGGCAGCTACGGCGACCAGGTCCAGGTTGGCGATGTGCGCCACGCGATTGACCATCGGTTGGTGTTGAGTCATGATTTAATCTCCAAGTTGGTCCCGCGCTGTTGCAGCAGCGCGGCATAAGATCACGCGCTCTTGCGCTGATACGTTCTGAATTCGGCGGTCGCCTGATAGGTGTGCCGCCATTTCCTTGCCTTCTCGCTGTCGATGTCCTCCTCTGTCATCGCGTTCAGTCGTTTCCACTCCGCCCAGCGCGCCTCCGGGGTGCTGGGCACGCCCCAGGCGGCGGCTTCTTTGGCCGGCGTAGCGGTTTCCTGCGCCGCCAACTTGCTGACCACCGGTTCGGCCACCACTTCCATCGCCTGCAGTTCCCGCGCGCGTTGCGCCAGTTGCTCGCGGTTGATGCTCATGAAGCCGGGGATTGTGACGGTGTCGCTGTGCTCCAGCGCCGGGGTGCCGTGCAGCTCTTCCCGCACCTCGACCAGCTTGGCTTCCAAACGCTTCTCGCGGCCGGTGGCGCGCTTCTCGCGGGCGCGGTCGATAACCGACTTCGGCATGTAGTCGCGCTTGTTGGCGTCCAGCTCTGCGGTGCAGAGGAAGCGGCCTTCGTCGTCGTAAACCCATACGATGTGCGGGTCGTGGATGTCGTAGCCGACTCGCAGCTGCTCGCCGTGAAACTCTTCCAGCGGGCGGGCGAAGTAACGGTTGCCGAGCAGCTCGATCTCGCAGCGGCGCACCGTGCGCAGCATTTGCGGACGGAACAGCGGGCGGGCCTCGTCGTCGGTGACGCGGTGGGCTTCGAAGCCCTGGGCGACATGCAGCGCCCACTTCTCATTCGGCGTCATGTTGCGGCGGCGGCCCGTCGCCGGGTCGGTGATCTTCGGCAGGCTGCGGTGCGGGCGGTCGTTGTACTCGGCGACCCGTTCCTCGCAGAACGCGACGAAGCGTGCCCAGGCCATCAGCGGCATGGCGGCGGTTTTCTGGTCCTGGGCAATGGCTTTGCGCGACAGCTTGAAGGTGGCAAGCTTGGCTTCGCGGTCCATGTCCCAGCCGATGTATCCCGGCAGGCTCTTGGCGGCGTTGATCCAGATGGTCTGGTGCAATTTCTCGATCACGCCGCGCGCCTGGGAGTTGTACGGCAGGCTGTTCACCATCTCGATGCCAAGGCGGGCCATGAAGCCGGTGGCCACGTCCAGCATCATTTCGTTCTTGTAGCCGGATCCGTTGTCGACGTAGAACACCGCCGGGATCCCGGCTTTCATCGCCGCATCGCGCAAGGCGTCCAGCACAGCGAAGGCGCTTTCTGCCAGGCCGACCGACCAGCCCACCGCTTTGCGGGTGGCGATATCGACCATGGTCGTGATCTCCGGCCGGAACGGGCGGCCGTGCAGCGGGTGCTGCACCTCGGCGTCGAAGGTGTGGCCGTCGGCGCTGTAGATGTCGCCTGGCAACAGGTTTTCAAAGCCGCGGCGGATGAAGGGGCGCAGAGTTTTCAGCTCATGCTCGCCCATGCGGCCGATCTCGCGGCTCACGTTGCCGACTTTGGCAAGGAAGCGGCGCACTTGCCATACGCTCGGTATCTCGGTTCCCGGCTGAGCCTGTGCCCAATCCTTGATGAACTCGCGGTAAGCGTGTTCCACCGTGGGTTTTTCCGGGCGTTGGTAGTAACCGAGGAAGAAAGGCGCCCAGGCCGGCACGCTCATATCGCGCTCGCGCTTCTTCGGGGCCAGCATGCCGGCGCGCTCGTACTCGACGAAGCGCTGCACACTGCGCACGCTCGGCAAACCGTCTTCGCTCTTGCGGCCGCGCTCGTCGCGGGCCATCTTCAGCATGCCCACCAACTGCTCGTTGGCGGCACCCACGCGGGCCATGTCGATCAGCACCGCGGCGGCTTTCTTCATCGGGTAGCCGGAGCGCTGCATCAACATTTCCAGCGCCTGCAACACGCCGCGGCGAGCGTCCGCTTTGAGCGCCTGAGCCTCGGTTTCGATCAGCGGCAGTTGTTCTTCACGTTGGATGGGAAGGACCGGTGCAGACAGCGCCGCCACTTTCTTGGCGGCTTGGGCGCGGATCGCGGCGAGCACCTCGGCGGGTGGGCTGTACTCGCGACGGGTGCCGCCTTTGCCCTTGGTCTCGACGAAGGACCAGCATTCACGTTCTGCTTTGGCAATCAGCTTGCCTTTTGAGGTCGGCAAGCCTTCTACCTGTAAGGCCGACAGCTCTGCGGCGCTGTAGTGGGACTTCAGGGCCGAGTTCATTTGTTCAGCCGCTTCATTCTGTTCATCAACTGGCCAAGCAGCTTTTCGTCCATCTGTCCCTCAATGGATTTTTGCTTGGCTTTGATGTGACGATCCAACACCGCCATGGCTCCGAACTCGGCACACAATGCTTCGTCGGCGGTCAACAGCTTGCGGCCGGCGTAATGCGCCATCCACTCCAGCGGGCTGTAGTCGTCGCATACCGCCATCAGCGCCATCAACGCGTCGACGGGGATCCGGCGCTCCGCTTGGCTGGGGGCCGTCCACAAATCAAGATGGGCCTTGCTGATGTTGCGGCACAGCTTCTCGCTCATTTGATCCGCGACACGGTCGCGTGACAGCCCGCGGCCGAACGCGCTATCAAGGACCACAACCAGCGCTTGGCGAATCGCGGCGTCAAGGATGTTTTCGCCCTGGACGGCGACGATGCCGCTGGGGGTCTCGATGGCGAACACATCGAAGTTGAGGGGGAGCTGGTCCTCGTTCAGATCAACTCGGTCATTACGCTTGCGACGGCTCATGCTGTACTCCTTTGCCGCTTCAGTTCACTTGAAGCACTATCAAAGCGAACAATTCGTTAGAATTAAGGGGTGCGAATTACGCTGACCGTTTTGTCATGAACGGTTTTTGTTCGCCTCGATATACTTGTGGGCGTAACGAGGGCGAATGCGGCGTCCTTCCGGCGTCCAGCGTTCCGGCCAAAGCTCGTGGACGGGTATGCCCAGGAATTCGGCAATGGCGACTTCTCCGGACAACACAGGACGAATCAAGGCGTTGCGGATGGTCGAAAGCGGAAGATTGCGATCGCGCGCCAAGGCGTTCATCGTGCTGCCGGCTTTGCGGATCGCCGCCTTGATGTCCTCTTTGTGCCAGCCCGTGCGCTGAGTCGAACTCATACTTGGCTCCTTTTGATAACCGGTTACCGCCGGTTTTTTGTTCGGGCGTTAATCCCGAAGGTCACTTTTAACCAAGATTAAGTGTTCTTAAGTGTTCCGTCAAGAGCGTTCCGTTGCGGAACACTAAAAAACACTCACCACTTGCGTGCCTCCGAGCTTTTTGGCGAGCAAGCCATTGATTTTTATTGATAAATTTAAACTGTTCCGTGTGGACGCGAAAATCGTTCTTACGGAACACTTTTGAGGCGCAAAGCGTTCCGTGAAAAAATTACTTTCTGCCAGCGAGATTGGAGCGATGCGTCTTCCTGGCCTGCCGACTTCCAAGCAAGCTGTGATTGCACGAGCGGCTGCTGAGGGCTGGTACTACGAGGAGAAGAAGGGGATAGGCGGCACTCGCCGCGTTTATGAAGTTCCCGCTCAGTACTTGTCTGCAGTAGAGGTGGCAGTCCCTTTATCGACGGAGCTAACACCAACTGGGCAAATAGAGGCTGCACAGGAAGAGAAGGTTGCTGGCACGATCATGCCAGGAGGGCGTAGCGTCGACTTGGAGACGATAAAGTTTGTCGATGCCGTCCTTGAAGAGTGGCTACAGAAAAAAGGGCTACGTCTCAAGCCTGAGCGGCGGGCGGGCATTCTGGCCGTACTGTGCGACTATCTGGCCAAAGGCGCGACGGAGAAGGATTTGCAGGAAATGTTGAAGGTGCTCTCCGCCTAGAATTGGCGGCGCTTATAAATGCGGCTATGCTGATGGCTTTGCAGTTAGCATAGCCGCAAGTTGGAACTAGACGAGGTTAAGCTTGCCCTGATGCGTGCCTTGGATGATGCATTTGAAGAGACAGCGCAGGCTCGACTATGCAAAATCCCGCACTGCCCATACCAGAAGAATCGCCCTCCGGACAAAGAAGCAGCAAACGATCCGCGCTTCGACTAGGGCGATGGTCAGTTATTGTCGAAAGCTGATCATTCCGGTGACAATAACAACGCAAAAACCTCCACAATCACACCAGAATTTATCATTTTTGCGCACGGCGTCCGCGCAGCAAGATTTCGACAGATGCCGCGCCGCTATTGGCTTTGAGCAGTGTTCACCCCTCTATTCTGGAGTGACAAACTAACCACTACCCCACAGCTAACGTCGCGGTGCTCGAACAAGCAGCCGCTTAAGACCTCGGGCCTGCCACCCGACGGCAGGCTTGAAGGGAGTGGGGGTGCGTCGGATACCTGGTTTTTTTCGGGGCTTGGGGGCTAAGTCCAAAAGGCCGGTGCAGGATCGTGCGCAACTTTGCAGAGGCGGGCAGCCTGATTTGGTCTGCGATTTGAATGTCATAATTTTGCTGCGTTGCGGTATACTTCACTGCCCATTTCGTCGGTTTATCTTTACTACAAGATAGGGCATTCCCCATGACGTCAATCTCTCTCTCGCCGCAAGCGGTGGGCAGCGCTTTCTCCCTGGAAAAAATGATCGTCGCCCGCGACAAGACCATGGCGGCGGTGCGGCGCATCGCCGCGCAGATCCGCCCCGGCATGACCGAACAGCAGGCCAAGGATTTGGCCAAGGCGGAGCTGGAAAGCATGGGTATGGACCGCATCTGGCACGGCATCATCATCCGCTTTGGCCGCAGCACGCTGAAAATCTTCAAGCAGCAGATCGACCCGGACAATGTGCTGCTGGACGACGATATCTTCTTCATTGATCTGGGCATCGTCTGGGACGGCCACGAGGGCGACGCCGGCGATACCTTCGTTGCCGGCGACAATGCGCGCAAGCAGGCCTGTGCCGAGGCGGCGCGCCAGTTGTGGCAGGAGGTGGCGGACAAATGGCGGCGCGAGCGCCTGGCCGGCCCGGCCTTGTATCAGTACGCGGCGGAGCGCGCCGAGGCAATGGGCTGGCGGCTGAACCTGGACATCAAGGGCCACCGGGTGTCGGACTTTCCGCACGCCATTTACAAGGCCGGCAGCTTGGGCGATTTCGCCCAGTGCCCGGACACCGGCTTGTGGATTCTGGAAATCCAGATTGCCGATCCGTCCGGCGAGTTTGGCGCTTTCTATGAAGACTTGCTGGTGAGCGAGGGCTGATCCGGGACGGGCGGCGGTAAGCCGCCCGTTGCCGTGGCCTAGGGTGGGTGGAGCCGTAGGCGATACCCACGCGGACACGATGCCGCGTGTGCTTTCATACCGGGCGGTGGTGGGTATCGCTGCGCTTCACCCGTCCAAGCTTCCGCGCAGCGGATGCAACATCAGCACGACCTTCGCCAAATCCTATTCCTCCCGGTGCGCGCCCGGATAACGCACGCTGGTCTCCGGTATGCCGCAGCCCCACAGCGAGTAAGGGTCGGCCATCTCATTGACGCCTTCGCCATAGCGGTTGTCCGCCGGGCGCAGATGCGCCAGGCAGCAGGCGCCCAGCTCGGTGGCGTAGAGGCCGTGCACGGTGCTGAGCACGCGGTGGCTCATGCTGTGCTGGGAGGGGAAGGCGATGGTCTGCTGCGTTTCCACGCGGCTGTAGTCCGGGCTCATCTTCACTTGCACCACGCCGTTGAGGGCGCTGTCGCAGGCCATGGACGAGGCCAGCAGGTTGAGGCGCGGTTCCGCGCCGGATTCCGGCGTGAAGCCCAGGTGGATGAAGCCGGCGCCGGCGGCCGGGGCGGTGCTGAGCCGGAACCAGTCGATGTCGCCGCCGGCCCGGATGCGGCCGAAGCCGCCGTTGCCGCCGGAGGCGTTGCCCAGCAGCGCGAACCACAGATTGCCGTCCGGCCCCGGCACCATGCCCACCGGGGTGTTGCCGTGTTCGGCGGGGATTTCAATGGCGGCGGGCGCGCCGCCGTTGGCCGGGATGCGGTAGAGCTGGCTGGATTGGTCCAGCGTGGCGTAAATGTCGCCGCTGTCCGGGTGGCGCTGGACGAAGATGGGGCGCGGCGGGCAGGGGTAGAGGGTGGCGGCGGCGGGGTTACGGCTGTCGACGCGCACGATGTGGTGGCTGTCCTTGCAGGAGGTCCACAGGATGTCGCCGTCTTCCACCACCACGTGCGGGCCACGCGCCAGCTGCGGCAGCGGCACCCGCTTGAGGATTTCTGGCGGCGTGGTCAGGTCAGACGCTATCGGGTCTATCAGCAGCAGTTCGGACTGGAATTGCAGCGTCACCCACAGGCAGCCGGGGTGGGTTTTGGAAACGGTCAGCCCATGCAAGCCGGTAAACGGGTTGTCGATGACGTGGGCGATGGCGGCGCGCGGTTGGCCGCTGTGCGGGTCCACCCGCATTTTGACCAGCGCGCCGGACGGCTGTTGGGAGATCAGCAGCAGGTCCGGCCCGATGGCGGCCACTTCATGGGTTTGGCTGGAGGCGGGCAGCGGATATTCGATCACGCTTTTGAGGGCGAGGCGGAGTGCGTTCATGGCGGTTCACCGTGGGTGTGGAATCCCTTTGGCATAATAGATGCCGCCAATGACATTTGCAAAAACGACCCGTGCTTTGATCCAGCTCAGCAGCGGGCGGGCGCGCGCCCGGTCACGCTTATGCCTATGGGGTGTTATGAGGATGTTCGCGAACGAGCGAAAATATTGCACTGCAAGGTAAAACTAACGATTGTTTTAACTAGAACACGACTGAAATCAAGGGTTTGATCAGGCGAGGGGTGGGGGCTATGTGGCGTGCGCACATCACAATGTACGCTTTTGACCTGTATCAAACACATATTTTCGTTTTAGAATATAAAATGTGTTCGTAAAATAACATTTGTGTTCGGCTCTGGCGTTTTGGGCGCATGCCCGTTCGGAACCGCGCACTATGCTTTAAAAGGCGGCCCTCGATGGGGTTTGCCTGTGTCGGCCAAAGGAGCACAAACGCATGCCAGATACCCAAACCGCCGTGGACACGGCCTCGCAAGAACACGCCATGTCTCCCGAATCCGTGGTGGGTTACCTGCACTCCACGGAGAGCGGGGCCGGGGTGGATGGGCCTGGCATGCGCTTTGTCTTCTTCACCTCGGGCTGCCAGTTCCGCTGCCTATACTGCCATAACCCGGATACCTGGAAGCTGCACAATGGCCGCCAGGTCACGGTGGAGCAGGCGATGGCGGAGCTGGAGCCGTATGCGCGCTTTTTGAAGTTCGCCGGCGGCGTGACGGTGTCCGGCGGCGAGCCGCTGATGCAGGACGAATTCGTCGGCGCGCTGTTCCGCGAGGCCAAGCGCCGCTTCGGCCTGCACACGGCGCTGGATACCCAGGGCTTTTTGCATGAGCGGGTCAGCGACGAGTGGTTCGACGCGGTGGACCTGGTGATGCTGGACATCAAGCATTCGGACCCGGAGCGCTATCACGCGCTGACCGGCCAGCCCTTGCAGCCGACGCTGGATTTCGCCCGCCGCCTGCAGCGGTTGGGCAAGAAGATGTGGGTGCGTTATGTGCTGGTGCCGGGTTTGACCGACGGCGACGAGGACATCAGCAGGCTGGCGGATTTCGTCGCCAGCCTGGGCAGTGTGGTGGAGCGGGTGGAAGTATTGCCCTTCCATCAGTTGGGCATGGACAAGTGGCAGAAGCTGGGCATGGAATACCAGTTGGCGGATACGCCGATTCCCACGCCGGAGCAGGTCAAACGTGCCCGCGAGTTGTTTTCCTGTAAAGGCTTGAAGGTGACTTGAACGCCTTCCGGCCGGTGGTTTTGGCTGGCAGCGTCGCCCGGAGCGGCGCTGCTTGTTTATCGAATTATCTATCATGAATCGCTGATATATTATGACGACATCTTCTGAAATTCTGGTGATCAACTGCGGCAGTTCCTCGCTGAAATTCGCGCTGCTGCCCAAGGGCTCCAGCGAGCCGCTGCTGTCTGGCCTGGCCGAGTGCCTGGGCCTGGCGGATTCGCGCATCATTTTCAAAACCGCGGAAGGCAAGAAGACGGAGTCGCTGAACGGCGGCAGCCACGCCGAGGCGATGGAAGCGCTGACCCGCTTCATGGGCGAGCATGAGTGGCTGGACAGCGTGGCCGCCATCGGCCACCGCATCGTGCACGGCGGCGAGCGCTTCCAGGCGTCCGCGCTGATCACCGACGAAGTGCTGGCCGGCATCGAAGAATGCTGCGCGCTGGCGCCGCTGCACAACCCGGGCCACCTGGTGGGCATCCGCGCCGCGCAGAAAGCCTTCCCCAAGCTGCCGCAGGTAGTGGTGTTCGACACCGCCTTCCATCAGACCATGCCCAAGCCGGCCTATATGTACGCCGTGCCGCAGCGTTTCTACAAAGAATACGGCGTGCGCCGCTACGGCATGCACGGCACCAGCCATCGCTTCATCGCCGGCGAAACCGTGGCCGAGCTGAAGCTGGACCCGGCTAATCACGGCATCCTGATCGCCCACCTGGGCAACGGCGCGTCCGCTTCCGCGGTGAAGAACGGCAAGTGCATGGACACCACCATGGGCATGACCCCGCTGGAAGGCCTGATCATGGGCACCCGTTCCGGCGACATCGACCCGGCCGCGGTGACCTTCATCGCCCGCAAGGAAGGCCTGGATCTGGACGGCATCGACAATCTGCTGAACAAGCAGAGCGGCCTGCTGGGCATTTCCGGCGTGTCCAGCGACTGTCGCGCTCTGGAAGAGGCGGCGGCGGAAGGCAATGTGGACGCGCAACTGGCGCTGGACATGTTCGCTCACCGTCTGGCCCGCCTGCTGGGTGGCCTGGCCACCTCGCTGGAGCGCATCGACGCGCTGGTGTTCACCGGCGGCATCGGCGAGAACTCCAGCCTGCTGCGCGAGAAGACCCTGAACCACATGAAGGTGCTGGGCTTCGCCGTGGACGCGGCCGCCAACGAGCGCGCCGTGCGCGGCAATACCGGCGTGATCAGCCAGCCGGGCAGCACCACCGCGCTGGTGATGGCCACCAATGAAGAGTGGATGATCGCCAAGGATACCGCCGACCTGGCCGGTATCTGATAGGACCTCGCGGCGCAAGCCGCGTCTGTATCGCGCGGCCGGCGTTCCGTCGGCCGCCGCCTGATTCTGAACGCCGGGCCGCCTAGCGGCGGCGCGCGCGTCGAAAGCAAAACCATGACATCGCAACAACCGAAACGAGTGTTTTTCCTGGCTTCCTATGGTTCGGACGCCGGGCTGACCTCCATGACTCTTGGCCTGGTGCACGCGCTGGAGCGCGACGGCATCAAGGTGGGCTTCGTCAAGCCCATCGCCCAGGCCGCCAGCGCCAGCGCCGGCGCGGAGCTGTCCAATCACTTCGCCCGCCAGCTGTGCAATATCGACGCGCCTGCGTCCATCCCGTTTGCCCGCGCGCAAGCCATGCTGCGCGAAGGCGAACTGGCCACGCTGATGGAAGACGTGGTGCGCCTGGCGGAACAGGCGCGCGACAATCACGATGTGCTGATCGTTGAAGGCCTGGTGCCGGACGCGGACGCGCAAACCACGCTGCGTCTGAACGCGGAAATGGCGGGCAGCCTGTCCGCCGAGCTGCTGCTGGTGTTGTCCGGCGCCGACCGCGACGCGCGCGGCATCGCGGAATGCGTGCAGCTGGTGCAGAGCCAGTTCAGCGCCGACGGCAACGGCAAGCTGGCCGGCCTGCTGCTGAACCGCGGCGCGGAATGCGGCAAGCTGGACGCGCTGCGCGCCGAGCTGGCGGCCCTGGGCTGCGTCACGCCGCTGTTGGGCTGCGTGCCTTACGACGCCAAGCTGGACGCGCCGCGCGTGCTGGACGTGGTTAGCGCGCTGGGCTTGAAGATCGAGCACGCCGGCCAGATCGAGCAAGCGCGCATGCGCGAAACCGTGGTGGCGGCCCGCACCGTGGAGAAGATGGCCGAGCGCCTGCTGCCGGGCACCCTGGTGGTGACGCCGGGCGACCGCAGCGACGTGGTGTTGGCCACCTCGCTGGCCATGCTGCGCGGCGTGCCGCTGGCCGGCCTGCTGCTGACCTGCGGCGAACCGGTTTCCGGCAGCATCCTGCCGCTGATCCAGTCCGCGCGCCAAGCCGGCCTGAGCATTCTGTCCACCGAGCGCGACACCTATGAGACCAGCACCATGCTGGCCAATCTGGACCGCCACGTGGCGATGGAAGACACCGAGCGCATGCAGGCGATGATTGATTTCGTCGCCGAGCGCATCGACACCTCCGCGCTGGTGCAGAAGATAGGCGAGCCGCGCGAAGTGCGCCTGCCGCCGCCGGCCTTCCGCCATCGTCTGATCGAGAGCGCGCGCCGCTCGCAGAAGCGCATCGTGCTGCCGGAAGGCGACGAGCCGCGCACCATCCAGGCCGCCGCCATCTGCCACGAGAAGGGCATCGCCCGCTGCGTGCTGATCGGCGAACCGGAGCGCATCCGCCAGGTGGCGGAAGCCCAGGGCGTGACCCTACCGGCCGACATCGAGATCCTGGCCCCGAAAGAGGCCGCCGGCCGCTACGTGGCGCCGATGATGGAGATGCGCAAGAGCAAGGGCCTGACCGCGCAGCAGGCGGAAGAGCAGCTGGAAGACAGCGTGGTGATCGGCACCATGATGCTGGCGCTGAACGAGGTGGACGGCCTGGTGTCCGGCGCGGTGCACACCACCGCCAACACCATCCGTCCGGCGCTGCAGCTGATCAAGACCGCTCCGGGCGCGAGTATCGTGTCCAGCATCTTCTTCATGCTGATGCCGGATCAGGTGCTGGTTTACGGCGATTGCGCGGTGAACCCGGACCCGAACGCGGAGCAGTTGGCCGACATCGCCATCCAGTCCGCCGATTCCGCCCGCGCCTTCGGCCTGAGCCCGCGCGTGGCGATGATCTCTTACTCCACCGGCACTTCCGGCAGCGGTTCGGACGTGGAGAAAGTGCGCGAAGCCACCCGCATCGCCAAGGAAAAGCGTCCGGATCTGATGATAGACGGCCCGATGCAGTACGACGCCGCCAGCGTGGAATCCGTGGGCCGCCAGAAGGCGCCGGACAGCGAAGTGGCCGGCCGCGCCAATGTCTTCGTGTTCCCGGATCTGAACACCGGCAACACCACTTACAAGGCGGTGCAGCGCTCCGCCGGCGTGGTGTCGGTGGGCCCGATGCTGCAAGGCTTGCGCAAGCCGGTCAACGATCTGTCGCGCGGCGCGCTGGTGGACGACATCGTCTATACCATCGCGCTGACCGCGATCCAGGCGGACGCATAATACGCGAGCCCAGCCTGGCCTGATCCAGGATGGATCCAAGTGACAGCCCCCGGCGTTTTGCGCCGGGGGCTTTTTTCTTGATGGCTGGAGGTGCGGGGGGCGCTGTTGGGCGTGCAAATTAATGCTCATGGTATTGTGGTACAATGGAGGCGAGGTTGAACTTCCGATAAACACTTAATTAGAAAGGGAACCTGCTTATGCTGAGCCTGTTTTTGATTACTGTTTTTCTGATTATCAGTCTGGTCCATTGTTATTGGGCATTGGGCGGCACCGTGGGCATGGGCGCAGCCGTGCCGGAGGTGGATGGCAAACCGCTGTTCCAGCCCTCGCGCACCGGCACCTTGATGGTGGCCGGGGCATTGGCCCTGTCGGCGCTGGCGGTGGCGCTGCACGGACATCTGAGCCGTTTCTGGCTGGCTGAGACCGTGCGCTGGGGCCTGCTGGCGCTGGGCGCGGTGATGCTGCTGCGCGGCATCGGCGAATTCCGCTACGTCGGCTTGTTCAAAAGCGTGCGCGATAGCCGTTTCGCCCGCAACGACACCCGTTTCTATTCCCCCTTGTGCCTGCTGCTGGGGGCGTCCTTGCTGTTCCTGGCCTGGTAAGGCATGCAAAGCGGGCGGCGCGAGCCGCCCGCTATCCGCGCTTCCCGTCAGCGCTTGCTGTTTTTATAAAGCAGCTGCGCCTTCCAATCCTGCCGCTGCGGCTGGCGCGCGATGCTGACGCGGAAACGTTCGCGCGGGCCGATATTGGGCTGCCATAAATACAGTTGTCCATCGTGGGCGCCGCTGTTCCAGGCGGTCAGATAGTAGTCGTTCTGCCGCGCCCAGTCCTTGAAGCTGACGATATCGCCGTCCCGCAGGCAGCCGTCCGGCCGGTCCTGGATCTGCAAGCGCAGTTCCGTGGAGGCGTTGAGCGGGCCTTGCTTGGTGTAGTAGGCGTATTGATTGGCGTCCAGGCCGCCCCACCAGGTCCAGAACCAGCCGGGACGATCGGCGCGTTCCACCCGCAGGTATTCGCCGGAGCGCAGGCAGCCGTTGTCGCGCATCGCGAAGTTGTTGGACAGATTGAAGCGGGCGGTCGGGCCGCTGCCGGCGCCGGTTTTCAGCCAGCCGTCGTTGGCGGCGGCGCTTTGCAGCCATTGGCCATTGCCCAGGTTCTGCAGGCCCACCTGGCGGTAGCTGCCGGCTTGGTCGGTATAGGACTGGGTGGGGGTGGCGGCATCGGCCCAGGCGAAGGCCTGTACCGGGTAGTGGTCGCTGTAGTCGGTGTAGGCGTAGGTGTGCTTGCCGACGGATTGCACCGTCCACTGCGGCGACGGCGCGTCCAGCGCCAGATTGTGCCAGGCCGCCGGCTGACGGTGGGCTTTCAGTGTCAGGATGTAGTCCAGGTATTCCGGCGCGTCGTCGCCGCGCGCGCCGTAACGCTCCAGCGCCAGGCCGTTGCGCGCGGTGTCGAAGCTGTCGCTGACGCCGGCGTAGCGCGGCTCGCTGGCTTGCAGGATGTCCAGCATCGCGCGGTATTCCGCCGGCTTGCGGCGGTCCACGTTCATGTCGCCGGCGATCAGCACCATTTCGTCCTTGGGCAGCTGCCGCGCGCGCAGCCAGTCGGCGATCTCGCGCAACTGGGCCTGGCGCACCGCCGCGTGGTCCTTGCAGCCGCTGTCTTCCGATTGCAGATGGGTGCCCAGCACGTGATAGTACTGGCCGCCCACTTGCAGCTTGGCGTAGGCAAAGCCCTTGAGCGCGTATTGATCCCAGCTGCAGCCGGCGTTGCGGAACAGGTATTGCCGCTTTTCCACTATCGGCCAGCGGCTGACGATGGCGACGCCGCCGTCTTCCGGCCTGGCGCCGTCCCAGCCCTCGGTGCCGTCCCAGCCGCTCTGGCTGCGGCCTATCACCGGGGTCTGGTGCGGGAAGCGGGCTTTCAGGCCTTGCAGCAGCGCTTCGGAGCTGCTGTTGTCCTGTAATTCCTGAAACACCGCCACGTCCTGGTGTTGCAGGATGGGAGCGGCGGCGATCAGCCGCGCGCGCTGTTCCTGGCCGTAATTGGGATAGAGCGATTGCGGCAGCAGCATCGCGTTCCAGGTGGTGAGCCTGAGGTCGTCGGGATAGGCGGCGAGGGCGGGGGTGGCCAGCAGCGCGGCGCACAGTGCCAGGCAAGCTTTCATCATGTCTCCGGGGAGTGTGGGGAGCGCAAAGCTTGAATGGCGTGGTTTACGGAATTGCTATGTCATTTAAATTTGATCTGGCGTAGAATGAGCGCCTGCGCCGTCACGCTTGTGCGGCTTGAATCTCTTCTGTGTTTTCCCGATAGGAGCGCGCCGGAATGAAGCTGTAATGCCCGTCACTCGTTTGCCCAGCCAGGGCCGTTTGCCGCATTGCCGTTTCTTTCGCTGTCATGCTTCGTCTTCGCTCCCCGATGGGAGCCGTCCATGTCTCTATGGACGCGGCCTTGGCTGGGTGTTTCCCATTCTCTGAACAGAACAGGATTCCCCATGTCGGAACACGCTTCCCTCGATATTTTTTCGTATAATCAGGCCGCCTGGGATCGTCAGGCCGAGCAGGCCGGCCCATGGTCGCAACCAGTGGACGCCGCCGCCATCGCCGCCGCGCGCGCGGGCGATCATCGGGCACGGCTGACGCCGGGACCGCTGCCGGCCGGCTGGCTGGATCAGGTGGCCGGCTGGCGCATTCTGTGCCTGGCCAGCGGCGGCGGCCAGCAAGGCCCGCTATTGGCGGCGGCCGGCGCCGAGGTCACGGTGTTCGATGCCTCGGAACAGCAACTGGAGCGCGACCGCCTGGTGGCGCGGCGCGAAGGGCTGAGCCTGGCGACCGAGCTGGGCGATATGCGCGATCTGTCGCGCTTCGACGATGGCGGCTTCGACTGCGTCTTCCACCCGATTTCCAATCTCTATGTGCCGGATGTGCGCCCGGTGTGGCGCGAGTGTTTCCGGGTGCTGCGTCCGGGCGGGCGCTTGCTGAGCAGCTTTTTCAATCCGGCGGCCTTCATCGGCGACCGCGATCCGGAATACGCGCGCCAGGGCCTGATCCGGCCGCGCTTCCCGGTGCCATATTCCGATCTGCGCGATCTGGCGCCGGCGGCGCTGGCGGCCAAGCGGGCCGGCGGCGAGGCGCTGGTGTTCGGCCATAGCCTGGCCGAGCAGATTGGCGGCCAACTGGAGGCGGGTTTTTTGCTGGCGGGTTTCCACGAGGAGATGCAGCCGACGCCGCGCTTCGTCATCGACGGCTATTTGCCGGCCTTCATCGCTACCTGGGCGAACAAGCCGGGGGCTTAGAACCCGTTTACGATCTGCTGCGCGTCGGCGATTCGGCGTTGAAACCGAGCTGTGTCAGCCTTTCCCAGAACGGGGTCGATGTTTATCGCGTGCGATGAACATCGCAGCCCTTGTTAATGGCTGCCTGCTTTCTTGAGTCCCTCGGCGACCATGCCCGGTTCATAAATGAATTTCATCGCCTTCATGAAGGGCATGCCCCACAGGTCCGCGTGCGCCGCGCCATTAAATGATTGCGCAAACACATGCTCCTCTTGCATCAATACATTCCAGACGATTCCGCTAAACCAGGCGCAATTGTGGATGGGAGTGTAAGCGCCATTCACCGGATTGGTTTTGGACATTCCCATGGCCTGGCCGGCAAAGTAACTGGCCATGTTCAGCTCGGGCACTATTACTTCTTCAAGGATCTTGATTTGTTTTCTCGGGCTATTCAAAGGCGCGCATCTTTGAAGGCTGAATTTTCTGTCGGACTTGTCCATATTGCCGTTTTTAACATAGCCCTGGCCTTCGCGATAGCTATAGGAGGATGGGCTGACGGCGCCGTTTCTATCGTGGAAAACATTGATCCAGGTATGGCCGAACTTTCCCGATCCGAACGCCGTGGTCAGCTGGTTCAACACCGCCTTGGCACGTTGCTCGGGCTGGTTTTCAGGGAATTTCCTGGCAATCTCGTCCGCCATCTTAATGATCGGACCCATGTCTGTTTTGTTTGGTGTCCGGTTGGTCCTGATGCAGATTTGCGGGTAGGCGATGCTGAGATCCCCATTGGGCATGAATTGGTCCGCCAATATTTCCGCATAGGCTGAGCAGGATAGGCTGGCCAGCACCAAAAAACTGATAGCCGAGTGTTTTGTTTTCATTGTTTCTTCCTGGAAATGGATTAATGCTGATTGAGGCAATAAGCGCGGGGTAAAACAAGCGCTTTATGGTGCCATGAATCAGACCAGGGAGAATTTACTCTTAAGCCATCTGAATTTTAATGGGACGGGTACTAAATCAATTCTGGTAAATATATTATTGATTTTTACCATTGCTTTAGCCGCGCGGCCGAGTAAGCGGCGCGGGTTTTAGAACGTGTTTACGATCTCGCGAGCTAAGGCGAGACAAGGCGAAAACGAGCGAAAAAGCGGAATGTACAAGTGGTACATGAGCATTTTGAGCTCGTTTTCAACGCCGTATCACCGACGCGCAGCAGATCGTAAACAGGTTCTTAGTTGCGGCGCAGCTGGCAGGCCAGGCTGCGCGGCACCAGCAGCCTCTGCTCGTTCAGGATGTCGTTGCTTGGGAAGTAGCGGATTTCGCGGATGCCGTCGTCTTCGCGCAGCAAGGTGATGCTCTTGGCGGCGGGGATGTAGATGATGATCTGGCCGGCTTGGTGACAGACGATGCTGTAGGCGTTGAAGTCGCTGTCGCTCAGGTGCTCGCTGTTTTGGCGCAAGGAGCGCGGCAGTCGCTGGTCGTCGCGGCCTTCCGCCTGGCTGGCAGCGAGCAGGAAGGCGAGCGTCAGCGGAATCAGGCGCTTCATGGCGGCGGCGCTTATCCGGCTGGACGCAGCCGGCTGTTCAGATAGCGTTCGCCCTGGCGGCGCAGCGGCGGCGGCGCCAGCCGCAGCCATTGATTGAAATGCAGGCCCAGCAGGGTGTTGTTGCCGGCTTTTTCCTGCAAGGCGATGGCCAGGCTGTCGTAGATGGGGTCGTCGTCGTGGAGGTCGTCGGCGCAGGCCTGGGAGAAGCTGTCGCCGTCCGCGTTCCAGCGGCAATCCGCGCCCAGGCGCAGGCCGTAGCCGTGGCTCAGGCCGGAGGCGAGCAGGCGCGCGTATTGGCGCTCGAAGCCGGCCGGGTCGAACAGATAGCTGTCGCTGTGCAGCCAGCGGCCGTCCAGCCGCGCCTGCACCATGCCGTGGAACAAGTGGGACGGTAGGCACAGATAGACCGGCGCCGGCACCGCGTGGTGCAGAATGTGCTTGTCCAGCCGCACGAAACGCAGCCGCGCCGGGATGCCGGCGGTGGTCAGCAGCGCGCGCAGCAGGTCGCCCTGGGCGTTGCAATGGCCGCGGCCCAGCGCCAGCGTGCGCTCCGGGCTGACGGTTTCGAACTGGGCGGTGAAGCCGAAGCGCACGCGGTCGCGCACGAAGTCGTGCAGTGCGCGGCAGTAATCGCGGTCGTTGTCGGGGGAGGCGTCGCGTTGCACCTGGCGCAGGGCTTCGCTCAGGCTCGGCCCGGCGCTGGACGCGGGGCGGATGGGGAGGACTTGGAGGCTTGGATGCATGGCATGCTCTGGCGGCAGGTGTTAATCATATTGAATATTCTGGACCGGAGATTGTCAATGCACAGTTTGATGACGGCAGGCCGGAAAAGCCGCCGGCCCGGAGGATGGGCCGGCGGCGCGCAAAGCGCCGATCAAACGTGCAGCAGCAGGAAACGCCGTTCCCACGGGCTGATCACGTCGAAGTACTCGCGGTACTCGGCTTCCTTGATCGCGCTATAGGTGCGGATGAAGTGCTCGCCGAACAGATTGGTCAGCGGCTCGCACTTGAGCAGCATGTCGATGGCGTCGTCCAGGTGGCGCGGCAGTTGGTGCGGCTGTTCATAGGCGCTGCCGCTCAGCGGCTCGGACGGCATCAGGCCCTGTTTCATGCCCAGGTAGCCGCAGGCCAGGCTGGCGGCGATGGCCAGATAGGGGTTGACGTCCACGCCGGCCAGGCGGTTTTCCACTCGCCGCGCCTGCGGGTCCGAGTGCGGCACGCGCAGGCCGCAGGTGCGGTTGTCGTAGCCCCAGGACAGATTGATCGGCGCCGAGGTGTAGCGGCTCAGCCGGCGGTAGGAGTTCACATAGGGCGCGAAGAAGGGCATCGCCGGCGGCAGATAGCTTTGCAGGCCGCCGATGAAGTGGAAGAACTTCTGCGAGGGCTGGCCGTCCTTCAGGCTGAAGATGTTCTTGCCGCTGTCCTTGTCCACCACGCTTTGATGCAGATGCATGGCGCTGCCGGGCTGGCCCTGCATCGGCTTGGCCATGAAGGTGGCGTACATATTGTTGCGGATCGCCACTTCGCGCACGGTGCGCTTGAACAGGAAGACCTGGTCCGCCAGCGCCAGCGGGTCGCCGTGGTCCAGATTGATTTCCATCTGGGCGGTGCCCATTTCGTGGATCAGGGTGTCCAGCGCCAGGCCCTGGGCCTCGCACCAGTCGTACATTACGTCGAAGATGCCGTCGTATTCGTTGACCGCGTCGATGGAGAAGCTCTGCATGCCGGCTTCGGTGCGCTTGGTGCGTCCCACGGGCGGGCGCAGCGGGATGTCTTCGTCCGGCTGGATTTCCACTAGGTAGAACTCCATTTCCGGCGCCACCACGGCCTTGAGGCCTTCGTCTTCGTATAGTTTCAGGATGCGCTTGAGCACATTGCGCGGCGCCAGGTCCACCGGGCGGCCGTCGAAAAAGGTACAGTCGTGGATGATCTGGGCGGTGGGTTCCAGATTCCACGGCACCGGGCGCAGGGTGCTGGCGTCCGGGATCAGCCGCATGTCGGGATCGGCGATGGAGGTGAAGTCCTGGTCCGGGTAGTCGCCGGTCACGGTCATGGACAGCACGGCTTCCGGCAGGCGCAGGCCTTCGGCGGGATTGTATTTGTGGCGCGGCACGATCTTGCCGCGGGCAAGCCCGGTCATGTCCGGGATCAGGCACTCCACTTCGGTGATGCGGTTGTCGTCAAGCCATTTATTTATTTGTTCTGCGTTATTCATAAACCCTCTGGTTTCATGTGTGCGCGCCGGAGCTGCTGTCGCGCTGGGCGGCATGCCTCAGCGTATGCGGCCGCTGCGCTTGTACTAAAAATAATCTACGGTCCAGTGTTCGGCAGCCGGGGCTGCGCGGGCAGGCGGGACGGGGCTGGAATCGGGCCCAGTGATGGGTTGGCAATCCGGTTGCTCCTCTCGGTCAGGCAAAACGGCACAATGCCGGTTTGAAGGGTATTGATCGTTTTGGTTTTGAAATGTTCAATATTTTGAACAAATGCATGCTAGTACCGGCGCATGGACATTCGCAATGATTATTGATTGGAGTCCGCTCTGTTGTTGGTTTGCGGCAACAGGGAAATCTGACAAGGGGACTGTTAAGACCTCTTTATGAGTATTAGAATTGACCGATATGGAAAACGATACCGAGCAGTTGAAACCCGCCTCAGATTCCAAGCCCAATCCGCCGCGCCGCCGCTGGTGGCGCTGGCTGGCGCTGCCCATTGTGCTGCTGGCCTTGCTGTGGGGCTTCTTGGGCTGGCTGGCGCCGGGCATGATCAGCGACGCCGCCGCCAAGTGGGCAAGAAGTATTGGCCGCACGCTGAGCATGGGCGAGGTCAGGATCACGCCCTGGGACATGTCGCTGGAAGTGCGCGACTTGAAACTGAGCGAGGGCGACGGCCGGCCGCTGTTCGCGGCGCAGCGGGTCTATCTGAACCTGGATCCCTCCATGTTGCTAATAGGCCGCTGGCAGGCAGAGGAGTTCTCATTGGACCAGCCGCGGCTGGCGCTGACGCGCAACCGCGCCGGGCAGTGGAACTGGGCCAGCTTCGTCGCCGACGCCGCCGGCCCGGCCAAGCCGGAGGGCGGTTCGGACAAGCTGCCGCGGCTGCTGATCAAGGCCTTGAACATCCGCAACGGCCAGGCGCAGCTGTCCGATCAACTGGGCGGCGGCGAGCGCTTTTCCATGGTGCCGCTGAATCTGGCCTTGGTGGACCTGTCCACGCTGCCGGAAAACGGCAGTTATACGATGCAGGCGGCGCTGACCGATGGCACCCGTTTCAATTGGAAGGGCAGCATCAATCTGCAGCCGCTGAAGTCCGACGGCGAGGCGCAGATGGCGGAGCTGCCGCTGGCCTCGGTCTGGCCCTATGTGCAGCCGCATTTCAATACCGCCGCGCCGGAAGGGCGCTTGTCGGTGTCGGCGCGCTACCGCTTTGAAATGTCCGGCAAGACGCCGGAGCTGACGGTGTCGCCGTTCCGCGCCAGCCTGCTGCGTTTCGCGCTGAAAGCGCCGGGCGGCGGCAGCGAGCTGACGATTCCGGAAGTCCGCGTCGAAGGCGGCGCGCTGGATCTGGCGCGCTCGATGCTGAAAGTGCAGTCCATCGAGCTGGATCAGGGCCTGGCGATGGCCGGACGCGATCGTGACGGAACGGTGGATTGGCAGAAGGCGATTCCGGCCGCGCCGGCCGTCGCCAAGCCGCAGCCGGAGGCCGCGCCGCTGCCGTGGCTGGTGAATATCGAGGCGATCAAGCTGCGCAATTGGCGTCTGAACTATGTCGACCATGGTTTCCGCCAGCCGCTGGCGCTGGAGGCCAGGCTGCCGGCCTTGTCCGGCCGTTTTTCGCTGTCGCCCGACCATGGTTTCTCGCTGAGCGGGATGGTGGCGCGCCTGGAAGAATTGAAGCTGGGCGCTCAGGGCGCGGAGCCGGCCTTGAGCCTGGCCAGCGCCGAGCTGGCGTCCAGCCAGCTATTGCAGCAAGGCCGCCGCATCGAACCGGGCAAGCTGACGCTGAGCGGCCTTGAGGCCAAGGTGGAGCGCGACCGTGCCGGCCAGGTCAATCTGGCCCGCTTGTTCGAGCCCGCCGGCCGCGCCAAGCCGGCCGCCGCGCCCGCGCGCGCCAAGGATGAGGCGGCGCCGGCCTGGAAGTTCTCCTATCCGGAAATGGAGCTGCGGGACAGCCGGCTGAGCTGGACCGACCGCAGCCTGCCCAAGCCGGTGAGCGCGGCCTTGTCCGATCTGGGCGGCACGGTGGAGGTGGGCGACGGCCAGCGGCTGGCGCTGGACCTGGCCGGCAAGCTCAATGGCGGCAAGCTGGCGGCCAAGGCCGATATCGACGCCGCCGTTGGCGCGTTCAAGGGCAAGCTGCGCGCCGACGGGGTGCAACTGGCGCCGTTGGCGCCCTATGCCTTGAGCGGCACGCCGCTGCGTTTCGGCGGCGGCGCGCTGTCGGCGGATCTGAACCTGGATGTCGGCG
>NZ_JAJOHW010000088.1 GCF_021129195.1 Chromobacterium aquaticum | reverse complement strand
TCAGCTGGCTGCTGGCGGCGCCGCTGACGCGCCCCAGGTCCAGGCCCAGGTACAGCTCCTGGCCGCTGGGGCCCATCGCCCAGGACAGTTCGTTGCGCCACAGCCAGCCACGCTCGCTAGACAGACTCAAGTCGCCGTCGAAGCCGCGCACGGTGTAGCGGCCGCCAATCGAGAAACGGTCCTGCGGCACCAGCGCGCCCTTGCTCCACTGGCCGCGCCATTGGCTGTTGAGCCGCAGTTTCTGCGCGCCGATTTGCAGCGGCTGGGTATAGCTCAGCTCCGCGGACACGATGCTGGGCCGGGAGCCGCCGTTGCCCGTTTCCTCTTCCGGCGCGTTCAAGGCGCCCAACATGCCGCTGCCGCGCCGCCAGTTGAGGCCGGCGTCCAAGGTGGCGTCGCCCAGATAAGAACGCTGGCTAAGCCCCAGCTCCCAGCCGGCGGTCTGCCGATGCTGCAGGCGGATTTCCGTGTCTTCGACGAAGTTGCGCGATTTGCGCTGGTAGGCGCGCAGGCTCAGCGTGGTCTTGTGCGCCTGGCTGCGATACACCACTCGCGACAGGCTGAGCTGGCTGTTTTCGCTGTCGCCGCGGTACAGGTATTTCTCATTGGCGCCGGCTATGGTCTGGTGATAGCGGTAATCGTTGAGCGTGAGACCCAGCTGCCAGTAGCCCAGGGGCAGCGAGTAATGCAGCGAACGGCTTTTGGAGCCCAGCGGCTCGTGTTGGAACAGGTCCTTGCCCTGGCTGTAATAGAACAGGTCGTTGACGGTGAGCAGATTGTCCAGCGACAAGGTGGCGCTGCCCTGGTAGCGGCCGGTGGCGTCGCTGCCGCCATCGTCCAGGCTCAAGGACAGCCGGATGGGCAAGGCCTCTTTCCAGGCGATCACCAAGTCGCTTTCGCCATCGGCGCCGGCTGGTTCGATTTGGATGTCGGCATCCGCCGTCGGCACCCGCTTGAAGTTTTCCAGCGCCTGTTCGATATCGCGCAGGTTGAGCACATCGCTCGGCCGCGCCGGCAGCGCGTTGAACCAGCGCGCGCGCCACGACGCCGGATCGGCGAAGCGGATCGCATGAATGCGGCCGGGGATCAGCGTCAGCGTCAGCACGCCCGGCTTCAGGTCCTGTGGCTTGATCAACACCCGAGTGGTGACATAGCCCTGGGCGATCAAGGCGTTCTGCACCCGCTTCATCGCCAGGTTCACCCCCTGGACGCCCAGGCAGCGGCCGGCGGCGTTGGCCGCCTCCAGCGCCCAATGGAAACGCTCGGCCAGTTCGCCCTCCAGCCTGAGCTCGCGGATGGCGAAGCATGGAGCCTCGCCAACGGGGTAGTCCGCCAGCGCATCGGCCTGGCGCGGCAGGCGCACATCGGGTGCCGCCGGCTGCACTTGCTCTTGCAAGACCCGCTCGCGCTCCTGCTGCAAGATCAATTGCTGATCGGGAGACGGCGTGGCCGCCGGCAGCGCCGATGCCGGCACGGCAAAACCCAGCGCCAAAAACGCAGCCGCGACCTGGCCGGCCGGCTCACGGCAAACCCAGGCCGATACTTTCAAATGCCCCATACAAAAATAGCGTTTTCTTGAAAATCCGCGATTTTATGACAATGGAGCCCGCTCCCAATCCGTATAACTACGTAGTTGCGAATTGTTAATCTTCACACAAACACACGAAAAAACTGTTGTTTTGATTAGGAATTTTTGCTCTAGACCATTATGCCCATTCAGCCAGCGAGCCCGGTGGGACATGCTTCGGCCAAGGCTGGAGCGCAAACAAAAACATGGCTGGGATTCCGTTGGCGATGGATTCGCGCTCGGCCAAACCCCTTTCTCTTCGCATGACGTGAATCTGTAATTCACCTAGAAAAATCACATTGGAATGGTAAAAAAACAACAAATCCATGTTCGAATCTTAATACTCTCCCCAAAGTGGCAAACAAAGATTGCGGCCATTCCCCGCGCAATATCCGGTCAGCCGCGTATAATCGCAATGGTATTTTCCGGAGCCTTGTCCATGTCCTTGCCATCCCGTCTCGCGTCCGTCCTGCTCGGCGTCGCCAGCGCCGCCAGCCTGGCCGCCGGCGTCACCACCTTCAGCCCCCAGGGTGAAGTCAAAGAAGTGCAGCAGGTGCGCGCCACTTTCAACAGCAGCATGATTCCGCTGGGCAATAGCGCCGCGCCGGCGCCGTTCGCCTGGAGCTGCGGCCTGAAGGCCAAGGGCCATTGGGTGGACGACAAGAGCTGGGTGCTGGACGTGTCGGAAACCCCGGCCGCCAATACCGATTGCCGCTTCACGCCCAAGCCCGGCCTCAAGGACCTGCAGGGCAAGACGGTGGGCGCCGGCCTGAGCTTTCGTTTCTACACCGGCGCGCCGGTAGTGGTGGAACGCTGGCCGCGCAACGGCCGTATCGAGGAAGACCAGGCCTTCGTGCTGCAATTCAACGGTGTCGGCGTGCCGGCCTCGTCCCTGTATTGCCAATCCTCCAGCTTGCCGGAACGCATCCCGGTCCAGCCCTTGCCGGCCGGCGAGCGCGCGGCGCTGCTCAAGCATCTGAAGCTGGAAGCGAAATCCGCCAAGGTGCTGACACTGCGCTGCGGCCAGCGCCTGGCGCCGGACAGCAAGCTCACCCTGGTGCACCAGCGCGGCGCGGCCACGTCGGACCGGCTCAACTACCAGGTGCGACCGCCGTTCAGCGCCAGCATGAGCTGCCTGCGCGAGAACGCCAAAGGCGCTTGCATCCCGTTCAAGCCCATCACCCTCAACTTCAGCTCGCCGGTGCCGGAAAAACTGGCGATGGCGGTGCGCCTGAGCGGCGCCGGCGCCGAACGCGCGCCGCAGCCAGAGGCCCGTAGCAAGGGCGAACCGGTGGACAGCATCAGTTTCGCGCCGCCGTTCCCGCCCTTGGAAACGCTGACGCTGAAGCTGCCCAAGGACTTTGGCGACGAGGTGGGCCGGCCGCTGGTCAACGCCGAGCGCTTCCCGCTGGCCATCAAGCTGGCCGACTACCCGCCGCTGGCCAAATTCGCCGCCGCGCCGTTCGGCATCATAGAGTCCGGCGCGGACGCGGCGCTGCCCATCACCCTGCGCGGGGTGGAGGGCGATCTCAACATCAAATCGGTGCAATTGGGCGGCCAGGCGCTGCGGCTGAACAAGGACCAGGACATGATGGCCTGGCTGGCCAAGGTGCTGCGCTATCACGAGAGCTACCTGCCCGCGGGCAAGGACAAGACCATAGAAAGCCGCCGCCTGTCGCTGCTGGCCAAAGAGCCAGCCGCCCAGCCGCTGAAGCTGCCCAGCCAGCCGGACAAGCAGGGCAAATGGCCGTTCGAAGTGGTGGGCATCCCGCTGCCCAAGCCCGGCCTCTACGTAGTGGAAGTGTCGTCGCGGCTGCTGGGCAAATCGCTGCTGGCCAGCAATAAGCCGATGTATGTGCGCACCGCCGCGCTGGTCACCAATATGGCGGTGCACTTCAAGAGCTCCAAGGAAAACGCCGCGGTGTGGGTGACCACGCTGGACAAGGGCAAGCCGGTGCCGGCCGCCCGCGTCAACATCTACGACTGCAAGGGCAATGCGCTGTGGGCCGGCAAGACCGACGCCAAGGGCGTGGCCGCGGTCAAATCCGTGCTGGCGGCCGGCAACTGCGATAACGAAGAACTGTCCGGCCTGTTCATCACCGCCACCGCCAAGGACGCCAACGGCAACGACGACGTGTCCTTCGTGCGTTCCAGCTGGAACCGCGGCATAGAATCCTGGCGCTTCCCCTTCCCCACCCAGTGGAGCGACAGCCCCAACATCCTGGCCCACACCATTCTGGACCGCGCCCTGTTCCGCGCCGGCGAAACCGTGTCGATGAAGCATCTGCTGCGCACCCAGGTCAGCCGCGGCCTGGCGCAGCTCAAGCCCGGCCAGCTGCCGCAGCAACTGCGCATCGTCCACGACGGCAGCGGCGACGAAATCAACCTGCCGCTGAGCTGGCGCAATGGCCGCTACGCGGAGAGCAGCTACGCGCTGCCCAAGGAAGCCAAGCTGGGCGAATACACCCTCTACCTGGAACGCAAGGGCGCGCGCGGCCCGGACGACAAGGACAAGCCGTCCAGCCCGGAGCTGGACGGCTATTCGCTGCGCAGCGGCGGTTTCCGGGTGGAGGAATTCCGCCTGCCCACCATGAGCGGCCGCATCTCCACGGTGAAGAACGCCGGCATCGCGCCCAAGCAGCTGCCGCTCAATGTGTCCCTGTCCTGGGGCAACGGCGGCCCGGCCAAGGGCTGGCCGGTGGAAGTCAGCGCCATGCTGGCCGACGCCTACCAGCGCATCAAGGGTTATGAGGATTACAGCTTCTCGCCGCCGCAGCGCCAGCGCGAGCAGGCCGAGTCCTCGCTCGATGGCAAGGTGCTGCTGGACAAGTCCGCGCTGCAACTGGACGCCAACGGCAACGGCAAGACCACGCTGGACAAGCTGCCCAAGCTGGACCGCCGCTACGATCTGGTCACCGAGGCCGCCTACCGCGACCCCAACGGCGAAGTGCAAACCCTGACCCGCCGCATTCCGCTGTGGCCGGCTGGCCTGCAAGTGGGCATCAGCGTGGACAGCTGGATCACCGCCGGCCGCGCGCTGCAGCTCAAGGCCGTGGTGCTGGACACCGCCGGCAAGCCGCTGGCCGGCAAGAACGTCAAGATCAGCCTGCGCGAACACCGCTACCTGTCCAGCCGCAAGCGGCTGGTGGGCGGTTTCTACGCCTGGGACCACAATGAGGAAACCGACGACAAGGGCAAGGTGTGCAGCGGCGGCACCGACGGCCGCGGCCTGATGTTCTGCGAAATCAATCTCAAGGATGCCGGCGATATGGAGTTGATCGCCGAAGCCAGCGACGACAACGGCAACCTGGCGCAAAGCGCGCAATCGGTGTGGGTCAGCAAGCACGACGAGCTGTGGTTCGACGTGGACAACAACGACCGCATCGACATCCTGCCGGAAAAAATCAGCTACGCGCCCGGCGAAACCGCCCGCTTCCAGGTACGCATGCCCTTCCGCAAAGCCACCGCCTGGCTGGCGATAGAGCGCGAAGGCGTGATCGAAACCCGAGTGGTGGAACTGGAAGGCAAGAACCCGGTGATCGAGCTCAAGATCGAGCCGGGCTGGACCCCTAACGTCTACGTCTCGGTGCTGGCGGTGCGCGGCCGCGTGCGCGAAGTGCCGTGGTACTCCTTCTTCACCTGGGGCTGGAAAACCCCGAGCGAATGGTGGGACGCCTACTGGAACGAAGGCGGCGATTACACCCCGCCCACCAGCATGGTGGACCTGTCGCGACCGGCCTTCAAATACGGCATCGCCGAAATCCAGGTGGGCGACGCCGCCAAGCGGCTGGACGTGACGGTGAGCCCGGCGCGCAAGAGCTACGGCATACGCGAAACCGCCGACGTGACCATCCAGGTCAAGCTGCCCGGCGGCAAGCCGGCGCCGGCCGGCACCGAAGTGGCCTTCGCCGCCGTGGACGAGGCGCTGCTGGAATTGCAGCCCAACCGCAGCTGGGAACTGATGCAGGCGATGTACCAGCGCCACAGCTACGGCGTGGAAACCGCCACCGCCCAACTGGAAGTGGTGGGCAAGCGCCATTACGGCCGCAAATCGCTGCCTCCGGGCGGCGGCGGCGGCAAGGCGCCCACTCGCGAACTGCTGGACACCCTGCTGCTGTGGCAGCCGCGCGTGGTGCTGGATGCCAACGGCAGCGCCCGCGTCAAAGTGCCGATCAACGACGCGCTGACCCGCTTCCGCCTGGTGGCGGTGGCCGACGCGGGCAATGATTTGTTCGGCACCGGCGAAGCCGGCTTCAATGTCACCCAGGACCTGCAACTAAGCTCCGGCATCCCGCCGCTGGCGCGCGAAGGCGACCAGTTCAGCGCCGGCGTCACCGTGCGCAACGGCGGCGACAAACCGCTCAAGGTCAAGGTCCAGGCCGGCGCGCCCGGCCTGCCGGCCTTGCCGCCGCAGGAAATCAGCCTGCCGGTGGGCGAAGCGCGGCTGTTGAGCTGGCCGGTGACGGTGCCCAACGACGTCAAGGAGCTGAAATGGAGCTTCAGCGCCCAGCAAGTGGACGGCAAGGCCGCCGACAAGCTGGCGCTGCGCCAGGAAATCGAGCCGGCGGTGCCCATCACCGTGGAGCAGGCCACGCTGCAACGCGTGGCGCCGGAACTGAGCATCCCCGTCGCCTTGCCGCCGGGCGCCCTGCCCGGCCGCGGCGGCATCCGCGTCAGCCTGCAGGCCAAGCTGGGCAATGAACTGCCCGGCGTGCGCCGCTGGTTCCAGGACTACCCCTATGTCTGCCTGGAACAGCGCAGCTCGGTGGCGCTGGGCCTGGCCGACGCCAAGCGCTGGGATCAATTGATGAGCGAGCTGCCGCTGTATCTGGACGGCAGCGGCCTCGCCGCCTACTTCCCGCTGGCCGAAGGCGCGCCGGATCGCGGCAGCGACATCCTCAGCGGCTATCTGCTGGCCGCCGCCCACGAAGCCGGCGTCGCCATCCCCGAAACCCAGCGCGCGCGGCTGCTGGACGGCCTGTCCGCCTTCGTCGAGGGCCGGATCAAGCGCGATCTGCCGCTGGGCCGCCAGGACGCAGACGCCCGCCGCCTGAGCGCAATGGAAGCGCTCGCGCGCTACGGCCGCTTCCGCCCGGCCATGCTGGACGTGCTGGATCTCAACCCGCAGAAGATGAGCACCGCCATGCTGGTGGACTGGCTGGCGCTGCTGAACCGCGCCGCCGACATCCCGCAGCGCGCCGCGCGGCTGAGCGAGGCGGAAAACCTGCTGCGCGCGCGTCTCACCTACCAGGGCACGCGCATGGGCTTCAGCACCGAGGCCAGCGACAACGCCTGGTGGCTGATGGGCAGCGCCGACGTCAACGCCGCCAAGCTGCTGCTGACGGTGCGCAAGCTGCCGGGCTGGCAAGCGGACATGCCGCGCCTGCTCACCGGCCTGCTGGGGCGTCAGCAAAAAGGCCATTGGGGCACCACCACGTCCAATCTGTGGGGCAGCCTGGCCGTCGCGCAATTCTCGCGTCAATTCGAAACCACGCCGGTCAGCGGCCAGACCAGCGCCGCGCTGGGCGGCGCCAAACTGAACCTGGGCTGGCCGCAGGAAGGCGTCAAACAGTTGGGCCTGCTGCCCTGGCCCGCCGGCGGCGGCAGCCTGCAGCTCAAGCACGCCGGCGGCGGCGCGCCGTGGGCCACCATCCAGGCCGAAGCCGCCATCGCGCTCAAGGCGCCGCGCTACGCCGGCTACAGCATCAAGAAAACGCTGAGCCCGGTCAGCCAGAAAACCAGCGGCCAGTACCAGCCCGGCGACGTGGTCAAGGTCACACTGGAAATCCAGGCGCAAAGCGATATGACCTGGGTAGTGGTCAACGACCCGATCCCGGCCGGCGCCACCATCCTGGGTTCCGGCCTGGGCCGGGATTCCGCGATCAACGCCAAGGCCGACAACGACGGCGACCCCGCCGATTACGTGGAGCGCCGCTTCTCCGGCTACCGCGCCTACTACGGCTACGTGCCGCGCGGCGGCCTGAAAGCCAGCTACACCATGCGCCTGAACAACCCCGGCGCCTTCAAGCTGCCGCCGACGCGGGTGGAAGCACTGTACGCGCCGGACGTGTTCGGCATGTCGCCCAACCCGGTGTTCAAGGTAGTTGATGGCAAATAACAGACGATGGAAAGGGACCTCGAAAAACCTGCTACGCGGTCCAATAGCCGCGTTGCTTCGTGCTCGCTCCCTCGCTGTACGACTTGTACTATCTCGGTCGCTGTGCGCGGTGCGCCTTGCTCTCGAACCGCTCGCGACGGTTTTTCGAGGTCCCCGGAAGTGGCTGGCGGCGCTGGCGTTGAGCGCCGCCGCCGCGCCGGCGCTGGCCCAGCCCAGCTTTCAGCAGGTCAAGGCGGAATGGCGGCCGTCGGACGTGGTGGTGCTGGACCGCAACGGCCAGCCGCTACAGCGGCTGCGGGTGGACAAGCAAGGCCGGCGGCTGGACTGGGTGGGGCTGGCCGATACCTCGCCCGCCTTCCGCCACGCGCTGGTGGTGTCGGAAGACCGGCGTTTCTATCAACACAGCGGCGTGGACTGGTCCGGCGTGGCCGCCGCGGCCTGGGGCAATCTGTGGAACACCCGCACCCGCGGCGCGTCCACGCTGACCATGCAGCTGGCCGGCCTGCTGGATAACGATCTCAAGGTGGGCCGCAATGGCCGCAGCCTGTGGCAGAAAATGGGCCAGGGCTGGTCCGCCGCCTGGCTGGAAACCCACTGGAGCAAGGCGCAGATCCTGGAGGCCTACCTCAATCTGGTCGGCTTCCGCGGCGAGCTGGTGGGCCTGTCCGCCTTGTCCGCCACCTTGTTCGGCAAACTGCCGGCCGGCCTCAATCTGGAAGAATCCGCCATCGCGGTGGCGCTGATCCGCGCGCCCAACGCCGCGCCGGACAAAGTGGCCGCCCGCGCCTGCCGCATTCTGCAGGACATGCGCCGCCAGCCCAATTGCGCGGCGCTGGCGGTGCGCACCCGCCAGGCGCTGGCGCAGAGCCGCGCCGCCAATCCGCTGGCGGAACAGGACGCGCCCCACTTCGCCCAAAAGCTGCTGCAGCGCCAGCCGTTGACGGCCGGCAGCCGCATCGCCTCCACGATGGACCTAGGCCTGCAGCGCTACGCCGCCTCGGTGCTGCGCCGCCACCTGGCCGCGCTGGCGCAGCGCAATGTGCAGGACGGCGCGCTGGTGGTGTTGGACAACGCCAGCGGCGACATCCTGGCCTGGGTGGGCTCCAGCGGCCGCGGCCTGTCCAACGCCGCCGAAGTGGACGGCGTCACCTCGCTGCGCCAGGCCGGCTCCACCCTCAAACCCTTCCTCTATCAGTTGGCGTTGGAGCGGCGCTACCTGAGCGCCGCCTCCCTGCTGGATGACAGCCCGCTAAGCCTGCAAACCGGCGCCGGCTTGTACGCGCCGCAAAACTACGCCAAGGACTTCAAGGGCCTGGTGTCGGCGCGCACCGCGCTGGCCTCCTCCCTCAATGTGCCGGCGGTGCGCGCCATTGAAATGGTGGGCCCCAACGCGCTGCGCGACCGCCTGTACCGGCTGGGTCTGAGCAGCCTGCAGCAGGACGGCGACTACTACGGCTTCAGCCTGGCGCTGGGCGCCGCCGACATCCGCCTGCTGGAGCTGGCCAACGCCTACCGCACCCTGGCCAATCAAGGCCTGGCCAGCCCGACCCGCTGGACGCTGGCGGACCCCAAGCCCAAGCCGCAGCGGCAGCTGGACGCCGCCAGCAGCTTCATCATCGCCGACATCCTGTCCGACCGCACCGCGCGCGCACGCACCTTCGGCCTGGAAAGCGCGCTGTCCACCCGTTACTGGAGCGCGGTCAAGACCGGCACCAGCAAGGACATGCGCGACAACTGGGCGGTGGGCTTCTCGCGCCAGCGCACGGTGGCGGTATGGGTGGGCAACGCCGCCGGCGAGCCGATGTGGGACGTGTCCGGCATGCACGGCGCGGCCCCGGTGTGGCAGGCGGTGCTGGACCGCGCCCAGCAAGGCGCGCCGGCCTCCCTGCCGCCGCCCCCGCCGCCCGGCGTGGTGAGCCAGAACGTGCGTTATGAAGGGGATGTGGAAGCCAGCCGCCGCGAATGGTTCCTGGCCGGCACCGAGCGCGCGCTGATCGTGCCGGAGCGCGGCAGCGCCGCCAGCCAGACGCCGGGCATCGCCGCGCCGGTGGATGGCAGCGTCTACGCGCTGGACCCGGACATCCCGCCGGCCAACCAGCGCCTGTTATTGCGCGCGCGCGGCGTGGCCCGCCCGCAATGGTGGCTGAACGGCAAGCGCCTGGGCGCCGGCGCCAGCCTGCCCTGGTTCCCCTGGCCCGGCCGCCACGCGCTGGAACTGCGCGACGCCAAGGGCCTGGTGGTGGAGAAAATCCGCTTCGAAGTGCGCGGCGCGGTGGCCACACCTGGCCGAAAGGCCGGCAAGCCCGGGCCCCGCGTCAACTAATAGCCGCAAACGCCGCTCCATGCCGTAAACATAAATGGCGAGTCATTCCCATTTCAACGACAAGGAGCGGCATATGAAATATTCATTCGAAAACCTCGCGCTGTCCGGCGGCGGCGTCTGGGGCATCGCCTACCTGGGCATGCTGGAGGAACTGGAGCGGGCCGGCGCGCTGGCGCAAATCCAGCGCGTGGTCGGCTCCTCCGCCGGCGCCATCTCCTCCATGCTGATCAGTTTCCGCCTCAGCGCGGCCAAGACCCGGGAGCTGTCCGACTCCCTGGACTACAGCAAGATCCCGCAAAAAGTGGCTGATCCGGCCACGCCGCAACTGCAGGCCGCGCACAAGGCCTTCCAGGCCCAGCTGGCCCTGCAACCGCACGCGAACAACGTCTCGCTTGAAGACTTCATCTGCCTGCTGCGCCTGTTCAACAAGAAAGGCTGGTATTCCAGCGACTACTTCTACCACTGGCTGAAAAATGTCGTCGCCAGCCAGTTCAAGGACGGCCGGCCGGACAAGAAATACACCTTCGCCGACTTCGCCAAGCCGGCGCTGCACAAAAACGACCAGCCCTTCCGCCAGCTCCACGTGATAGGCTGCGACGCCAACGCCCATCAAGCCAGAATATTCTCCGCCGAGCTGACGCCGGACGTGGAAGTGGCCGAGGCGGTGCGCATCTCCATGTCTATCCCCTTCTTCTTCGAAGCGCAAAACTTCAGCTACCCCGGCCAACAAGCCGGCGTATTCGTCGACGGCGGCACTATCTGGAACTACCCGATCAACTTCTTCGACGACAAGTACCCAGCAAAGCCCAAGCAGGGAGAAGATAAGGAGGAGGAGAAAACCTTCGGCGCCCGTTTCGACGCGCCGCCTGGCAAGCAGTCACCGGACGCCAACCTGATCCAGCACATCCAGAACATCGCCCAGAGCGCCTGGCAAGCGCAAAACCTGAACTATCAGTATTCGCCGCGGGATCAGGCGCGCAGCATCAGCATAAAAACCGGCGACATCAGCGCTACTGAATTTGACATCAGCCCCGGCGACGACAACTATCAGCGCCTACTCCAAGCCGGCGCCACCGCCACCCGCGACTTCCTCGCCGGCTGCGAAAGCTAAGCCAGCCCCCGCGCGATAAGCGCGGGGGCATGCAGGGCCTACCTTGATCGCCTCACTCCCACGCAACTGGCCTTTTTATCCATGTTCTGCTGATTTCGTGCCTCGCGCCCCAAAACTGGCCTTTTTGTAGATATAAGACCAACTGCATTAGGCCGCTTTCCACCACACTTAAGTACCGCGCCTCTTAAATTCAATCACCCAGATTTCCACTTAAGTATTTTCGCACCGGCTAATCGTTCAAATCGGGCCTTATGCTAATTGGGTGCGACTTGCCATGACGACTCGGCTTCCGAGATCAATACACTCTCCTTGCCTGCCGCCTGCTCCATACCGGAAAAACCGCCGCACTCGCCTATTCACATATTCCCAACACTAAACGCAACGGAATCCCGCATGCGCTCAATATATGTCTTTTTTCAGGAGTAGATCTCATGAGCACCAAATGGAATGACATCTTGATCAGGAAAGCGCTCAACGATACCGGCATCACCCCTTATACAGGAGGAACCTGGACCAACTCCCCAGACATCATTCCGAATGGCATTTCGGTCGAACCTCACCCACAGCAAGCATTCGGGGCCAAAACTTATAATGCCGACGTTGGCAAACCCACAATCTTCATGCAGCAGAATTATTTCTATGTCCGTGGCAAAAACCTGTCCTCCGGCGCCGATTCAGGCAAGATTTATCTGTACTACTGCCCGCAAAATCTGTTTTTGTTTCCATCGCTATGGTCCAAAAACCAACTCAAAACCAGCTCGAACCAAGACTATGTACAAGTGGTGGCCAATGATGTGAATGAGGTTACCGTCACGCCGGAGCCCTTCACCTTTTTGCCCACATCGGAAATCCACAGCTGCCTGATTACCCGGATCAGCACCGCCAACCACCCCAACCCCCTGCCGCCGGATGGGGAAATCAGCACCATGGCTCAATTGGCCAGCTACATTGCAAGCCACCCCAATATGGGATGGCGGAATGTAACTTTGGTAAACAAGGGCATTCCTACTTATACCGACCACTTCACCCTGGACACCACCTCCTTGCGGCCAGGCACCGAATACCAGTTCCTGATAGGCCTGAGCTACAAAGGCCTGACGCCCGGCAGCATACTGGCTTTCTCTTCCGGAACCCCAATTCCCTCCGGCCCCGACAAGGGCCGCATCATTCAACTTCCCCCAACCCCCGTGGATCAATCCGATGGCTCTTTGGGCACCAGCTACCTGACGATCCCCGCCGGCTTTAAGACCAGCGTTTCGTTTACCTACACCGCCAAACCACCCATCCAACAAGACTGGTCCGTGCAGTTCTTCGCGATCTATGTGCTGCCACACATCGCCTCCAACAGCGACGAGCATACCGTTCACGACCTCGCCATCCCGGTGCATGAACATGGCATCCCCGGCCTGGACATCCACCATCCGCTATTGCGCTTGGCGTCAAACGGCATTGTGCCGAGTATTAAATTAGGCGACGTCAGCCTGATCGGGCAGTAAAAAAGCCCCCGGCGAACGCGAGGTTCGCCGGGGGCTTTCCATTTCGCGCCATCGGCTAAAGCCAGGCGGGAAAGTAGCCTCAACGCTGGATCAGATAGCGTATCGTCGGGCCGTCCTGCTGGATTTCCAGCACGGTGTAGCCATGGTTCTTGGCGTCCAGCGGAATGTTGTTGATCGACTGCGGGCAATCGGTCACCACCTCCAGGATTTCGCCCGGCCGCAGCTGCGGCATCGCCTCCAGCGTGGCCACCGCCGGATACGGGCAAGGCTCGCCCATCATGTCCAAACGGTAATTGGGAGTGTAACTCTGCTTGCTCATGCCGCCTCCTTGCTGAATCTAGCCGTCCGCGCCTTATTGGCGAAAAAGCGTTTTTCCCACCACATCACCGCCAGCATCGCCAGCGCCAACATCGCGTAAGTGAGCACCAGGCCGCCTTGCGGGCCAAACACCGCCAGCAGATTGACCTTGGCGTAATCGGTAGCCACCGCCGGCGCGATATCGTCCCACCACGCCGCCAGCAAGGTGGCACCGACGATATTGCCCAGCCCCACCCACCAATAATGCACCTGGCCCTCCACCGCGCGATACATCCAGCCGGTTTCGCAGCCGCCGGCCAGCACGATGCCGAAGCCGAACAAGACCCCGCCTATCACCGCATTCGGGCCGGCCCACAGAATCTTGGGCGGCACGCCCAGCTGCACATAGCTGTACACGCCAATCACGCTCACCGCCATGCCGGCGATGATGGCCTTGGCCATCTGGGTGCGGCCGGTCAGCCACAGATCGCGGAAGGCCGAGGTGAAGCACACCTGCGCGCGCTCGATGATCAGACCGAAAGCCAGGCCGAACAAGGCCGCCAGCCCCAGCTTGGGCATGGAGAAGGTGCGGGCCAGCGCCCACAGCGTGAAGGCGACGAAAATCAGCATGCCCAGGCGGAAACGACGCCGCGCCTGGTCCTCGCGCTGCTGCAAGGGCTGCGGCGCGCTCACCTTCTGCAGCTTCACCGGGATGCGGAACACCGGCAGCATGGTCACGCGCGCGCCAAACCAGGAACCGGCCGCCGTCGCCAGCGCAAACAGCCAGGCATGCAGGGAAAACTGCGGAATGCCGGTGAAGAAGGCCGCCAGATTGCAGCCCATCGCCAGCCGCGCGCCAAAACCGGCGATCAAACCGCCCAGCACCGCCTGCGCGATGCGGACGCGATGATGCGGCATGCGCAGCTTGACGTTATTGGCCCACAAGGCCGCGGACAGGCAGCCGGCGAACATGCCTATGATCATCATGCCGTCCACCCGGTCCAGCGGCGTGCCTTCCAGGTGGATCACCTTGAAATAACCCCAGGTTTCCGGATGAAAGCCAAACAGCTGCAAGGCGTGGCCGCCCCAGCGCGTGAACTCCCCGGTCACCGCCCAGAAAGTGCCGGTAATGCCAAAATAATAAGCGGACAACACCCCGGCGGCGATCACCGCCGGCACCGGCGCCCAGAAGCGCACCAGGTATTGCGTCTTGAAATCCTGCCAAGTCATGGCTCAGACGTCTCCCAATAAAAAAACCTGCCCGCGGGCAGGGTCAAAAACATACGGTTGGCATTGTAGAACAGTGCGTGAACCATGTCAGCGCCAGATTGTCGCACCCACGGCCGTCCGCGGCAAACCCGAAACCGGCCCGTCTTGATCCGGCTCAGCCGACGTCGGCCTATCCAACTGGTTTCGATTAAAACAAAATCCCTTTGGCATCAAAGCCTTTGTGCCGACCAGCAAAAACACATAGAATAAGCTCGCTTTTTAACAAGAACTATCAACAGCTGCTGAAACCAGCAGCTGCCAGCGGCGCGAAACCCGCATGCAGCCTGTGTTCGCCCCGATAAAACCATCGCTCAACGAACCTTAAGCCCATGGATCTCAACACCCTGCTCGCCAGCTTCGC